>JAJACU010000009.1 GCA_022601345.1 Chlamydiota bacterium | reverse complement strand
CATTCACATGCAAAGTGTGCGAACTATCCTTTTACTACACTGAGCCCAAATTTAGGGTTTATTGAGACCAAAGACTATAGACGTTTCTTTATTGCAGATATTCCAGGAATTATCGAAGGAGCTCACAAAAATAAAGGTTTAGGGTTTCAGTTTTTAAGGCACATTGAGCGAACAAAGATACTGTTTTTCATTTTAGATATGTCTCAAGAAGATCCTATTAAAGAGTATCAAGTCTTACGCACTGAAATAGAGCAGTACAATCCTAAAATATTAGAAAAACCTTCTTTTGTCCTTTTAAATAAATGTGACGCAGGGGATTTTAAAGAAAAAATTGATGCTTTTAGAAGCGTCAATTTTGAACATAAGATTTTGGAAATATCAGCTAAGAACGGTGATGGCACTGAAAAGCTTAAAGAAGTCTTATTTGAGCTTGAAGAGCTCGCTAACTCATACTCTTGATCGTAGTCTTTTCCTTTTTACTAACAAAGTAGCAACGTAAACAATCCCTGAAATCAGCGCAATTGTAGCTCCTGTTGGAAGGCTAAATGTGTAGGCTGTAAAGATTCCTGTATAGCAAAATACAATGTTAAGCAAGATTGCAAGAAGCATCATCACAGGTAATGATCGTGTAAAAAGGTTGGCCATTGTAGCAGGGACGATGAGCATGGTGATCACTAAGATTGCTCCAACAATTTGCATCATTAACACCACAGTTGTGGCAATAAGAAGCAGTAAGAGCATATAAAGGACTTTGGTATTAATGCCTTGTAATTTGGCTTGATTTTCATCAAAGCAAAGCGTTAAGAGCTTGTTATATTTGAAAACTACTATGGCAAGAATAAGGACATTGAGAATAGCTAAAAGCCAGAGTTCAGTCGACGAAACCCATAAAATATTTCCAATTAAATAATTTCCAAGTTCAATTTTTGGCCCTGGAGATGTTGCTAAAAATAAGATTCCTAGCGCCATACCTATTGTCCAAATTGATGCAATAACTGAGTCTTCTCGTTCTCGATAGTTGAGGTGAATCCAGCCCAGCGCTAACGCTGAGAGCCAACCTGCAATTAGAGCTCCACATAGAGGAGATAGCCACATGATTCCAAAAACACTTTTTAGCCAAACACTAAGGCCAATTCCTCCGAGAATCGAATGGGCAATTCCACCACTAATAAAAGCAAGTCTACGAATCACAACAAAAGAGCCTATCACTCCATTTGCTATTGAAGCAAATAGGGTTGCGAGCAAGGCATATTGTAGAATAGAGTGATTTAAAAGGGCTTCTAAAAAACTCATGCTAGGACCTCCGCTTTTTCTTTATAAAGGCCCATTGAAAAATGCTGACACACCTCATCGGGTTTGAGCTCTGAGAGTCTTCCGTGAATACAAAATACTCGGTCAGAGTCTTTGCCGATATGGTCTAAATCATGGGTAACCATAATAATGGTAAGCTTTCTTCTAAGTTTTTTAAGTATTTTGTCTACAGCTAGCTGAGCAGAGTGGTCGATGCAAGAGGTGGGCTCATCTAAAAGCAATATTTGGGGCTCTGATGCAAGTGCTCTAGCAATGAGTACACGCTGCACTTGGCCTCCTGAAAGTTCACCAATAGGGTGATGGGCAAACTCATCCATATCTACTTGTTTAAGAGCATCCATCGCTTTTTGTTTGTCTCTTTCTTGGTATTTACCATGCCAGGGTAAGCGTGATAAGCGACCTGATAAAGCAACCTCAAATACTGATGTAGGAAATAGCTTATCAAAAGCAAAAACTTGTGGAACATAAGCAATCTTATTTTGAGTTTGCTTGGGGCTTTTTCCATTGATTGTTAGTTTTCCTAAGCTAGGTTCGATAAAACCCATAAATAACTTTAAAAGAGTTGTTTTTCCACCGCCATTAGGTCCAATGACATGGATAAATTCTCCCGGATAGATGCAAAGCGAAATATCTTTTAAGATAGGAGTTTGCCCATAGGAAAAACTAATCTTATTTAAGCGAATAATTTCATGCATATTATTGCTGCTCCAGTTGATTGCCAAAAGAGTGCATATTTTCAAAATAGTTCTCTTTATATGGGTTGACCTCAACCATCTTTAGATTTAGAGAGTCGGCTGTGAGCTTTGCCATTTTATAATTGTGCTGTTTTTGAACATAGATATTCTTGATGTCTTTCTCATTGATCATTGAAAACAATGTTGCCAGCTCTTTTGGGGAAGGATCTTGAGTCTCATTTTCTAAAGCTAATTGGTGTAAGCCGTAGTCCCTGCAAAAATACCCAAAAGCTGGGTGTGAAACAAGTAAGTAGTCGGAATCGTATTTTTTAATGCTCTCTGACATTGCTAAATCAAGATTATCAAAGTCTAAATTGACTTCTCCTAGCCTTTGCTCAATGAGTGCTGATTTTTCTGGATATAGTTTTTGTAAAGTTTTTGCCATTATATTTATTTGAGTTTTCATCACATTTGGGCTCATCCAAAAGTGACGATCTTCAAGAGAATGGTGGCTGTGGTGCGAGCAAGAAAGGTGAAGGGGCACTGCCACATCTTCATCTAGATGAACCACATTTATGTCTGGGTCATTTTTTTGAATTATCGGTAAAAACTGCTTTTCAAAGGGCTCTCCAATTAAGAACCAGACTTTTGTATCAAAAAGGCCAACGAGCTCTTTAGCTGGGGGTTCAAAACCATGTGGATCTGCTGCTTCTGGAACAAGGTTTTTTACAGAAATACTGTTATCTGTAAGTCGTTCAACAAAATACTTGTAAGGTGCAATTGTAACTAGAATTTCAGGTTTAGTTGTAGGCTGTCTCTTTGAAGAAAAAAAAGAGCAACAAACAATAAATAAAGGAATTATTAGAAGTAATAAAAGTTTCTTTTTCATGTTAATTAATTAACTAAAGTTTATCATAATATGATCCTATAAAAATGCTTATTTATCAAGTAAAAATTCGATTTTATTAGAGTTGTTAAATAATTATTTTATTAATTGGATTTGAAATAAATTAAATGTTGTGCGTAAAATGACCGTTTTTTTAAGGAGCATTTTATGAGAAAAATTATTTTATGTTTAGGAATATTAGTTATGGCAACTGCTAGTTTGAACGCAGGTTCAGATGAACAAAAGTCTTTAGAAAATGAAAAGTATAAAAATATTTTGAATCAGGCAGAGCAGCTTTATTCAAAAGAAGATATGCATAAAGCACTTGATAAAATGGCTTTAGAGATCACAGAAAAGCTTGAGAATAAAAATCCTATTTTTGTTTGTGTGCTCAATGGAGCTATTGTTCCAATGGGGCAGCTCATGACGCGTTTAGACTTTCCTCTGCAAATAGACTATATCCATGCTACACGCTATGGTGGTAAAATTAATGGTGGAGACCTTAAGATTTTAGCTAAGCCCAAATCTTCTTTTGAAGATAGAGTAGTCGTGCTTGTTGAAGACATTATAGACACTGGAAAAACCCTTAAATCTGTAATAGAGTACTGTTATGCTCAAGGAGCCAAAGAGGTTCTTACAGCGTCTTTAGTAGATAAACTTGGGACTAGAACTGAAGATGGCCTTGAAAAGGTAGATTTTGTAGGCCTAGAAATCCCTAATAAATTCATTATTGGATTTGGTATGGATTATGAGAAATACTTCCGTAACCTTGATGGGATATATGTAATGCCTGAAAATGAAATTTTTTAATAGATGTCCACTTATTTTTTGATATAATTTTTCTTCGGCTTTATTAATCATTGATTTATCCTACGATCTTACATTTAAGAAATACTGAGGAAAAACATTGGTTAAACGCGTTGCATCTGCTCCTGAGTCACTAGGTTCAAGGCTAACTATTGAAGAAGATCATGTGAGGTCTTCATCATGGTCATCTTCTCCTGGGGCAAGAAATGCTCGCTTTAGATTAGGAAGTGGTGATCTACTTGCGGCGGAAGAAGAAGCTGTGGTGCTTGGCAGTATGGCTATTACTCAAGAAAATGATGAGTACTGTATTCCTTTAACAGCTATTTTCATGCCTGATGTTTTTGATAAAGTTCGAGAGAAAATGTGTGAAGGTGGTTCTGAAATCACTGTAAATGTCGAACCAGAGACTATTTACGATGACTCTGAAAGCAATAGAAGACAAGCTTACTTTACTGGAGAAGTAAAGACAGGAGCAGAAGCTGAATTGGTACAAACTGTTTTTGCTAAATGTTTTCAACAAACTGTCAATAGCGCGCCAAATGGCTGTACAACCCGGGACTACACAGCGCGATTACAGTTTATTCAATCAGGTCCTAAAGTGAGCACCTATACTTTTAGAGTCGAGTATCCCTACCTTGTACCTGGGGAGTAGGCGTGGATAAAATCTATCTTGTTTTTAGCAAACGAGTGCGTTAAAATGCTTGCCTTCTTTGGAGGAGTGTCTGAGCGGCCGAAGGAGCACGCTTGGAAAGCGTGTGTATGTGAAAGCGTACCGTGGGTTCGAATCCCACTTCCTCCGACAATGCAACGAATTCGAACCCTTGTTCTCTAAGAGTGCAAGGGAGTCGATTTGAAGGTTTTCAAAATTTCCTTATTTATACGTGGATCAAATTTAAAGATGTACTAATTTTTGTAGGTTTTGTTAGTGCCAGGTGGCGTGCAATCAGTGGTTCTCAAATTTCAAAAAATCCAAGAAATTGCAAAGGGGCTTAAATCCAAGTTGAGACTGTGCTTTTGTTATGGCATACACTCTGTCGATAGTAGTAGGAAATAGCCACCCGTTTTTTTGGAAAAGGTCAAAAGCCTCTGGATGGTAATGTTCTATGACTTTTCCAGGATTTCTATAAAGATTGTCTAGGTCAGAAGGTTTGAAAGGAGATTGGCAAGAAATATTAAATACTTCATACCCAGAAACCCTTGAGGCCAGAGCAAGCTGGTAAGCGTAAACAACATCTCTGATATCTATTCCTCTGTAGAGCCTATAAATGGCCATTAAGTTTCTAGGTTCCGGGAAACATCGTGATACTCTAAGTGAGGTGCAAGAAAGTTGATCTGAGGCTGCCTCTTCACATAATTTTTCTCCAGCTAGTTTGGTTTCATCGTAAATGTCTCTTGGCTGTGGGTGCAGCTTTTCAGTGACCCATATTGTTGAATTAGGGTGCACCAGAGCATGCCCGTAAATCGATGTTGAACTTGTAAAAATGAAACGAGGAATTTTGTGCTTTAAGCATATGTCTAGTAAGATCTCTGTTCCCACAACATTTACTTCCCAGAACTTTTTCTTGCTGAAAAGCTTTACATGTGGAGCATGCAAAGCTGCAGTGTGAATGATGGCATCGGCATTTCTTGACACATCGATAAGTTTGTTTTTGTTACAAGATATGTCAATTATATGTGTTGTATGAGCACCCGGATTGAGATCAATACCAATTATTTTGTGTTTATTGCTTAAAAAATTTGCAATGGCGCTTCCAAATCTTCCAGAGCTTCCAGTGATTAATATCTTCATACTTGAATATTTTTTACTTTTTGAAATTTCTGGTTAGTTTTTGCCTTTATAAAACTCAGGAAAAAATTTATACATTGGAGGAACTACCTTCCCTTGCATGCATTGCTTATGTAAAGACATGTATTTTTCTATTCGATTCTGGTAAATAGAAGGACTTTTCATCATTGGATCGTGTTTATGTAATTCATAAATTTTTTGGAAAGCTTCTGCCCAATCTTTATAAGAGGCTTTTGAACAAAGCCCGTCTCGACCATACCTTTGCCGATACTCACAAAGTTCATCAGGAATATATAAGAATCCATTTCGATCAAGAAATCCAAGCTGCATAGTAAAGTCTAGGTTTTCTAATAACTTCAGGTCTTCATTCCACCTAAAAGTCCCATTTAGTTTCCTTCGATGAATAAAACCAGTTCCAATAGAAGCTTTAATAGACCAATTATAAAAGTCTTGTAATGTAGGCTTTTTTATTTCAAAATTTTCTTCTCTTGAAGCTTTTAAAAAGCCACATTCGTCATAAAATTCAAGATAACGCTTTGCTTTAACAAGAGCAAAAGATTTATCCAGTCTCTTTTCTAATTGTTTGTGAGCTACTGTCAGGTAGTCAGGGTAAAGTATATCATCACTATCGAGGTAAGTAATATATTCTCCTCTAGCTCTTTTTAAACCCTCATTTCTTGCTGATGATGCTCCTTTATTTCTTTTATAAATATAATGGATACGCTTATCTGATAAAAACCCTTGGACAGTTTTTTTTGTATTGTCTGTTGATCCATCGTCTACAACAAATAGTTCCCAAGAATTAAAAGCTTGATTTTGTACACTGTGAATGGCTTTAGAAAGAATATACCCCCTATTAAAAGTAGGAATAACAATTGAAATCTTTGGAGAGGACATATATTTCCTTTATCCGTTTAGATTAATCTTGGATCGTAAGTATATAAAAATAGGAAATCAATTGCCATTCACATTCTAGATTAAAGAAAAATTCTTTAAATATACTATACAATGGCCTAATTATGATGCAGAGCAAGGAAAGAGTAACTTAAATTAACTCTTTTTTGATCTTGGTTGAGATCCAGCATTTTGAAGAGTTTTCTGGATGCTCTTAGGTTTTTGGATGTATTCATTACTGCAGATTGATACAAGCGTATCAATAAGTTTGCGGCTTTCAGGGTTTTGTCCTATTTTAGAGAGAAGTCTTGAGCTTCATCTAGTTCTCTTGCCAGGTTCTCAATGATATTCTTGCTCTGATAAAAATTCTGAGCTATTCTAAAGACTTAGAGAGAATAATATGTATATTTATATACAATTAAGTCAGACATTGCATAAATTAGTTTATCCAAAACTTATCTTAGCATTTCTTTTGATCTCTTTGCTGCTTACACTCAATAGCAATGAGTTGTATGCTAACCCACCAACAATAAGTGAAAATATGGATTTGTTTATAGAAGATGTCCTTCAACAGTTCAGTATCCCAGGGGCTTCTATAGGGGTGGTTCAAGGCGGTAAGATTGTTTACAAAAAAACTTATGGATTTCGAGACGTTGCCCAAAAATTGCCGGTAACATTTGATACCCAGTTTGCATTGGGCTCTTGCACCAAAGCATTCACGGCTTTAATTTGTGCCCAGCTGGCTGAAGAAGGCCGATTTGATCTGGATGAGAAAGTAACGCAGTATATTCCCGAGTTCAGATTTGAAAATTTGACAATTAGAGATTTGATTGCCCATCGGACAGGTGTGCCAAGAAATGATCCCATTTGGTTTTATTACAATCTATCTCAACAAGAAGTAGTCAAAATTTTAGACAACCTTGAGGGATTAGAAGAATTGACTCAAAGCTATCAATACAATAATTATATGTATAGCGTACTGGGCATTTTGATTGAGAGAATAACGGGTCAATCTTGGGAATCAAATGTCGCATTAAGGATCTTTGAGCCCTTGGCTATGGATTGTTCGACTGCAGAGTTAAAGACGCTAAAATTGGCTCAGGATCATGCTCTTCCTTACGCGGAAACCAACAACATAGTGACTCAAATCCCTTTCAGAGAAATGTATGCAATTCGTCCTGCAGGAGGTCTTTTTTCGAGTTTAAACGACGTCCTTAGCTGGCTAAACTATCACTTGTCACAAAATAAGAGCGAAGCTCTCCTTTCAAAGGATTTGCTTTCAGAAACACATAAGGGACAAATCGAGTTTATTAATCCTGTAAACTCAGAAAAAGCTCAATATGCATTAGGATGGCTAATTTCTGACTGTCAGGGACATGAAAATATTTGGCATGATGGTCTTATTGACGGATTTTATTCTAAAATTTCATTCTTTCCAGAGGATAGTATGGGGTTTGTAATCTTAGTAAATAACAGCAGTAGTGGTTATTTTGCAGCAACATATATTGGAAATTATATCTCTGAGCAATATTTAGGCCTTAATCTTTCAGACTGTCAACAAAAACTCCTGAAGCAGAGAAAAGCTTTAAAAACACATATTGAATCACAAAAATTCCAAGATTCAAAGCTTTCAAATCCTACCCCTTACTTAGGATCTTACTCTCATCCTGCTTATGGGGATATTTATATCAAGCAAAAGGAAAGCTTTTTGGAGCTCACGTATGGCCATAGCTCTATGATATTATATCCTGAGTGCTCCGATAGATTTGCTTTAAAAGTTACCCCATTAGAAATCTTTGGTTTTCCTTCAAAATTAGAAGTTAGTTTCAAAAGAAGCAGAGATCATGAGATTTCGTCGCTAGAAGTTCCTTTTGAAGCTATGAGAGGTGCAAAACCCATTACTTTTGTGAAGAGTCATTAATTTTCTATTATAATTTCTACTGGGCTATTTAATCAATTTAGCCAAATTAGAGTATAAGCAAGGAAAATTCCACTTAAGAAAATTAGAGACAGTCTGATGGCAATAGATTTTAGCTTTTATTGCAAGTCTTGTATACTATTGACTAACTAACTGACCTGTGTCTTTTACTGTATGTCTCAAGCCCATAAAAAAACATTTGATTGTCTTGTCATTGGTGCGGGAGTTCAAGGACTCTTTACCGCACATTACCTTTCTGAGAGAAGTAACATAAAGGTAGCCCTTTTGGATCAGTTTGAAGTAGGACACACAAATGGAAGTTCACACGGAACCTCTAGAATTATCAGAAGTATTTACCCAAATCAAATTTATATAGATCTACTGCGACTAACAAAAAAAATTGGTTGGGATATACTTGAGAAAAAGTGTAAGCGTCAATTTGTTTATCCAAATTCAGCATGTTACTTCGGATCAGGAGAAGTTTTTGATCAATATACTGAAACCTCTTTAAAAAGTGGGCTTGATATTCAGCTTTTAGACGTTAAAGCTGCAAGAGAGCAGTACCCACAGTTTTCTTTTCCTAATTTGCAAACGGTTATCAAGGATAATACTAGCGGTGTGATTGCGGCTAAAGATGTTGTTGATACTCTCTTAGAAGACGCACTTAAAAATGGAGTGCACTTATTTGAAAAAACTAAAGTATTGAAAATTGATTTTGAAAAAGATCCGATTAAAATTAATACAAATCAAGGTGATTTTTTTACCAAACGATTGGTAATTACAGCAGGGCCTTGGGTTAAAAAGTTAGTCCCTAAATTAAGAGAAAAAGTTACACCTATTAAACAAACAGTT
>JAJACU010000008.1 GCA_022601345.1 Chlamydiota bacterium | reverse complement strand
TGATTACTAACACTTAGACCTAATCCCTTTTCAATTAGTGACAAATTCCTTTTTAGGATATGACTGCTATATGAAACGTTGGCTTTGTGTTTATAAAAAATTGAAGAGAGGCTTTCTTTTGAGCTTTCCTTGTCAAAGCCTACTACAACTTTACCAAAAGCTCTAGATATCAGCGCTGATTTAATCAACCCTTGCATATCAATAACTAGGTCATACTTTCCTAACATCTTTTTGAGCTTTAAGATTTCAAAAATACATTTTAGAACATTTTTCTTATTATCTCTAATTGGAACAGAGTGTATTGCGCTTAAATTTTTGTTATGAGCTAAAACATCCGCAAAACGACTGTCAACGAGCCACTCAATTTTAGCATGTGGAAGAGCATCTTTAATAAATTGGAGCACCGCCATACTCATGACAACATCACCAAGTGAACTCAAACGTACAATTAATATCCGCATTTCTTTTGTTTTTTAAAGAGCTTTGAAATAGTTTGTCTTATAATTATCGGAATAGGCGCAATGATTTCAATCTTTTTATGCAAGATTGGATGAATAAATGAAATTTTTCTAGCATGAAGCATCAACCTAGGAACATGTAGAGTCGATGTTGTTTTATCTCCATATTGAGGGTCACCCATAATAGGCCTTTCTATAGAATCTAGGTGAACTCTTAATTGATGTGTTCGCCCGGTTATGGGCCTCAATAAGAGTAGGGTCTCAGTGTTTGAGCTCACAACCTTTTTCCACTCTGTCTTTGCAGACTTACCATAAAGGGCTGTTTTATAGAGGACACCCCCCTCGTATCGTTTCTTTAAACAAAGAGGTTTTTCAATAACCCCTTCATTTTTAACTAAGCGACCATGAACAATGGCAAGATAGTGCTTCTCAATCTCTCGATCAAAAAAGAGCTTTTCCATTGCGCGCTGTGCTCCTTTAGTTTTTGCTAAAAGGAGTAGACCAGAGGTGAGCTTGTCTAACCTATGTATTAAAAGTATTTTTTTTCCAAGAAGCTTTTCTAACTCTTTTTGAGCAGAAGTTACTCCCACAGGTTTGTTGATTGCTATGATAAAATCATCTTCAAATAAAATAGGTATTTCTTCTTTTTTTCTTCCCGAAAAAAAAACGTGGAAAGATTTCAACAGTATCCCCAAGACGTAGTTTGGTCGAACCAAACCGCTCAATCTTTTGGTTGAGCCTGCAACCATTTTGAGAAATCAAAGCCTCGACATCACGAGTCGAAAAATCGCAGTGTCTACTTTTAATAAAATTGCGAAGGCTAACTCCGATAGAGTCAGCATCAACAGAATACATGTGTCTCATAAATGATGCCTAATGGAAATTAAACATCTATTTTATAAGATAAAGGGGTATCTATCAACTCCCAATGCCTTTTAAAACAGAAATTAACAAGTAAAGCGTTAGCTACTGCTTAAAATAAAAACTGTATAGCTAAATTGCCTAGGTGACTATCAAGGAAAATTTTGAAAAGCCCCAAATAGTATAGAAATATTAAAATAAAAAGTTATACTTTTAGCACCAAATTTCATCACCATTTCTGTAAATATGTGGATAACCTTCAGAGAAAGATGTGATTTTTTCAAATCTCTTATCTAATTTGGCTAATTGGCTAAAAGAAGCCCAAGCTCTTTAAAAGACATCGGCTTTTGCCCTAGAAATTGACAACGAACAAACTCTTCTACAGTACTTTTTTTAATTTTACATTAAGTAAACAACTTCATTGCAAGCTTTAAGATCTTTATAGATATTATCAACATGCTGTCTACTTTTAGCCTCAAAGTCGATGGTAATAGAGAGGTATTTGTTGTTTCTACTATGTTTGAAGCTTATTAAGTCATCAGATACCTTTTGTTCAAAGTGCCCATGGACAATTTGTAAGATACTTCTTTTAAAATCTTCATTAGCTTTGCCAATAACCTTTATGGGATACTGACAGGGAAACTCGAGCTCGTGATCACTTAAATCCATAATTAACTAAATAATGTAGTTTGTATTATATATTCAATCATTATAAATTATAATTCATTATTTTTCAATACCCCATCTATGAATCAAATTATTTTTTAAGATCAATTGCTAAAGAGTCTTGCGCAAAATACGAAGGCTTGATATCGACCAAAGAGAGACATTTATAGAGGCACTATGCAGGGTCAAAAATCTTCTTTGATTGTTGTGAGCAACAGGCTACCCATTTCAATCTTCAATAAAGACGATCATTGGGAAATCAAATCATCTACCGGAGGACTAGCTTCTGCCTTAACAGGTGTAAGAGAACAAATTGATTTTACGTGGATAGGTTGGCCTGGAGCCTCATTTCTCAAAGATCAAGAAGAGTCGATAAGAAAAGAGCTCAAAAAAAAGAACCTAGTGCCCATCTTCATCAACCAAGAGCAGGAGGAGCATTTTTATCACACCTTTTGCAACTCTATTTTATGGCCTCTTTTTCATTACTTTACAGACCACATTACACATACTTGCAGCTCCTGGAAATTTTATGAACAAGTCAACAAGCTTTTTGCAAATGAAATTCTAGAGCTTGCTGAGAAAAATGCTACAATTTGGGTACATGATTTTCACTTAATGCTTCTACCTGGACTATTAAGAGAAAAAAGGCCTGATTTAAAAATTGGATTTTTTCTACACATCCCTTTCCCTTCTTCAGAAATTTACCGTATGTTCCCAAAAAGAGAAGCTCTATTAAAAGGTGTTTTGGGAGCAGATTACATAGGTTTTCACACATCTGATTATGCTAGGCACTTTCGTTTAGCATGCTTGCGTGTTTTAGGCTGTGACTCTAATTCAGAGGGTGTAACTTATCATGGGAAAAAAGTTGGGATTGGAGTCAACCCCATTGGCATGAACATTAAGTCATTTGATGAAGTTTTGTCAAATCCGAGCTATTCAGGTTATATACAAGAGATTCAGAGCCGATATAAAGACCACCAGGTGATTCTAGGTGTTGAACGTCTTGATTATACGAAAGGAATTTCATTAAAGCTTCAAGCCTTTGAACATTTTTTAGAAAAAAACCCTAAACTTGTTGGTAAAGTTGTCTTACTTCAAATAATAGTTCCAAGTCGTCACGATAGTATAGAGTATCAACGCTACCGATCAGATATTGAAAAAGCTATCAGTCGTTTAAATGGAAAATATTCAAAACCCGGGTTCATCCCGGTTCAATATATTTACCGCAACCTACCGCTTGAAGAGCTTATTGCTCTCTATTGCTTAGCAGACGTTTGCGTTATAGCATCCATTCGAGATGGAATGAATCTAGTGGCTCAAGAGTTTGTATACTGTGCAAGTAAAATGCCTGTTGCTGGAGCTTTACTTCTCAGTGAGTTTGCTGGAGTCTCCCATCACTTACCACACGCAGCTCTAATAAATCCTTTAGATATAGAAGGGCTATCTGAAGATTTAAAAAAAGCTCTAGAGATGCCTGAGATGGAAAGAAAAAATAAAATTGATAAAATGGCCCACTCTGTTGTGGCTTTAGATAGCCCTCTATGGGCTAAACAATTTTTAGAAAAGCTAGAGCTCGTTGCAAAAAAAAATAATTTCCGCCACCACAATTTTTCTCTAAGTGTTGGCAATAAAGAGAAACTTTTATGCAAAGCTCAAGAAAGTTCTAAGCGCATCATTATTTTAGACTACGACGGCACGCTCAGAGAAATAACATCTCTTCCAACAAAGGCCACTCCCACAGATGAGATCTTGCAACTTTTAAGAAACCTCTCTTCATTAAAAAACACTGAGGTGCATATTGTAAGCGGACGTGATGCTAAAACTCTACAAGCCTGGCTTGGAGACCTTCCTATCAGCCTTTCTGCTGAACATGGATTCAAACACAAATCAACTGATGCTGATTGGCAAAAGCTGAGAGAGTTTGACATGAGCTGGGCGCCATATGTCAATGAAGTACTAGAAAAAATGACAGAAGAAGTGCCTGGAAGTTTTTTAGAAACAAAAGAATGTTCTCTTTGCTGGCATTATCGCCTTGCTGACTTAGACTATGGTGAATGGAGAGCAAAAGAGCTATACACCTCATTAATACATGATTTGGCCAACCTTCCCGTTGAGATAATAACGGGAAAAAAAGTTATTGAGATAAGAGCTCAAGGGGTCTCTAAAGGCCAGTACATCCAGCATATTTTAGATAAAAATACTCAAGATCATTTCATAATGTGTATGGGAGATGATCGCACTGATCTAGAAATGTACTCTAAACTTCCAAAAGATGCTATATCTATTCATATTGGTGAGTGCATGGGAAAAACTACATTTCAGCTTGAGTCACCTGCCAAAGCCAGGGAGCTTCTAAAAGAAATTTACTCTGCTTTAAGTGTTGAAGCTGAGGCTTCGTTAGATTAGCAGCACAGATGGATTTTCTAATAAGCCTTTTAAAGTCTTCAAAAACTTGGCTCCATCTTCTCCGTTAATAGCCCGATGATCCGCTGCTAAAGTAAGGGTCATCTTATTCCCTTCGATCAGCTCTCCATTTTCAACTTTAGGAAATGTTGAAATTCCTCCAACCCCTAAAATGGCTGCTTGAGGAGGATTTATAACAGGTAGAAGAGAACTTATGCCATACATACCTAAATTAGATATAGTAAATGAGCCCCCTTTAAATTCTTCCATTGCAAGCTTACCATCACGCGCTTTTTTAGCCAGGTTTTTAACTTCTTGTGAAAGCTGCCCTAGGTTTTTGTAATCTGCGTAGCGGATAATAGGTGTAATTAAACCTTCTTCCAAACTTACGGCAATAGCAATATCAATAGTTTTAAACCGAATCACGGTTTTGTTTTGAGAGTTAAAGCCACTGTTGATCTTAGGGTGTTCTTTTAAAGCTAATGCGCAGGCTCGTACAACAAAATCATTAAAGCTAACCTTAATATTTTGCTTTTTAAGTTCGAGTCTTACCCGCATCATTGCGCTGACTTCGATATCTTGGTTTATATAAAAATGCGGAATAAATGTTTTAGCAGCTTGGAGTCGTTCGGCAACAATTGTTTGTACAGGTGACATGGCCTCTTCATCATAAGTTCCAGGGGCAATAGTTGGAGTTTGGCCATTACTAAAGCTTGCTAAGGATTTATGCTGAGCAAGATCTAAGTCTTCACTCATCACACGTCCACCAGGACCTGACCCTTTAATTGAGCTTAAATCTAAGTTTTTTTCTTTTGCTATTTTTTTTGCAAGTGGAGACGCCGCAATTTTTGATGAACCTGCATCTACGTGATAAGGGAAACTGTAATTGTCAAGTGGGGGTTCAGGCACAAAGGCTGGTTGAGAAAAAGATGCGCCTTTAGGAGATTCCTTCTGAGGGGAGTCCTCAGCTTGCTGGTTTGCTGGGGGCTGCTCTTTTGCTTCTTCTTGATCTCCTGCTGGAGTTTGCCCTTCTGGCTGGTAGCCTTCAATACTCTCTGATTCTTCTTCAGTAAAAATAGCTATGGCTTGATTTACATTGGCTTGAGCTCCTTCAGAAATTAAAATAGCTTTTAGAAACCCCTCATCTAAAGCATTGTGTTCAACGGTTGCTTTATCTGTTGTAATTTCTAAAAGAACTTCACCGGCTTCTACTTTTTCACCTACTTTTTTATGCCATTTGGCAATAATTCCGTGCTCCATAGTCGGTGAGAGTTTTGGCATTGTCAATGTAAAAGGCATTTGAGTTGTCTCCTAACGGTTGAGTGTTTTAAGCACTGCAGCAACCACCTTCTCTTTGGTGGGCAGGGTTTCTTTTTCCAAAAGCTTTGAATAGGGCATTGGTGTTTCTTTCTGGGTTATACGCTCTATAGGAGCATCTAAATAGTCAAAGCAATGCTGCATAATTTGAAAACCTATTTCAGAACAAATTCCAGCAAAACTGTGACCTTCTTCTACAAGAACACATCTAGATGTCTTACGAACAGACTTGCTAATTGTAGCTATATCTAATGGTTTAACAGATCTAACATCGATGAGTTCAACCTTAATGTTTTGCTTGAGAAGTTCTCCTGCAGCTTCCTGACAAATATCAGCCATACGGCTATAAGTTACAAGAGTAACATCTGAGCCTTCTTGGATGACATTTGCCTTGCCAATTGGAACCAAATATTCTTCCGTAGGAATTTCCATTTTTTTTCCATAAGCCATCTCGTTTTCTAGAAACAAGACAGGGTTTGGATTGCGAATAGCTGTTTTCAGAAGACCTTTTGCATCGTAGGCGTTGCTTGGGCTTAAAACAATTAAGCCTGGGATATTGCCATATAGAGCTTCAATACAATGTGAGTGTTGACACGATACTTGAGCTGCAGATCCGTTAGGGCCTCTAAATACAATAGGAACATTGAAGCGCCCTCCTGACATATAGAACATTTTAGCTGCATTAGAGATAATTTGGTCAGCTGCCACAAATGAAAAGTTAAAGCTCATAAACTCAACTACAGGCCTAAGCCCTGTTAAAGCAGCCCCTACTCCCATTCCTGTAAAAGCATTCTCTGAAATTGGTGTATCACAAACACGCTCAGGTCCCCATTTATTTAGTAGGCCTTTGGTTACTTTGTATGCGCCGTTGTACTCAGCCACCTCTTCGCCTAGGATAAGGACTCTAGAATCTCTCTCCATTTCTTCATCAAGAGCTTGTTTAATAGCTTCGCGTATGTCTACTTCTTGCATTCCCATTAGTCTTCTTCTTTGTAAACCCCTTCTTCTAGAACAATTGGATCTGGGTTAGGTGAGAGCTCTGCATTTTTCACAACCTCAACAATTTGATCTTTTGCTTCTTTGTCAAAAGCCTTGTATTGCTCTTCAGTTAAAAAACCTGCCTCAATTAAATCAAGTTTCAAGCGCAGCAAAGAATCATTCTCCATTGCAGCTTTCAAGTTTTCCTTAGTTCTGTATAAGCCTGGATCGGAGACAGAATGACCTCTAAACCTTTCGGTGATAACCTCTACTAAGATTGGCTTTCTATTTTTAATAGAACTTTCGTGAACTTTTTTAAAACCGTTGTAGCAAGCCAAGATATCCATACCGTCTATGCTGTGGCCTTCTATTCCATAACACGTTGCAAAATTTTCAGCTATAGGCTCAACAGCAACAGCTCTATTCACAGACGTGCCCATACCCCACTTATTGTTTTCTACAACAATGACACATGGCAGGTCCCAAAGAACTGCTAAATTAACTGATTCATGAAAAGTCCCTTGAGCTACTGCACCATCTCCTAAGAAACAAATAGCTGTTTCATCTTTTTTCTTAAGATACTTAATACTAAGAGCTGCCCCTATTGCAATAGGCACTTGGCCTCCCACAATTCCAAAACCTCCTAGCAATCTATCAGAATATAGATGCATTGATCCACCGCGCCCAAAAGCATTCCCATCGGCTTTTCCAAAAAGCTCTGACATGATTTCTTGAGGACTTGCTCCAGTTAGAAGTGCTAGAGCATGGCAACGATAAGATGTTATCCACCAGTTGTTCTGACCAAAGACATCCACACAAGCTGTTTGAATAGCCTCTTGCCCCATGTATGCGTGAAAAAAACCACCAATTTTACCTTGAAGATATGCAGCTTCTGCCCTTGTCTCCAAATGTCTAATTAGCAACATATTGCGCAAATATTCAAGCAGTTTATCCTGCCCGAGATCAGCAATTAAGGCTTTTCTATCAAAGTTTTCAAAATTATACATAGAATTGTTGTTTTTCTTATCCATCACACGTTGAAGAGATTTGGTTAACTCACTCCCCTTCTCTTGTGTATAAACCATAACTTAATAACCTCGCAAGAGCCAGATTCTGGAAATTTCATAAAGTTCCTAAATCATAGAGATTGTTTCAATTAATTAGTATCAAAATCACAAAAAAAACGACTTTTAGCTCTACCAAAATCGAGCCTGACTATAGCTTGAAATAAAACTCCTATTTATCTTAGTTAGAGATACTTAAACTTAATTTAAATCTTGACAAATAAGTATTTTTATGCTATAATATTACTAGCTAGAAAAACAAAAGGATATACTAATATGCCCTCATCTATACCCCAAACCTGCTCTATAAGCAGACACGAGCAAGGAAACAGAATATACTTCAGTGAAGACTCAAGAGGACTCTCCTCTGTTTCAGGATCAAGATCTGTAGGAAGAAGCCAAGGTAAAATTGGAATAAAAAAAGCCGGTTTTTTTGAAAGAATTCTAGGAAAAGCTACTAAGATTAGCTTTGATGGAGGAAGAACTACAACATGGGTCAACACAAACAGCCTTAAAAAATACATCTTTGACATAAGTAGCCATGAAACATACTTTAAACACCAAAGAGCAATAGCTAGAGGTCAAGCAGCTCCTGAGCATGACATATATTTACAAAAGCCAAAAAGCAGCAAAACTTTAAAAACAGCCTACAATGTGTTTTTTAAAGTTTTTAAAAGTTCAGCTCTGAAAGATTCTTCAGCTCCTTCTCAAGCTCCCCTTAAACTAGGTGATCACTTAGTGAAATTTATTAGAGGTAGCCATCAGTTTAAAACTGATTTTTCTCAAGACAAGCAAAGTGAAGCCCTTAAGAAAAAAAATTACCTGGAAGGAGAAGGATTTGTCTTTGGAGTAGGCTCAGGAGATCAATTGCAAAAAAGTGCATCTAAAGCAGCTTACACAGCTGCGTATGACTGGGAAAAGATTCATAATTTTATGATTGACTTTCCTGTCTGCCAAGAAAGAATTTCGCATTTTGATGAAGAAGCCAGGCGACAAGAATTAACGAGCAGACCTGTTGAAGTTATTGAGCCAATGAAGCGTACTGATACAGGAAAATACTCAACAGCCAAAAAACTTAGCAAGCTTACAGCTGCAATAGGTATGGGCGGTGCAATTGCAGGTCCTCCCGGAGCTGTAGCCGGCGCAGCGCTATACGGAGCTGGAGAGGCTTTTTACAAAGCTTGGCAAATGTACAACGCTCAAAAATAGTTAAAACAACTTTAATGCAAGCTTACTCAAAGAGATTGTTTTATCATTAGATCCGCTTGACTTTTTTAAAAAAATATTTGATAGAGGCATATTACCTTAAAACAAATAGGCAATTTAATATGCACTACAAAAGTCTCAAGCGCCCAGGCGGTAAACTGAAAACAAAAATTAAAGAATGTGGAGTACGCCTTTTCCATCCAGGAATGGATATTGAAAGCATGAAACGCTCTATTGTTAATTGCTTGCGTTACGAAGAGAGTAAAGATGAAGAAACCGCTATTGAAGAAGACTACTTACACTCTCTAGCATGGTCTATTAAGCATCGTTTAGTTGATCGCTGGATAGAAACTCAAAAACACTATCACCATTCAGACGCAAAACAAGTCTATTATTTATCGCTAGAATACCTCACGGGTCAATCTATGAAAAAAAATATGATAAACTTGGGAGTTTACGAAGTTTGTCAACAAGCAATGAGTGATTTAGGCCTAAATCTTGATGAAATTTGTGAGTTTGAGCGCGACGCTGCCCTTGGAAATGGTGGACTAGGAAGGCTTGCAGCATGTTACTTAGACTCCATGGCTACCATAGGACTACCTGCACATGGTTATGGATTGCGTTATGAGTACGGAATTTTTAAACAACTGATTGAAAATGGAGATCAAGTAGAGCTTCCAGACAACTGGCTTAAAGAAGGATCTATTTGGGAAATTAGACGACCAGAGCACGTCCATGAAGTGCATTTCAAAGGACAAGTTAAAGCAAAAACTCGTGAAGATGGTTCAACTTATTACAAGTGGTCTGATACAGATGTCGTACTAGCTGAAGCCTACGATACTCCTTATATTGGCTATGGCACTAATAATGTAAACTCACTTAGGCTCTGGAGTGCAGAACCCGCCAAGGGGTTCAACCTTGAGTCATTTAGTAGTGGAAATTATTTAAAATCTGTTGAAGATCTTGCCTTATCTAAAACGATAACGCGCGTTCTCTATCCTAACGACTCTATAGAAAAAGGAGTAGAGCTTAGACTCTTTCAAGAGTACTTTTTAGTATCTGCAACTCTTCAAGACATTCTAAGTCACTTTAAATTCAAAAACAAAGACTTCAACGATTTTCCAAATAAAGTTGCTATTCAACTCAACGACACTCATCCATCACTTGCCATTCCAGAGCTTATGCGTCTTTTAATGGATAATGAAGGACTTGGTTGGGATCATGCATGGAAAATTTGCCAAAAGACTTTTGCATATACTAATCATACAGTACTCCCTGAAGCTCTTGAGCGTTGGGACATAGGTCTATTAGAGGAAAACCTTCCTCGGCACATGCAAATCATCTATGAAATAAACAGTCATTTTTTAAGAGAGGCTGCAAATCACCATCAAAATGACAAAGAGTTATTAAAGCGAATCTCTATTATTGAAGAAGATGAGGATGGAAAAAGAGTGAATATGGCAAACCTCTCTATTGTGGGCTCGCACAAGGTCAACGGGGTATCAGCACTACATACTCAGATTTTAAAAGATGATATTTTCAAAGATTTCAACGAAATATTTCCTGATCGTATTATCAATAAGACCAACGGAGTTACACCTAGAAGATGGCTTATCCAATGTAATACTAAGTTGGCCAAACTCATTGAAAGTAAAATTGGCAGTAGCTTTTTGCACGACTTAAATGATTTACGCAAAGTTGAAGAGTTTATTCAAGACGAAAAATTTTTAGAAGAGTGGCACGCGGTTAAACGCTACAATAAAGAGCGCTTAGCAAAATACATCAAACAGGAAATGGACATTGAGATTAACCCTGACATGATGTTTGACATTCAAGTAAAGCGTATCCACCAATACAAGAGACAGTTGTTAAATTTATTTCATGTTGTAGCGCAGTACATCAAAATTAAAAAAGAACCCAATGGCGACTACGTTCCGCGCTGCATAATTTTTGGTGGAAAGGCTGCCCCTTCCTATACCATTGCTAAATCAATTATCAAATTAATTAACATGGTCTCATATGTTATTAATGCTGATCCTGAACTTGATAAACTCTTGAAAGTTGTTTTCATCCCGGACTACAAAGTTTCTTCTGCCGAAAAAATTATTCCTGCAGCAGATTTGTCAGAACAAATTTCTACAGCGGGATATGAGGCATCAGGAACAAGTAACATGAAATTTGCTCTCAATGGTTCTCTTACCATTGGAACACTCGATGGAGCCAATGTAGAGATGCTTGAAGAGATCGGAGAAGAAAACATGTTTATCTTTGGAAAGAAAGCTGATGAGATCAGCCAGCTAAAAAAAGATGGCTATAGCCCGACTGAAGAAATTGAGAAAAACCCCCTTCTTAAAGAAGTGGTAGAATTGATTTCAAATGGGCATTTCAATTTAGAGCAACCTGAAGAGTTTAAACCTCTGATGGACTTAGTTCGTGAAGAAGATTCCTACTGCATTACAAAGGATTTTGATGCCTACATTCAATGTCAGTCTAAAGTAGATGAGCTATACAAAGATCAAAAGGCTTGGACCACTAAATCTGTATTAAATTCAGTTCGCATGGGAAAATTTTCTTCAGACCGATGTATTCGAGAATATGCTGATGAGATTTGGGATGTAAAGTCTCTTAAAGTGCCTGATATTGAATATGACAAACCCAACACGGCAAAAAATCCTAACGCATCAAACCCTGAAGAGGGTGGGCATCCAAACGACACCAATAACAGGCCTGAAAGCGGCTTATAAACCTTCTAAAAACCGTCGACCTATGCGAATTAGGTCGGCGTCATTTTGTATGGCAATTGCATAGTCAGTGCTCATTCCCATAGAAAGCTTCCAGCTCTCTTTATTCAGTTTTTTACGAAGCTTTGCCAATACTTGAAAAGTATCACTTGTCTTTTGTGGGTCATCGCTCAGTGCAGCCATCGTCATGAGACCACAAAGCTCTATATTTTCAAGCTTTTCAATCTCTAAATATTTTTCTAAGAACTCCTCTACAGAAAACCCTCTTTTAGAGGCCTCGTTAGAAGCATTAATCTGCAATAAAATTTTTTGCACCTTGCTGCTTTTTTTAGAAATTTTTTGAGCAAGTTCCACAGAGTCTACCGAGTGAATCAAATCAAACAAATCAACAATTTTATTCATCTTATTTTTCTGAAGATGGCCAATAAAATGCCAACAAATATCTTTAGGCAGTTTGCCCATTTTTTCTAAAGCGTCCTGCACTTTATTCTCTCCAAAATCTCTCTGCCCCATTTTATAAAGCTTCATGATTTGATCTGAGTTAAAATACTTAGAGGCAATGATGAGTTTAACAGCTCTTTGATTGCCGTGACCCTTTTTTAAAAGAGGCTCAATTTCTTGATAGAATTGGGTTACTAAGTTCATTGCATCTCAATAAATTCTATAATCGCATTTTGCACCTTCTCAAGGTGATCTTGGCTGTGGGCTCGCATCATAAAAGCAGCTTCATGCGGTGAAGGAGGCCAGTAGATTCCTTTATCCAAAAGAAAATTAAAGAATTTCCAAAACATCTTTTTATCAGAACTTTCAGATTCAGCCATATCTGTGACACGATCTCTTCCAAAAAAGAGTGTAAACATAGAACCTACACTTTGAATGCATGCTTTGAAGTTTTTTTTCATGCCTATAGCTTTTCGAATAGGTTCAATAAAGTTTACTGTTTTTTGATTAAGCTTTTGATAAAAATCGGGATGTTCAAGCTCTTTCATCACAAAATGCCCTGCAGCCAAAGCTAAAGGATTGCCCGATAGAGTCCCCCCCTGATAAACAGGACCTAGAGGAGAGAGCATCTCCATGTACTCTTTTTTTCCACCGTAAGCTGCAACTGGAAATCCTCCGCCAACCACCTTACCTAAGCATGTTAAATCAGCTTCAATGTTAAAATATTCTTGTGCCCCACCAAGACCCACTCTAAAGCCTGTCACAACTTCATCATAAATTAGTAATGTGTTTTGCTCTTTTGTAATTTCACGCAAGCGATGCATATACTCTTTTTTTGCAGGTGTTACACCCATATTTGCAGCAATGGGTTCAATAATTACTGCAGCTATTTTATTTTTATATTGAGGGTCTTCAAAAAGTTTTTCTAAAGCATTTAGATCATTATATGGAAGATTGAGTGTATAATCTATGGATGCTTTTGGAATACCTTTACTGGCAGCCTTGTAGGTAGCAAATCCTGAGCCGGCTTGAGTCAAAAGGAAGTCGGCTCCACCGTGGTAGTTACCCACAAATTTCACGATATAGTCTCTGTTTGTAACTCCTCTAGCAAGTCTTAGAGCAAACATGGTGGCCTCTGTGCCAGATGAGCAAAAACGTAACATTTCAATTGAAGGCATAAAACTTGTAATTTTTTTAGCCAGCTTATGTTCATAAATACTTGTAATTCCATATGAGGTTCCCCTCTTCAAGTCATGGGCAAGCTCATTCATTAATTTAGGTTCTGAGTGCCCTAAAATAAGAGCTCCCCAAGAAGAGCAAAAATCAATGTATTTGTTTTGATCAATATCCTCAATAACATCTCGATAAGCTGATTGAACAATTAAAGGAGTTCTTTTAGCGCCGTACAATGCTCTTACAGGAGAGCTCACGCCCCCTGGCATCAAGTCACAAAGTTCTTTGTAAATACTTTTAGTTTTTAAACGCATAAACCCTCTCTAAGATTAATTAAGAGAGGGTTTATAGTATTTTATTCTTTTAGAGGGAATCTATTTTTGAAAAAATTAAATTTGAGATGCAGCTTGAAGCTGGTTGTAAACTTCATCGTAATGCTCCTCGTACAAAGGCATGGCTCTTAAACCTGCAATTGCACCTTCGTCACCACTTTTAATAACGGCTATCAATACTTCTCTAATATCTTCTACTGTTTGCTCTTTTTTGTGAACTCTGCCACCTAGCCTAGCCTCAAAATCACTAGAAGGGCTTTCAACAATGTCTACGGCTTCAATTAGAGGAGCTTGTTCTTTAACCTCTTCTACTATTTGCTCTTTTTTGTGAACTTTGCCACTTAGCTTCGCCTCATGATCACTAGAAGGGATTTCAACAATGTCTACGGCTTCAAGTATAGGCGCTAGTTCTCTAACCTCTTCTTCATGCTCAACTAGGTCAAGTGTACACGCTGTAATTGTTTCAATTAGAGAATCTTCAATCTCAACTACACCCTCAGGTTCACTATCTTGCACAACTTCACTTTCTAAGCCTTCACTAGCGACTTCATCCAAAATAACATACGTATCTTCATCTTCAGAAACAAACATAGTATCATCAAGATGCCTCTGGAAGTTCGTAAACTCATCTTTAGAAGGATAATTTCGTAGGTTGATAGTTAGCCCTAACTGATAATTTAGGTGATCTTCTAAATGCACATCTGAACTCGATGGAATAAGCTTAAATTTACTCACTAAATCATCCCATGCCTCAGTAAGGACTGTCCCCATTGGGGCCTCACCACGATTGAGGAATTTTTGCTCTTGTAAACCCTGAACAGCCATTATAATGGCAAGCTCACGGTGTAGCATCGGAATTGCATTTTCAATATAATCTTTCTTAGACGACAGCTCTTTTTTCCAAGCATTAAATTTCCCTATTGAGACATTAATTCTATCAAGCTGCTCTGGGCTAGAAATATGCCCCGAATCTATTTTGCTTTTAGCCTGAGCAAGAATTTCTTCAACTTCTTCAATTCGACTATCAACTTGACTAAGCAAAGGAATCTGAACTTCTTTGACATATGCATGAGCGTCTCCCAAACGGGTCATTTTAGTGTCTGGATTTATGCCTCTAAAAAGTTTTACAATTTCGTCAAGTTGCTCGGGCGATGCTTTTAAAGATTTAGATGATTTCCAAGCATGATTGACTGTTTTTTGATCAGGGCCTTCAACATCTTTAATCATATCTTCCCAAGCTGAGGCCTTAAGTAAATCTGATACAACTTTTGGATTATCGATTACGGATTCTGATTGATGAACTCTTTTTAGAATAGGTAGACTGCCTTTTTCAAATTCTAACCGACTTGCTGAGCTCGTAACCTTTCCGCTAACATCTTTCATAGTGTAACCTGAACCAGCCTTCAGAGAAGTTGAACTAGCCTTTGGATCCACTTCGCGATTCATTTCAAACTTTATAGAACTTGACTGATCACGACGAACAGTCTTTCCAATAAGACTCTGACAGTCAGGCATAGCCTTGAAATTCTCGATAATCTTGGGCATGATGCTATTCATGGCAGACTGAGTACGAGCCCCTAATACTTCAATGTCTCTTGTCCCTTTGCTGTCTTGTAGGGCTTTTGTCACTTTAAGAGAGGTTACATCAAATTTGCGCCTTACTCTCTCGATGATATCATCTGAACCTTCAGTCCCTCTCGTCCTCGTTTCAATATCTAGCTCTAAAACGTTTTGATCGAAGTTATATTTTCCATCAATTATTCTACTTGTAATTGTCATATATTTTGCCTATTTAATCACTCTACCTGAGTTAATTATAACTAATTTATTTAAAAAAATCAAGAACAAATCGCTTTGTTTCAAATATTTCTAATACTTCTATATTTGCTTGATTAATGCCTAAGGATCCCTTAGTATATAAAAAATATTATAATTCACGCTATTTAAATGACTTACATTAAGAAGCTTACACATGAAAGATCTCGCAATTTTTTAAGATTTTTCCTGTTTGGGCTTGGAATAACTCTTTTTTCATGGCTTAAAACAACCCCTTTGTATGCCAAGGCCTCTAGATACCAGGTAGAATTTAGAGGAGTTGAGAGCCTAAAGCAAACCCGCTCTTTAAAAGACTCCTCTAGCCTTGTGCGCTATCGTAAGAACTCTACAAAGTCCCTTGCAGCCCTAAAGTACCGAGCGGAGCAAGATATTCCTGAATTCATACAAGTTTTACATGCATACGGCTACTATGACGCCTGCGTCTCTACTCGAGCTTTTAGACAGCGCTCTGGAAAATTTAAGATGGTAGTTGCAATCAATAAGGGAGAGCCCTACACGCTCAATAGATTCGACTACAAAGCCTATGATGAACCCAACAAGCAACTCTACGACTTAAGCCAAATTAAACTTGATGAGCTAAGTCTAAAATTGAATAAACCTGCCTTATCTACTGAAATTGTGGGTGCTCAAAAACAGCTTGTGGCAATTTTGAGCCGAAATGGCCACCCATTTGCTAAAATAGGAGACAGTTCAATTGTAGTAGACCAAGCAAAAAAAACAGTTAATGTGGATCTAAAGATAGACGAAGGACCAATCGCCTATTTTGGTGAGCTTAGTTTAGATGGAGGAAATGGCGTTAAAAAACGCTTTATTAATAACCGTATTGCGTGGAAAGAGGGCGAGCTCTTTAACTCTTTAAAAATTGCTGAAACAGAAAAGAATCTCTATGACTCAGGTTTATTTTCAATCGTCACGATATCTCATGGCTCTGGGATTACCAACAAGAACTATGTTCCGATGAAAATAGAGTTAATGGACTCAAAATACAATAATTTTACTGTAGGTGGCAGCTATACTACGACCTGGGAAGGAATTGGAGGAGCTGCCACCTGGCAGAACCGCAATATTTTAAAATCAGGGCTCAATGTAAGGTTGAACTATGGCATTAATCAAAAAAGACAAGAGGCTGGACTTGAGTTTCTATTCCCTGATTTCTTCAGTGCTAAAAATAAGTTGGTCGTACAAACAGATGTTTTAATACGCAATGAAATGCCTAACTATCGTGAGAAGGGAGTCGACACAAATATTTTTGTAGAGCGCATTTTTAATCGCCACTTAAAGATGTCTTTAGGAGGTCGCTTTGACCAATTTGAGACTACAGAATCTTTACGCAATGGATATTTTTCTCTCTTTGGAATTCCTTTTTTCACAAACCTTCAATCATCAGATAAAGTTTTAATCAACCCTACACAAGGTGGGTGGGCTTCGCTAAACTTCGCACCTTTTTTTAGCATGAGCCGTGACGTAAATACTTTTGCTGAAGCAAAAATAGAGGGCTCTGTTTACCAATATCTTCTTCCCAATAAGCGTGTAGTACTTGCTATGAATATGGTATTTGGATCTCTCTTTGGAAGCTCAACTTTTAACGTGCC
>JAJACU010000007.1 GCA_022601345.1 Chlamydiota bacterium | reverse complement strand
GTCAGCGTAAATCTGCAGATGAAAAAGTTGGTATTATTGTCCAATTTGAAAAAAAACCAATAGTTGTTGAATATCACGAGGTTCCAGCTAATTGGTCATTTACCCGTGAGCCTTGCGCAAATCTTAGCATGCTTGCACTCACAATGAATTTTGCTAAAAAAATGGCAAACCACAAACTTCCTTTGCACAAAGTGCAAAAAAAATCACCCTTCTATGATGAAGAGAAAGCTCTTGTTATTAAACCAAGCTCTCCAAATGCCTGGAAATTTGAAAAGTATCTTTTTGACATCCTATTTGAAACTGAGAAAACAGGTGTTGTAGTTTATCCAAGAGAAGATATCTTTTCACCCCTCAAGGGACTAGAGGGTAATAACTCCCCTCAAGAAGTTCAAAAAGCATTACTTGCAAAAGAACGTAAAATATTCGAGCTTATTACCCATCTCAAGGCTCCTTCGACCCCTTTTGAACTTAGCGCTGAGTTCTATTACCCGTCTTTAGATCTAAAAAAACGCTGGTTCAATCAACCAGCAATTTCACCCTACTTGATCTAAGCTGGCTTCAAAAGCCTGATGAATGGTCTTAGCTGTATTTTCCCAAGTGAATTTTTTGACTCTCTCAAGTCCTTTTTCTTTTAATTGGTTTTGTAAATCAACGTCTTGAACAACTTTTAGCATTTGAGATGCCATGTCTTTTATATCAGTAGGATCTACATATAAACCTGCACTTCCCACAACTTCTGGAAGAGAAGCTCTATCAGAAACAATCACTGGCGTATTACAACACATGGCTTCTACGGGTGGAATTCCAAACCCTTCGTAAAGCGATGGATAAACAAAAGCTGTTGCTCCACTATATATAGAGGCTAGATCTTCATCTTTAGCATACCCTGTAATAAGAATCCGATCTTTGTAGGGTGTTATTTTCTCTTTTAAGGCTTCCATCCCCCAGCCTTTAGCTCCACATAAGACTAAATCTAATTCAAGATTTGGGTTCTGCTGGATTATTTCAATATAAGCATCGACTAGAGCTAAAATATTTTTACGTGGCTCTACTGTTGCTAAACTCAAAATATAAGGTTTTTGAATATTATATCTTTGAAGAGTGCTTTTCAAAAGAGCTTCATCCTCTACAGGATAAAAGATATCTCTTTGGGGAGCACCGTAAGCTACTGTAATTTTACTCGGATTAATAGAGTAATAGTGACAAATATCAGCTTTTGTAGTTTCTGATGCAGCAATAAAGAAGTGATTTGGTTTTGCTTTTTTAAAGATGCTATCGAAAAAACCCCTCTTATCAACCTTAAAAAAGTTGGGATATTTAAGAGGGATAAGATCATGAATCATTGTAAAGCAAATTAGATCTTTTTTCTCTCTGATTAATTTAGGAATAGGATGATAAGGTGAAAAATAAATATCTTGAGCCCCAACTTTACCCACTAAATTTGGAGAACTTTTCATCACCATCCTAAGGCTTTCGCACAAACTTTTTAAAAAGAGTTTTTTCATGGGCGATGCATCCATGATTTTTTGTTTCAAACCATCCATTTGACGCTTCAAAGGGTGATAATGATTTAACAAAGGGATACCTTTAAGGTGCCCTAGCTCATCCAGCTTTTTCTTCCAAAGATTCTTATCTCGACGCCCAAGCGTCGAGTAAAAGCCCAGTTCAACATCTGTCATTTCAAGCAGGTGCGTCGCTAAATTTTCAGCATAGCGAAATATACCAGTCTTATGCATGGCTACATTTTCTAAGATGGCAAGAGCCATCACTGAGCTATCAAATAGTACTTTCATGAACATTCCATTGAGTTATTATTGAACAAACATCTGCAGCTTCAATATCTTGCATGCAGGTGCACAATTTAGGGTTAAAATCAGATATTTTTTTTATACATGCTGAGCATACTATAGAGCTTGCTAAATGCATTGCTCCTTTGCCCAGTGGTCGCCACACGTCAGCTCCAATATCTTTCTGCATAGGAAATAAGCCTAGAGCCTTTGTGTTAAATAATGCGGCAATATGAATAGGACCTGTACTTGCAGCAATAAGCCCATTACATTGACTTATGAGAGCTATAAACTCTTTTAGAGAGCACCTTCCCATTGCAAAAGTAATATTAGAGAACTCACCTAGTTTTTTAAACCTATGAGATTCTTCTGTTGATCCTGTAATAATTGGATGAATATTACTGCCTTCTAAAAGCTTGAGTAGTTCTATAAACTTTTCTTCGGGCCACTCTTTGGCATTTCCATGTGAGCCTGGGTGTATCACCAAGTTGAACTTGCCCTTTTTAATGAATTGGCTCTCTTGCCCTTCTGGTAGAGGAGCTTCTAGCAGATCGGTTATTTCTTCAGTCCCATATTTTTTTTCTATCCCAAAAAACTTTAAGGCCAACAAATTCCATTGATATTCATGCATCCCAGAAATAATGCGTTTTTTACATATATTGTGAGTCAGATCCCCGCGTGCTTTTTTTACCCACAAAGAAAATAATGAACGCTTGATATTGCCAATTCTATTAGGAACATTTGCACTCTTAGCAAGTTTTGCAACATCAGGCCCAATATGATTTTGCAAAGACAAAATATGAATAAGCACATCAATTTTCAAGTTCTTAAGAGCAGCTACAACTGCGTCTTCCGGTAGACTAAAAAATTGCTCAAAATCGATAAATTCATCGACTTCTTCAACTAGATCCACAAGCTCTTTAACATAGGCGCGCGCAGCTAGAATAATTTTACAGTGAGGAAAGCGCTGCTTCAAAATGCGGATCAAAGGAATTTTGGCAATAAAGTCACCAAGATTATGTGGACTTGAGATCCAAATTCGATTTGCGTTTTTAATGGACTTGCCCTGCATCTTTAAAGAAACTCTTTGATTTTTCATAATCTTTTGGAATGCCAATATCTATAAACTTTCCACTTGTAACATAACCATATACATTTTTATTCTTAATAACTTCTGGAAAAAAATCATCTTCTATTGAAAACCTTTCTCCACATTTCCATTGATAAAAGCTCAGCAGCTCTGGTTTTAAAAGATAAACACCTGCATTGATAAGCAAAGCATCAGAACCCCATTCTCTTTGACAAAATTGGGTGATCTTATTGTTTTTATCGAGCTCAACGCCGCTATAACGATCATTGCACTCCACAACTCTTAAAGCTATACTCAAGTTTGAATCACTTTTCTTATGAAAAGAGAGCATAGCATCAAAATCAACTTCTACAAAAGTATCCCCATTTAAAATAACAACATCACTTTTTTGATCTTCAAATTGACTTAAACTATACAAAATGGCCCCACCTGTTCCTAGTGGTGCAGGCTCTTGTATATAATAAATTTTACAGCCTCTGTAGCTATTTTGAAAATGAGACTTTACCTTTTGAGCTAAATAGCAAACAGACAAGTAAAATTCAGTAACGCCTTGGTCAATCCAGTAATCCAACTGATATTCTAAAAAGGGTCTTTGATGGATAGGAGCTAAAGGTTTAGGCAGATCAGGAACCACACTTTTAAGTCTTGTACCTAGTCCCCCTGCTAAAATAATGGCTTTCAATTTAAATTCTTCCTTAGCTTTTAATAAAAGGTACAATATTGCCCTTTTCTTTTAACCAATTTTCATAAAATTTGTGAGTTTGATTGTTAATAGCCTCTGATAAAGACTTAGGTGAGCTAATAGGCTGACTTAACTTAAAATTATCTCCAAAAAGATACCCACTTACGCCATCTTGAATATATTCATTCATCGTGGCATTATCGTAGGCAAGTACAATAAGTCCACGACTCATGGGCTCTAAAAAACTAAAGCCTATGCCTTCTGCTCTACGCGGCGCAATAAAAAAGTCTGCCTCATCCATTTTACTTTGGTAATCTTCTTTAGAAAGCCAATCATTTAACTTTTCTAATTCAAAAGAATATTTTTTGTGTGGCAGCTCACCTATTTCCGTTTTGTAGATCAATTTTTTTATCTTATCTTCTCCAATCATTGCCACAACTTTATCTAAGCTAATTTCTTTTTCTCTTTGCCAAAAGAAAAAAGTATATGGAGGATTTTGTGTTTCAATGGGTTTAAGGTCTGGTTTTAGAAAGCACTGCCAATAAGCGCATTTAAGAGGTGTTTTTTTAAAGTAATCATACAAAACTTTACTAAAACATAAGATTTTAACTTTATAAAAACTAAAGATAAGTTTTTTCTTCCAAGACAGCTCTTTAAAGCCATCCCACATAGGAGCCCAAATAATATTTTTGCACTTAAACTTAAGTAGATGGAAAGTAAATGAAGGAGGTAGACACCAAAAAAGAACAGCTTGAGGCCTTAATGTATTAACTTGTTTTACAATTTCTTTATCAGGATAGCCATCTCTTCTAATGATTGTAACTTCATAGTGCTCTTTCAAAAGAGTCAGTATGAGTTCATCACTTTTTGTTTTTGCGTGATATGCTCTTCCAATAAAAACTAATTTAGGTAAGCCTTGTTGCATTCTTCTGATATTTCTCTAATTGATTTGAGAGTGCAGTTTAAGCTAAATTGACTTTTTTCACTAAAAATAAATAACAAAGCCCCTTTAGCGTAACCTTGAATCTATTTCTCAGGTGATTATTTTGAGTTCAAAAGTCACAGACCTTGGCAAGCTTCTAATGGCATTTCAGTAGCTTTACCATTCATGGTGTAAGTACAAGTTGATGAATTAAGACCAAATAATTTCTTAAACAACATCTTGGGCGCTCGCAGCGTTCGAGTTAGTTGAGTCAATGGAAGTGTGCAGCCTTCTTCATCTTGCCCTGAGCACTTCTTTGTTTCTCTTATTTGATTATAAGCATAGGATAAAGCTTGGCTTGCCAGTTCAGACAGCTCGGCTTCATTTGGATTTTTGTCAGGGTGAATTTTTTGGGCTTTTGCCCTATAAACTTTTTTATGATCTCTTATGGCCATTGCATCAAGATGGCAAGTCTGCAAGATTTGGGCGCATGAGAAATCCTCAAGTTTTTGTTCCTGACACTCAATATCATCCTCATCATGACACGCAACTGTTGTCGCCAATTTCGCCAAACGATCCATTTCCAATTCTTTACTGGGAAGTCCATTTAAAAATTCACCGTATGTCGATTGAATTGATTTTTCATTATAAGCCAGTACTTGATAAGCTTTAAGAGCCACCTCATTGACTGCTCGACACTGATCACTTCCAAACTCATATGCCTTATGAGGACCACCTAAATACACGACAGACAACGCAGCGAGTGAAGTAAGGGCAATCCCTAATTTTTTTACCTTTGAAGCGCGCTTCCATTTTTGATAAATTGTCGATAAGACTCCATCTTCACTTGGGTCTCGAGGTTTTTGAAAAAAGCTCCAAGCACCTTGAGCAACCCCTAAAATAGCTGCTGAAGTTACAAGTAGCTGTTGTTTTTGAGCTTCGGAAAAAGATGGCAATGGGAATTTAGATATGTTTGAGCCAAATAATAAAGCCATGGTAGCTACACTGTAAGTTTTCCAGGCTCCGGAAAAAGCGTCAAGAAACCTCTTTCGAATTCTTAGCTCTGGGTTAATACCTTTCCTATTTGAATAATAGCTTTCAAGGGCACCCGCTAGTCCTGCAATAGACGAAATGCCAACAAACAGAGGAAGTGTGCTTGCTCCAACACCAGAAGAATCAATTGTAAATATGCTCGGTATTAGAACCCCTATAGGGGCCGTTGCAGATAAAGCTGCGCTGCCAATTATTTGACATACATTTTTAAGTCGCCCTAACTTACTAACAGGTTGACCTGGAGCTGATTCTTGTTGGCTTCGATTTAATATATTAGAAACCAAAGAACCTACAGCAAATACTGCCGCAGACACATAAGTCAACTCAACAGCATTTCTAATGCAGGAATTAGCCTGATATGAAAGCGGTGGATATCCTTGACATTGTTGAAGCTTTTGCAAGAGAAAAAGTCCAGGAATTAACAAAGTGGAGCCATCTACAAATCCCTTGAATACAGATTTAACAGCAGTTTGAATTCTACTTTCAGATAGCTGCTCAGTTAAATTTTCAGGACGTTTGTGAGCAAAATTTGCAAGCCCCGCTTTAATTCCAAGCCCACCACAAAGTAGCGGAAGAATAGGGCTTACCTCGAACCTGAAAAAATTACTAACTAATGCAGCAACTAAACCTACGCTGCAACTTGTCCGCAAGCCAACCCAAGCAGAATCTGTTAATCTGCCTATACTCTCTTTCCAATCTATGCCTGTTTTTTTCTCTGTAGTTGGCTTAGAAGACTCTTCTTTTAAGCTATCTGGTTGATAGTCTACATTTTCAGGGCGAATATAATTATTGTAAGCCCCTACAGCTCTAACAATTCCATAGCCTAAAGCAAGTGTTCCTACTAGCTTTTCCTCTTCGTATCCAAAAAATGAGCTGCAACACAACTTAAGAACGCAAGCAGCTGTTACAAAAGAGGTGCAAGCTCCCTGCCAACCAGCCCAAGCAGAACTGGCTAATCTAGCTGTGTCAATAATAATAGTCGATTCTATGGCCGGCTTAGAAGACGTGTCTTCTAAGCCAACAGGATCCACTATATCCGGCTTTAAACCATTATCAGCAAGAAAAGAAAAATCACTTCTAATAGTCGCCATTGTTAAAGCTCCGTTTTCCCTCTAGGCGATCCTTCAAGAAGAAGTCTTTCTTCTTGAGTTACTTTAAGCACTTTCCCCTGCATGAATTGTGTGACTTTTTTCCCAACGAAACCAATCGCTTCTTTCATATTGCTTGGATCAAAAGTTACAGCAAGATCTTGTTTAATACCGATTTGATCTGCTATTTCTGGTGTCTCTAAATCAGCTCCAAGTAACATAAACTCCCAACCTTGACCAGTTTTTGACTCAACAAGTTGTTTGACTTCTTGAGCAGTTACACTACAGCCCGAATCTTGTCCATCAGTCATAATAGGGATGATAATTTTAGATTTTTTGCCTCCAGATCCAGCTATTTTTGCTTCAACATCTTTAACTATTCGAACAACTGAATCATAAAGACAGGTAATGCTTTCTGGCTGAAAATTATAATTAAATGTTTTTGAGACTTTGGAAAAAGCCTTGTTCAAAACCTGTGTATAATCGCTAGAAAATTCAGACAAAATAAAATCCCCTGGTCTTTTTCCTCCAAAAGAACTAATTTTGCTTATAAATTGATTTACTCCATCAGTTACTGCATCTACATATGGAAACATTGACCCTGATTTATCTATGAGAAACCCAATATATGTGTGAGGCCCAGCCGCAGCCGCAGCCACAGCTGATTGAGAATTGACAAAACTTGCTATTGAATTTGACATAAAAAATGCTCCTTTTTAATTTACTTTCAACACGTTATATTATGCATGCTAAGCATTAAGATCATATAAAGGCCCTACAGACATAAGAAACTTAAATACAGAATGTTAAAAACTAATCAATCTCTGCTATATTCTTCTTGTATTTCTCTAGTTGATTTTGAATAGTGAAGTGCACGTCTTGAACTTTTATGGCCTTCATACATCTAAAGTCAATTGGGCACTCTCTTTTGTAACAAGGCGAGCACGACACCTTTTTCCTCAAATAAACTCCCCTCCCATAAGGACCTGTAGCCTCAGGGCTTGTGGAACCAAACAAAGCTACAACAGGCGTATCTAGAGCACAAGCTATGTGCATTGGACCACTGTCATTTGTTAAAAACAAATCACATTTTTGTGTTAAAGCCATAAGCTGACGAATAGACGTCTCTCCTGCTAAATTTGTGCTATTTTTTAATCCGGAGCAAATACGCTCATTTTTCTCTTTGGCAGAAGGATCTCCAAAAAAGAGTAGATGAGTCGATGAATGCTTTAAAAGCTCAATTGAGAGTTCTCTAAATCGTTCTTCAAGCCAGCATTTACTAGAGCCAAAAGCAGCGGATGGATTGACTCCAATTAAAATTGAACCTGGCTCAATATGATGCTCTGATAAAAAATTTGTAGCCCACATTTTTTCAGCATCGGACAAGTAAAGTTTGGGGTTTGATCCTTTGTTAATCCCAACCCTTTTAAGAAGCTCTTGGTAAAGCTCAATATGGTGCATTTTTGATTTGTCTTTAGGATAAGGAAGTGAATGCGTTAAAAACAATCCACGCATATCCTTTGAAAACCCTAAACGAGTAGGTATTTTAGCTCGAAAGAAAAGCCACGCCGATGAGAAAGAATTAGTAAGTAGAACGCCGTAGTCAAACTTGCAGTCTTTTAATTCTTGGATTTTTAATTGACCCGATTTATTTTTATCGAGCGTAAGGAAGTGATCTACAAATGGATCGTGTTCAAACAATGCAAGAGAGGCTTTAGTTCCGTATAGGGTTAGCCTCGCATCAGGAAACTTTTGCTTTAAAAGTTGTAGTACAGGCGATGCCATAACTGCATCTCCGAGCCAATTGGGCATACGAACAACTATATTTTTGGGACTTAACACCATGGTTTTTTGCAAACGTACTTGATTTGAGCACACAGTTTAAGCTAAATTGACTTTTTTCACTAAAAATAAATGACTAGCCCCTATACCCCAACCCATAAACTATCCATTATATGATTATAATAGGCGTTGACCCAGGAACGAGATTCACAGGATTTGGAATCATTGAATTCTCTAACAATCAATACCATGTCATTGATTACGGCGTGATTCGACCTCCCACTAATGCTCCACTAGAAAAACGATACTTAGCTATTTTCACGTCTCTTGAACACCTGATTGAAAAATACAAGCCCAGCTGTTTGGCTGTAGAGACGCAATTTGTTGGTAAGAATGTTCAAAGTGCCATAAAACTAGGCATGGCTCGCGGCGTCAGCATACTTGCAGCTGCCAGAGCTCAACTCGAAGTTAAAGAATATAGTCCAACCATGACAAAAAAAGCTGTTGTAGGACGTGGGCACGCCAGCAAAGAGCAAGTCATAAAAATGATCCAAATTCTACTAAACATAGACCAGGAAATTAAAGAAGATGCTGCAGACGCACTAGCTATTGCCTTGTGTCATATCCACTCTTTGAATTTAAATACAAAAATACAAGCTATAAAAGGGAGATAGTATGTTTGAATATTTACGTGGAAAACTTGTCGAAAATCAAATTTCACACGCCACCATTGATGTGGGCGGAATAGGATATAAGCTTTGGATAGCTCCCTCTACTATTTCTTTTCCTGTAGGTCAAGAATGCACCATCTACACATCTTTTGTTGTGCGAGAAAACTCTCAAGCACTCTACGGTTTTGCAGATTCATCTTCGAGAAATTTGTTTGAAACACTTATTAACATCTCAGGTATTGGCCCTAAAATCGGCCTGTGCATTTTAAGTCAGTTCACACCTGAGCGATTTAGAGATGCTATAGTCACTGAAAATATTACTTTAATCTCATCAGTTCCAGGTCTTGGAAAAAGAACAGCAGAAAAAATTATTTTAGAACTCAAAGATAAAATGATAAAAATGCCTATTTTAAGTGAATGCCAAAGTGCCCCATCTTCACATCAACATCTCGACGCTATTGGCGCCCTTGTCAATCTAGGATTTTCTGAAAAAGCTGCCGCAAAAGCTATTGAAAAAGTAACAAGTAAAAATTCAGAGAAAATGGAGCTTTCTGAAATGATTACTGAGGCGCTAAGAAACCGTTAAGCTTTTACCCATTGAGAACTGCACCTTATAAATAATAAGGTGCTAAAAATTAGATTCTTGTTAAAATGGTTCTAAATTGTAACTTTATCAAGGTCACGCAATGACAACATTTGAGAGTTTACTCACCCAACCAGGAAACCTAGGAGCAATTACATTTTTAGTTGACTGGGCTAGTGCTCCACCAGAACAAAAAGACGAGAGGTCCTTAGATCTACTTTTTGAATATCTTAACACATACCCAACTCCCTCTGTAACCAGCATCGGAGAGGTTTCTCGCGTTTTGCATCTTCGAAGTGACAACGCTCCAGAGCCTGCTAAGAACCTATATAAACTAGCTAGTTTTTATTTTGATGCAGTGCACAGTGTAACAAAAGAGCCTCGAACTATTAGAGATTTAAACAGTTTAACTTCTGAATCAACTTCTCCTTTTTTAACTCGGAAAACTTTCGAGCGTTTTGTGTTTGATACAGATTTAACTCCGATGCCACCTACAACTAGAATGCAATGTAGAGCTGAATATCTTTTACCTTATAATGAGCCATTCTTAGAGTCTGCGAACTTGTTAAGAGACATTCATCCTCTATTGGAGCTTGCTGCAAAATGCGACTCCACACCTTGCATTAGAAAGCTTCATTCATTGGGGGGATCTGTTACTTTTCCACTGCCCAATCAATCTGAAAACATTGAGATGCTTCCTCCAATTTTTTCTGCCGTAAAGGCCGATAGCGATAATGCTATTTTAACAATGGACAATTTGAGGGCTCATGCAGACAGTTTAGACAGCCCTTATAAGTTCGGAGAAGAATGGGTGACCCCACTAGGCTTTGCAGCATATGCAGGCCGACAAAAATCTACCCGCGCTCTATTAGAACTTGGAGCATCACCAAACTCTATAGCTATTAAGGTAAATGGAGAATTCCTGTCTAGCTCGTCACCAATGTTTAAAGCTGCATCTCGTGAAAACTGGGAAGTTTTACGACAATTGTGTAAAGCTCCAAATTGCAATCTAGACGAACAAAACGCTAATGGGCACACAGTTGCTCAAGTTGCTGCAAAAAAAGACAATGTTCTAATACTTGACGATCTGCACAAATTAGGCGTAGACCTCCAATCTGCTCGAGGTGGTCAAAAAGAAACTCCATTACACATCGCTTGTAAAAATTCTAACCTTGCTGCAGCTGGATATCTATCTAGAAAATGTCCTAAGGCACTAGAAATGAGAGACTCTATTGGAAGGACTCCTGCAATTATTGCCACACAAATTGGAAATATTGCAATGCTCAAAACTCTAAAAGGAGCTGGGGCTGACCTTTCTGTTATGTGGCAAGGAAAAACGCTCAAAGAGCTTGTTGATCCAGAAAAAGACCCTCAGTTATATTCCTTTTTCACTTAACACTTTGCGTAAGTTTATCTTCAATTTCTTCTTTACAAATTTTTGGGTAAAATGAGCGAATGCCCTCACATGCATGAGCCTCATCATCCCAATTTTTCTTAGACTTCATTATAGATGGCCAGAAAGGGTACGTTCTACACTGCTTTGGCCTTACTGGATAAATGCTGCATTTATAGTCTTTTAAAAAGACGCAGCTATGATTGAGCTCTCTTAAGTCTTTAATTGAAAACTTATCTCCTACTTGCACCAAGTATTTCATTTGAAATTCTTTTGTAGATAATTTTAAAAATTTGGAAATTTGTTTAATTTCTTCTTCTGAAACCCAAACATATCCTGGAGCTCCACAGCAGCATTTCCCACAACCTGTACAGTTGAAGTTTAAGCCGTCTTCATACCAAGCTTTCTCTTCTTGGACCACTTTGAGTTTGTTGTTCATGATTCTTTGATATTTAGTTGGATCAGGGCAGTATTATATGTCATTTAAAGTGCATTTAAAAGCGCTATTTTTATTTGCTAAAAAAATCTTTAGCAACTATTAAAAAATACTTTCTACTACTTACTAGCAATTTGATGAGAAATAAAATTATAAAGTTTTTTAAAGTAAAAAAAGGATATCGCTCCTTTGCTTTATATTTTTTATTTTTTGTCTCTGGAGCATTAGTAGCAGGGTCAACTAAAAATAACTTTTCCTCTAGAACTAAAATACAAACTTTCCCCGTGCAGCATTATTCTGGATTTAGTCTCCAATACGACTCTAAAAACAAAATCCCTCTATGGACTTATGAGCAGATAAATCAAGCTTCCCTCAATCGAGTGGCCAGTCGCTCATCAATGAGTTTTCAAAAAGATTCAGCCATCTACCCACTTCATCAAAGTTCAAATAGGGACTATCAAAAAAGCGGGTTTGATAGAGGTCATATGATTCCTGCAGCTGACCAGCAGCATTCAAAAGAATCTCTTGAAAAAACTTTTTTGTTCTCAAATATTTGTCCACAAAATCCAACATTAAATAGAGGATTATGGGCAAAGTTAGAACAGCAAACTCGAGATATGGTAAAAAATAATTCTAATGTTGAAGTTATAACAGGCCCACTTTTCCTATCTTCAATAGAAGGAAACAAACGCTTTGTAAAATACCAAGTTATTGGTAAAAATGAAGTGGCGGTGCCCACACATTTTTTTAAATTGATTTGCTCAAATAATCAAAAAATTGCTTTTATTATCCCCAATCAAACAATAGACTCTAAAGCTTCTCTTGGTCAATTTGAAGTTCCAATTTCTACACTAGAAAAGTGTTCAGGCATAGCTTTTCAGTTCAATTAGCCTTTACTTATTCCACTTTTGAATGCTAAAATCTTCCCCATAAACCAGGGGTGCTTTCAATAGCTGAGAAAGTCTTTTTTGACTTAACCCTTATAACCTGATCTAGTTTGTACTAGCGTAGGGAGAGTGTCTAACTTGCAACTAATGCATAGAGCAGCTCTCTCTTTAAATGGCTGCCCATGAAAGATACCAAAAAAAGAACTATAGTTGCTGCGCTACTGGGCAATATCTTAGAGCATTACGACAAAGCTCTATATATGCTTATTGCCCCATTCATAGCCTCTTTGTTTTACCCAAAATTTCATCCAATAACAGCCCTTATTTTAGCTTACTTGCCAGTTAGCTTCATCTTTAGGCCCCTAGGAGCTCTATTTTTTGGTTATTATGGAGATAGGTATGGCTACAAAAGAGCCCTAAGGCTCTCAATTGTCGGCATGTCTTTCATGATCTTGTTTATCGGCCTAATTCCAACATATTCATCAATTGGCATTACAAGCGCCTGCATTCTGCATCTTCTAAGAGGCATGATTTGTTTTTTTGCTGCAGGCGAGGGAACTGCTGCGGCCCTTGTATTAATTAACCAAGCTTCGAAAAAATATAAGGATATTTTTAGCAGCATATATGAAATGAGCTCTATGATTGGAGTCTTAATAGCCTCAGGAATCATTACCCTTTTACTTTTTCAAGACAAAATAATTTTATGGTGGAGAGTCCTTTTTATCTTTAGTGGAGTTTTTGGGCTTATTGGATATCTTTTTACAAAAAACATTTTTGAGTTTGAAAAACCTCGGGAAAAAATAAATTCAATTTCACTCAAGGAGAATTGGCTCCCTTTCTTATCTATTATATTTGTTACAGGTTTTACCTATTCAAATTATTGTATTATGAGTTCATTGATGAATGGCTACATACCTCTTGTCAGCTCTCTAACAAGCTCTCAAGTGATGAACATCCACACTTGGCTGATCTGCTTTGACTTTCTAATGCTACCCTTATTTGGATACCTCAGTAAGAGATATAGCAAAGAAAAAATTATTATAGCTGCCCTTATTCTCGCTATGATTTTTTCTATTCCCCTCTTTAGCTTATTGAATCAACCCACGATTTCAAATATGGTCATTCTACGTATTGTACTTGTGACTTGGGGAATTGCTATAGCCGCTCCCTATGAATATTGGATGATAGATCTTATCGCCCCAAAAGAGCGCTTTCGCATCATAGCCCTTGGAAAGGCCATTGGTGCACAGTGGATCGGGGCTCCAGCTATTTCCATTTCCCTGTGGATGTTTCACAAAACAAAGTGGGTAGCCATCCCCTCTATATACATTATGGTCACCGCATTGGGGGCGCTTACTACACTATTTTTTCTTTATAGATGGCAATTCAAAGGAAGCTTTATGACGAAGCCAAACAAAACAAAAAATGCCAGCAAGCAGGGCTATGCTACACACAATTACAAAGTCAATTAACTCATCAAATGATAAATAGCCCAGTACAATTACGCCAACAACTGCACAAAGAATGTTTATAAAACTAAGCAGAGACGAACCCAGTGCTTTGTTGGCAATTGCATTAGATCCAAATAGTGTGCATACAGAGAAAGCCCAAGATGTAGCAAAATACATAATGCAAGATGAAAAGAAGAACCAGATATGCGCTGTTTTATCTGTTACAGCTATTAACAAAAATGATGTCAAAGCCACCAATAAAACAACAAGGCTAACTAAAATAACTTTTTTACCGCCAATTACTTGAGCAGCTTTGGTCACGGTAAGCCCTCCTAAAACAACTCCAAAAACATTAATCAAGTTCCAGATCCCATATTGACTAGGATTATAAGAAAAGTGTACTCGTGCAATTATTGGAGCTGAAGTTGTATAACAATATGTAATACATGTTGTAGCTCCAACAACTATTGCAAAACAGATAAGTTTGACAATATTTTCAGATGAAACTTTGATGTCTTTTTGTTTTTCCATTTCTTTTAGAAAATCTTCTTTATTAAAAGAATCAGGAACATACTTTGTCAAGTAGAGCATTACAGAGCTATACAAGAAAAGAAAAAACAGCGTGAACTCCCATCCCCACCAGTGAGATAACACCCCTCCTAAAAAAATAGCAAAAGTAACCCCCAAGGAGAAAGCAATGGGTGAGTAGGCAAAAACAATCCTGGATTCTTCAGGGTCAAGCTCTTCATTGACAAGTATAAACGCGCAAACAAGACCACTTGCAGCACCAAGAGCATTAATAAAGCGACCTACAAGCATCATCCAGAAAAAAGGAAATATAAAACTCAAATAGCAAATCACAAGTCCAATAAGACTAACAATTAATCCTGCCCTAAGAGCAAAAACCCTATTGATATGATTAGCCCATGCACCAAATACAACCTGCCCTAGCATGTAACCTATTAAAAAAATACTTACAATCCACTCAAGCTTACCAAATGACAACTGATAGAATTCTTTAATGTTGGGCAAAGCAGGTGTCAAAACAGCCGAGCAAATTGCTGCTATGGGAATATAATTGAGGATCAAAAAACCTTTTTTACTAATCGTTGCCATTTTCTATCAGCTTTAATTCATAAAATATCCAAATAAAGCAAAGAGCTGCTCAGTGCAACAAAAAACTTGTTATCTATGTAAAGTTAATGAGGAATTTGGATGATGACAGCGCAAAAACACGCCCGCATACTCGTGATAATTTAATGGTTTTGATGTTTCTTTTGTAAAGGTGAAAAAATGAAAAGTAAGATAATCCACCCCACAGGGTCAGTCTATATAAGCAAACCAATCCTCAAACAGCCAACAGTCTACTTGGATAAGTTCTTTTTACCCTCTCATTAAAATTGCATAATATTTCATAGGGTATAGTATTGCAAAGCTTAGCAATGTCTGTTAACTTAATTTCTTGACTGCCCTGCTTTCCAATCAAAACAACTTCATCACCAATATAGGCATCGCCATCGCCGATTTCAACCATAAGCTGATCCATGCAAATATTCCCTCTAATAGGATATTTTTTTCCTCTAATAAGCACTGAACCGACGTTGGAAAGGTCTCGCCTATAACCATCTCCATAACCAATTGGAATAGTTGCTATGCGGGTTTGCTTGGTTGTAATATAGCTGTGCCCATAACTTATTCCTTGGTCTTTCCCTACAACTTTAAAGTAGGAAACACGGCTTTTAAGTGAAAAACAACTATGAAGCTCTTTTAACTCATCGGGTAAAGGGTTAACTGATAAACCCAATGTCAATAAGCCTGGGCGTACCATATTTTGAAAGCTCAATGAACCATTAATAACACCGGATGAATTAGATAAGTGACACACTAAATTTGCTGAGTCAATTTGACTTAAAAAATTTGAAAATGTTGTTTGCTGCACCTTGTTAAAGTGATGCTCTAGATTATCTGCTTGAGCTAAGTGGGAATAGACCCCCTTTAAAGACATACATTTTGAATTTTTGATTAACTCATAAATTTGCAAGGCTGTGCTGGGTCTTGCTCCAATTCTTTGCATGCCTGTTTCTACTTTCAAATGAACCTTTGCACGCAAGCTATGTTCGAATAAAAACTCTTCAACAAGCTTTGCTTTATAGAGAGAACTAATAGAAAACTCTAAACCATAATTTACTAAATCTTCAATTTGTTCCTCTAGAAATGCCCCTAACACCAAAATAGGCTTCTCGATGCCCGCTTCTCTTAATTGAGCACCTTCATGCAAATGAGATACCGCAAAATAATCTACATCACAAGCAGCTTGAGCCACTTCTACTAAACCATGCCCATATGCATTGGCCTTTAAAGGCAAACAATAAAGGTTAGGCGAAATAAAACTTTTTATTAAGGCGATATTCTTTTGAAGTTGATCAAGATCAACTTCAATCCAAGTAGAACATGTTAATGTCATCTAAGCTCCTCTATACCCAACTGCAAATAGGGCATTTTTCCACAATATGCCCCCTTGCAGGACAAAAAGCACGACCAAAATAAATAATTTGTAGGTGCAACTTACCCCAATCACGTTTGTTAAAGCAAGCCTTCAAGTCTTTCTCTGTTTGCACAACATTTTTTCCACTTGAAAGCTTCCATCTTTTTGCTAAGCGATGAATATGAGTATCTACTGGAAAAGCCGGAGTATTAAACTCTTGAACCATCACAACAGATGCCGTTTTGTGGCCAACACCTGGTAGAGTTTCTAGTGCTTCTAACGATTGAGGCACAACCCCATTGTATTCTTCAACCAAAATTTCTGAGAGTCTCTTGATGTTTTTTGCTTTATTTTTTGAGAGTCCACATGGACGAATAACCCTTTCAATATCGTCAACATTGAGCTTTGACATTTTCTCTGGAGAATCTCCCAACTCAAAAAGTTTTGGCGTAATTTTATTTACACGTTCATCCGTACATTGAGCAGAAAGCAAAACAGCAACTAAAAATGTGAAAGAGTTTACGTGGCTTAAAGGGATTGCAGGTTTTGGAAAATGATGCTCCAAAATACCTTGAATTTTTTGGGCCCTTTCTTTTTTGATCATGCAAAGTTTTGAATATTTTGTTTAAGATTGAAGGGACAACTCTACCAAAAGATACAAAAATTAGCTTCTGAAAAAATTAATTTTTTAAGAGATTTCTTGCTTCTTTTCTTTGGGAATGTCCCCAAACATATCGCAAGCTAAACTTGAAACAGTAGCTGAGAGAATAAGTGAACCCAAAGCAATTGAAGTTTCTGCAACAAAAGGCCCGGCTAAAGCAAAAAATGTGCGTGTAAAAGGATCAGATAAACTACTCATTATTACTTTATGCATGCCAATTGCAGCGACCATATTAAAACAGGTTGCCCAAGAGATTGCTTTATCAATGCCTTCAAAATCAGATGACACAACCTTTTTGTCTTCTGAAGGAAAACTTGTTTTTGCAACAGCGTAAGCTACGCTTCCAGCTAGGGTTGCAATGGGCAAATTCATAAAGTAATTGGTTATGGGATGTGCAAAGTATTGAATGGATCGCTGAGCAAAGAAACTTTGAACACTATTATGAGCTAATGCAGCTCCAATTAATGGTGCAAAATGCACAATGTCTGCAGCTCTATCTTGTAACTCCACATTAGAGTCATGCCTAGATTTGCGCTCTAAAAACGCCTTGTTGTCTCCTGTAATTTTCAACTGAGATCCCAACGCCTTTGAAACTGCAATTTTCATAATGACAATCCTTTATGCTTTCATCATGTCAATATTATATAGTCAATTTATAAAGATAAAATTAAGAATTTTAAAAAAATTATTAACTATTTTCCAATGCAGAATTTAGAAAAAATACTTGATAGGATGCTCTCTGTTACATTAAATCCGATAATTTGTGAGAGAGAGCTTAAAGCAGATTTGAGATCAAATGACAACCATTCAGGGGAGGTGCTTTCTTTGAGTCCATCCACCACATTTTTTAAATGATTGTATGCAGATGTCAGAGCCTCTTTATGCCTTAACTCCGTTAAATAGATTTGATCTTTGAGGTGTACTTTTTGCACCATAACTTCTGTAATTTTTTGATAAAGCTTCTCGATATTTTGTGCTGTTTTAGCTGATATTTCCACTTGATTTTCAAACGGAGCATTCTCTAGAACCCCTAGGTCTATTTTATTCCATATCACTATTACTTTTTTATCTTTGATTTGCCCAATTAACTCCTGGTCTTCTTGAGTTAAAGCTTTTGTAGCATCTAAGACAAGCAAGATAAGGTCTGCTTTTTTAGCAGCTGTAAGAGCTCGAGAAATCCCTTCTTTTTCTATAACCTCATTTACTTTTCTAATGCCCGCAGTATCTATTAGGTGGTACTGCATTCCATCAATAAAAATAGTCTCTTCAATCAAGTCACGCGTTGTTCCAGCAATGGGCGTTACAATAGCTCGCTCTTTTTTTAGTAATTGATTGAGCAAAGAAGATTTACCTACGTTGGGCCTTCCCAGTAAACATATCGAAAAACCCTCTTTTAAAATTTGTCCATTATCATAGCTTTCAATAAGAGCTTTAATAGCCTCTAAAGTTCCCTTTAGGTGAGCTGTTATTTCATCTAAGGTGCAAAATTCTATGCCCTCTTCTGGAAAGTCTACCCACGCCTCTAAAACAGCTGCTTGATCAATCAAATTCTTTTGCATTTCTTTGATTTTTTTAGATAAATGCCCCTCTAGCTGGTCTGCAGCCATTTTCAAAGCGTACTCATTTTTTGCTGAAATCAAAGATTGCACAGCTTCTGCCTGGGCCAGGTCCATTTTTTTATTAAGGTAAGCTCTTTGAGTAAATTCTCCTGCAGCAGCTGGTCGAGCACCTGCTTTTATGGCGCATTCCAAAACCTTTTTCGTAATCAGCGCTCCTCCATGGCAAAAAATCTCTACAACATCTTCTCCTGTGTATGATTGAGGCGCTCTCATTACTACTAGCAGACCTTGGTCTACTTCATTTTTATTAGAATCTAAAAATTTTCCATAACTCATTTTATGAGTTTCTAATTGATAGGTATTTTTTGAAAAAATTTTATTAGAAACTTCTATGGAATTTGGGCCAGAAATCCGAATCATAGCCACTCCACCATCTCCTGAGGGAGTACAAATTGCAGCAATAGTATCTATTAATTCATTCATAACAAAAAGAATCTTAATATTTTAATTGGAGTAATAATAAAATTATTCGTTAATTAATTCTATAAAATTAATTAACAATCTATCTGTTTACACAACTATTAAAAATATTTTTTGACTTATTTTTGAAGAATCTTTTTTTTTAAACTCTTTAAACTGCTAATATATATTTCCAAAAATTCAACCTGATTTTTGAGAATGGACCCAATCTACTATATTGATCGCAAAACAAAACAAAAACACCAAGAAAAAATCTATGGATACCGCTTCGTTTATTTACTTTATGGCCAGTACCCTTTAAGTGGTATTCTCAATGGGGCCCTTAAATTTCTAGCAAAGCTTCCCTTTGTATCTTACCTCTATGGAAAATTACAGGACTCTAAGTATAGCAAAAAGAAAGTCGTTCCTTTTATCAAAGATTTTTCAATTAATACAGATGAGATGGAGAAAAAACCCCATCAATTTAAGTCTTTTAATGATTTCTTTTATCGCAAATTAAAAAAAGGCTCTAGAAGCCTAGAAGGAGACACAAAGTCTGCAATTATACCGGCTGACGGTCGCTACTTGTTTGTCCCAAATCTTTCATCTAATGACGGATTTTACATCAAAGGCAAAAGGTTTTCACTTAGTGAATTTTTGGGAGATGAAGCTCTTGCTAACCGTTACCAAAATGGGGTCATGGTTATTGCTCGTCTATGTCCAACTGACTACCATCGCTTTCACTTTCCTTGCAGTGGAATAGCAGAAAAACCCACACTCATCAATGGATACCTTAATGCTGTTCACTTGATCTCTTTAAAGAATAACATCAATGTTTTCTCTGAAAATAAACGAATGATCACGGTTTTAAATACTGAGAAATTTGGCCAAGTAGTTTATGCAGAAGTTGGCGCTGTATGCGTTGGCTCTATCTTACATACTTTTGATCAGGAAAAAGTTTTCAAAAAAGGTGATGAAAAAGGCTATTTTGCGTTTGGAGGGTCTTCGCTCGTACTTCTCTTTGAAAAAAATCGCATTGAGCTTGCACAAGATCTGGTTGACAATCCTGATTTCCTAGAAGTCAAATGCAAGTTTGGTCAAATTCTTGGAAAAGCTACTCGATAGATCTATTCTTCTACTAATGTGCTCAATTGTACAATCAAAGGTTCAGCCTTTGTGTAGAAATAACCCATTGCAGTTACAAATGATGCTACCTTCCCTAAGCTTTTAAATGCCGTTGATTTGATATCTGCATTATGACTCTCCAGATACCCTTTTCCTCTATCAACAATCCTGTCAATGATGCCCCCAATAACACCACCTGGCAATGCTGTTATATCATAGAAAAGTCTCCCGAGGCTAAATCCTTTAGGAGCTGAAGTTCTTGCTCCTTCAAAAAAACCTTTTACAACTGCGTAGACCGCTGCGCTGCTGCCTCCCACAAGTCTTCCCACTTCTTCTAAATGAACAGAGTATTTTGGATAATTAATTGTTTTGTTTGCCAGATGAACTGTCAAGATAGTCAAAAGTGAATTAACAACATCATCATCTGATGAAGGTGACATAATTGAACAGCCTAAGGCCAAAGTAACAATCGGCATGACGGTAGGGCCGCATCTATTAATAGCCTCAGCTGTACCAAGACCACGAAGTCTTCCCAAATTTGCTCCTTCTGGAACCAGCTCTTGCAACCTTTGTTGTGCTTGCAATAACCCGCCTGCACTACCCATTACGGATGCTGTAGCCATTCCAGCTACATATCTAGCCAGCTGGTCTGCTCCTCTTAAAAATCCAGATACGTTCATCTCTCCATCCCCTCCAAAAGGATCCTTATATTATTATAGTTAAATTTTTATTTATTATCAACATAAAAATTTACATTGACAGATTTACTAAAAACACCTATAATTAACTAAGGTAATAGTTAATTAATAGAGAGATGAAACATGGGAAATTTTACTTTAGAAAAGGCCGGACTAACATTGGTTTGCGCCACAAGCATACTTACATCCTTAGAGTTAGTAAAACGACAAATTGTAAATATCTATCAAGGGGACCACAATGGATCTGGACCTTACGACTCTAGGGCAAAAAGAGTCGGGCAGGCTTCATTGGCTGTGATCAGCTCTATTGCTGTTCTAACTGCTTTTGAGTCATTTATGAAGATACGTGCCCCTCTGGAAATAGAGGTCGAATTTGAACCCAAATCCTCAGTGGAATTGAATATTTTTAAATCAGCCCTAGCCTCGATCACAAACATCTTACCTATAACGACTAACATTGAAACTATTCAATTTGCTATTTCATCAAGTATAGCAACTATTGGATCAATATCCTCAATTTGCAATATTATTACAGGTGACAAAGCCATCGGAAAGCCCTACGAAACGGTCTCTAAAAGGCTCTTAAATGCTGCTATGGTTACTGCATCCACCCTGGCCTTTATCCGCATGTACAGAATAAACCCAGAGCTTTGTCTTAGCACCCTGTCTTCTAGCCTCGAAATAGCTAAAACAGCGGCAAAGATTACTACTGCAGTAGCAAGCCCTGCAGCCGGAGCTTTAGGGGTCGTATTTGGAGGAGTTAAAGCAGTTGCAGGTGGCGCTTTTAACGTTGCAAAATACGCTTATAACTTGTTTTAATAAGCTCGGTGTAAAGTAAAAACTTTAATAATAAGACTCTGTTGCTCATTGCAATAAAGTCTTATTTTCATTTATAATACTATTTACAGGAAATCGTTTCTCGAAGGACACAATGCTCAAATTAGTAAAGAAAATATTTGGAACAGCTCAAAGCCGCCAGGTCAATAAACACAAAAAAGTTGTTGATCAAGTCAATCAGTGGGATGAAAAACTCTCAGCCCTCTCCGACGAAGAAATTCGATCGAAAACGCAAGAATTCAAAGATCGCTTTATAGCTGGAGAAACACTAGATCAGCTTCTTCCCGAAGCATTTGCAGTTGTTAAAAATGTTTGTAGGCGCATGGTTGGCACACAAGTCCATGTATCTGGCTATGACCAAGAGTGGGACATGGTCCCTTATGATGTCCAAATTATTGGCGCTATTACTTTGCATAAAGGTTGCGTGGCAGAAATGCAAACAGGTGAAGGTAAAACGCTTACTGCTGTAATGCCCATTTATCTCAACAGCCTTACACAAAGACCCGTTCACTTAGTTACTGTTAATGACTATCTTGCTAAACGTGATTGCGAATGGGTAGGTTCTATTTTAAGATGGCTAGGCATTTCATGTGGATCCCTAACAACAGACACCCCACCCGATCAGAGAAAAGCCATTTATCAAAATGATGTTGTCTATGGGACTGCTTCAGAATTTGGGTTTGACTACCTTCGCGACAACTCAATGGCGCTAAATAGTGATGAGCAAGTACAACAAGGCTATTACTATGCAATTATTGATGAAGTTGACTCTATTTTAATTGATGAAGCCCGTACACCCCTAATTATTTCTGGCCCTGTTGCCAACAGCCAACAGCTCTATCACGAACTCAAAGATAGCGTCTATCAAATTGTAAAGATGCAACGCAACCACTGCAGCGGCTATGCAACAGAAGCAAAAAGACTACTTGATCAAAGTGGCTATCAGCTCCGTTCGGAAGAAGAGACCAAAAGATCAAAAGACCAAGAAGCACTCATTGACCAAGCCGTTAAAAAGCTATGGATCGTTAGTAAAGGAACTCCTCGCAACAAAGTACTTAAAAGAATTCTAGAAGACCCCGACTTACGAGGGCGAATTGATGAGCTTGATGTCTTTTACTACAGTGAACAAAATAAGAGCGAAAAAGCTAATATTTTAGCAGATCTTTTTGTAATTATTGATGAAAAAGCAAGTGAATACGAACTAACTGACAAAGGAATTCAAGCTTGGTCTCAGACCGCACTTGGTGGCTCTGTAGATGACTTCACAATGCTTGATCTAGGCCCTCTTTATGCTGAAATTGAAGACAGCTCAGAGCTGTCTACTGATGAAAAAATGCATGAAAAAACTCAGCTACAAGAAAAAGATGGTCAACGCAAAGAACGCGCACATAACCTGCGTCAGCTTCTTCGTGCGCACCTTCTTATGGAAAAAGATGTTGATTATATTATTCAAGACAACGCCATAGTTATCATTGACGAAAACACAGGACGCCCACAGCCCGGCAGACGTTTTTCAGATGGACTGCACCAGTCCATTGAAGCTAAAGAAAACGTAGAAATCCAAAAAGAAACACAAACATACGCAACGATAACTTTGCAAAATTATTTCCGTTTGTATGACAAAGTCTCTGGAATGACAGGTACAGCTATTACAGAGGCCAGTGAATTCAAAGAAATTTACAAAATGGATGTTCTTGAGATCCCATCGAATGTTCCTTGTCTAAGGAAGGATGCCCACGATGAAATTTACATGACAGAGCGTGAAAAATATAATGCTATTTTAAAGGAAATCAAAGACGTACATTCAAAAGGAAGACCCATTCTAATTGGTACAGAATCTGTCGAAATTTCTGAAAAACTCTCACGCATTTTAAAAGCCAACAGACTTCCTCACACCGTACTCAATGCCAGACACCACGAAAAAGAAGCTGAAATTATCGCTGCAGCTGGTAAAGAAAAGGCAATTACAATAGCTACAAACATGGCAGGTAGAGGAACAGACATTAAAGTTTCAAAAGATGTGGCCTCCTTTGGAGGGCTTCATGTCATTGGAACATGCAGACACCAATCTAGACGTATAGATCGACAACTACGCGGTCGTTGCGCACGTCAAGGAGACCCAGGATCCTCTAAGTTCTATGTTTCCTTTGAAGACCAACTTATGCGTTTATTTGCTTCCCCTAAACTTAATGCCATGATTAAGAAGTGGCGTCCCCCTGAAGGTGAAGCCATTTCAGCAAGCATTCTTAATAAATCTATTGAAACGGCTCAAAAAAGAATCGAACAGCGCAACTATACTATGCGTAAATACACGCTAGAGTATGACGATGTCATTAACAAACAAAGACAAGAGATTTACCGCTTTCGAAATGAAATCCTTAAAACCACAAGTGCCGTTGATCATTTAAGAGAACTTCTTGATGAAGAGCTTGCAAACCATACTCACAGCTTCTTTAATCAAAGAGAAACAAAAGGGCAGTGGAATGCTCGAGGTTTATATGAGTGGCTTGTTAGTATTTTCCCGGTCCCTTTTGACGTTAAAGTTCTGCAAGAATTTTCAAAGTTAGAAGAACTAGAAGACTATATATTTGATCGAATTAGCGAAGCTCTCACATTGAAAATGAATACGCTTCAACAAAAAGCTTCTTCCATTCTTCCACCTAACGCTGATGCTGATGCCCCTTCACAGATACTCAATCAGACTATTCAAAACTTAATCATTCAAACTATTGATGAAAATTGGCAACACCACCTGCTTTCTATTGATCACCTCAGATCAGAAGTTTCCTTAAGAGCTGTGGGCAACAAAGATCCTCTTCTCGAATTTAAACAAGAATCTTTTGCTGCCTTTGAAAGGATGATCAATCAGTTAAACACAGCCATCCTAAAAGAGAGTTTCAAACTTGATATTATGAGCCAAGAGCAACATCAGCTCTCTCTTCAAGGAATGCTCTCTGACCTTAACTTCCAAACGCATCAATCGCTTTTACCTGAGCTTGAGACAGCTAGACCTAGCTCTGAACAGCAAGAAATCAAAGGCCAGACTATTGTGAATGACCCACGCACAAAAAGAAATGAACAGTGCCCATGTGGAAGTGGAAAAAAACATAAAAAATGTTGCGGAGCTGAAGCGCTTCAATAAAGCAAGTTATCTTTCTAGTGGATTAGTGTAGCTGTGATCATTAATACTTGGCTCAGTTACATTTTTAGAAAAAAGTGATTTGTAGCCTAAGTATAGAAGCGGCAAAGACCCCACTAAATACACGAACCAAAACTTTGACTTGAACTGAAAAGTCAAGACACCGTCTGTTGAAAAAAGAGCTACTGTTAGCCCTAATAAAAATAAGACCGAACCTGGGATAAGCAAAAGAAGACTCGCCAAAGGATTTTCCACATCCGCACTATCTTTCTCGCCTGAATCTAACTTTGAAGGTTGCTGCAAAGCAGCCCCACCTTGCTCTAAACCATAATTTTGGTAAGGAGGTTGAAATGAATTATCAGAAATTAAATCTTCATTTTGCTTTTGCATTGTATCTGATAAAGAGCCTTGCGCCAATTCAGGCTCAGGGCTTTCTTCTGGAAAATCAGATATTGCAGCACCACAATAAGGACATTTCATCTCATAAACATGGACGTAACCATCGCAATTTCGACATAATTTCTTGTGCGTATCAGTGTTCATTTTATTTTCCTTTTGATTGCGTATGACTCAATTTCTAAAAGTTTTCAAGCCGCTTCTTTCAAGTTCGCCAGTATGGAGAAAAAAAAATAATTCGTCAAAAAGTAAAGACCTTTATTTTGATGACGCTGTTTAAGCTCTTAAAGAGCCAAGGCAGATTTGACAACCTAGTGCAACTTATTTTCGTCATTTTTCATGCTTTTCTTTTTTCAAGACCCTCAAGATATGCGACGTCCCAATCAGGATCTGTTTCGTATCCCAAAGCCAAAATATATTTATTTAGTTCCGATTTAACCAAACGAATACTATCTGCAGAAAGAGCAGACTTCCACTGTCCTACCTTTACCTTAACTGTTGTAAAGGTTGAAGTTTCACCCATCATTTCATTGGAACAAGAAACCAATCTATTTTTAGGAAATATCTTATTCCTACAAATCTGACCTATTTTTCTTAAGACATCTATTTGTTTGTTTTTAGCAGAACCCCCTCTATTAGGCCCAATGAAATCTTCAAACTTTATTACATAAACATTTTCCGGAAATTTTTCCTTGAGTGACAAAATATTTTCGTAAGACTTATACCTAATACCCTGATCAAATGTAGAAGATAAAACAAAATGAACCCTTTCTTGAAGGGTCATGCTCTTTAACTTTAAAAACTTTTGCCTGGCTTCTTTTGAAAAATTACCCTTACCTCTTTCGATTGCAACATAAGAATCACTAACTCTCCAATTTGCCAAGCTCACCAATTGATCTCTTGGGTCTCTAACAGAGACAATATAATTTTTATTCGCACTTAGCCTCGAAATATTAACGGTGTCTATATGTATTTGTGGTTGATATACCTTTTCTCTAACACGTATTAAGGACATAAATTTCTTTATCAAATTTGTACCCGATTTTCTTAAGCTATAAAATTGAACTGGCCGTGAATAATTAGAGATATTTTCCTCATAAAGATCCTTTCTAACAGTGGTAGCTGCACTGATAGAGCTCGCGATAGGTGACTTTAAGCTAACTGACATATTTACAATCCCGCATTTATGCTTATTAAATACGGATGATTTTCTAGAATTAAATAAAATAAAACAAGCAAGTTTATAAGAAACATCTCTTATGAAAGATGCTCAAAAACACCTAAATTATAATCCATTTCTATGAGTAAACTAGGTTTACTAACTACAACAGATCTAGCCTAGATTACTACTAAAATGGACCCAACTCTATTTAAAGGTGTTTTTTGAAGTATTTAAAATTTTAAATTACAACTTTTTCAAAACAATTGCAGTTACCTTCTTTTAGCCTTTTTGTTTTTACTCATTTTTAGGTATAATGAACAAAATTTTTGAGTTTGGGTTGCCAACTCTTCAAATAATCTTTATATGTGGATTTATAGTAACTAGAAGGATGTTTTTAAAGATGCAGAAGTTTGATGTGATTGTCATTGGTGGTGGACCTGGGGGTTACGTAGCAGCTATTAAAGCCGCTCAGCTCAATGCTAAGGTAGCTCTTGTAGAATCTCTTGAAATGGGAGGAACCTGCCTAAACAGAGGATGTATACCCTCTAAGACTCTCCTTGCAAACGCTCATTTAGCTCACCAGATTCGTCATGCAGATGAATTTGGGATTGAAGTTTCTGAGCCAAAAATACATTTTGACCAAATGGCAAATCGTAAGAACTCGGTTGTAAGCAAAATCAGATCTAGCTTAACAAAACTGGTTGAAGCCAACCAAGTTAAAATCTTTCGTGGTTTTGGAAAATTCACCGATCCTAAGACAATTAAAGTTATAGGTGAAGATAACGAAGTTCTCCACGGGGGAAAAATTATTATTGCAACAGGGTCAGAGCCCAAAGAGATCCCAGCGTTCCCCTTTGACCATGAAAAAATCTTATCTTCAACTTCTATTTTGCAATTAGAAACATTACCAAAAAGCTTAGCTATAGTAGGTGGCGGATACATAGGCTGTGAGTTTGCATCGTGCTTTGCTGACTTAGGTGTAGAAATTCATATTTTAGAAGCCATGAATTCTATTATACCTGCACAAGGACCAGAGCTTGCTGGAGAGCTCACTAAAATCTTTGAGAAGAAAGGCATTCAAATTCACACTCAAGTTATGGTTGAAGGCATTGACAAAACTGATAAAGGAGTTACCGTAAAGCTAAAGGATGCTCCTCCCGTACATGCTGAGATGGCACTTGTTTCAATAGGTCGTAGTCTAAATACCGATAAAATTGGCTTGGAAGCTGCTGGGTTGACGACAAACCGCGGTGTTATTGAAACCAATGAGCGTATGGAAACAGAGGTCTCTGAGATCTATGCCATTGGCGACATTACCGGTCAGTGGATGTTAGCGCACGTAGCATCTCACCAAGGTCTTGTTGCTGCAAGCAACGCCTTAGGTGTCCCTGCTAAAATGCATTATAATGCTGTTCCTGCAGTAGTATTTACTAACCCTGAAATTGCAACTGTTGGACTTCTTCCCCATGAAGCTGCAGAGAAAAAAATCGACTATAAGATTGGTAAATACCCTTTTATGGCTCTTGGAAAATCTCAAGCTACTAATGAAACCTCTGGTTTTGTACAAATTGTGGCTGATAAAAAAACTAATCAAGTTATTGGAGGCCAAGTTATTGGTCATGAAGCTTCAGCAATTATTGCTGAACTGGCCCTAGCTATTCGCTGTGAGCTAACATTAGATGACGTTGCAGACACTATCCATGCACACCCAACTGTTGCAGAAGCATGGCTAGAGGCAGCTCTAGTAGCCAACGATACCCCTATTCACTTTCCACCTAAAAGGAAAAAATAATGGAATCAAACGATCTATTTGACCCTAGACCCAAAGTGAAAAAAAACGTATTGCCAGAGAACCCTGAAGCTAAGCAAAGCGGGCGCATTGTCAACAATGGACGCTTCCCTTCATGGCTACATAGAAAGCTTCCTAAGGGAGATCTACTTTGGAAGACAAACCAAATTTTAGGGCAAGATCACCTTCCTACTGTATGCGAAGAAGCAAAATGTCCTAACTTACTTGAATGCTTTTCCAAAAAAACAGCAACGTTTCTAACTCTTGGAAAAGAGTGCACAAGAAACTGTGGGTTTTGTGATATTGACTTTTCTAAAACCCCAAAAGCATTAGATAAAGATGAGCCACAAAAAGTTGCCCTAGCCTCTAAAAAACTAGGACTTAAACACATTGTTTTGACTATGGTAGCTCGTGACGACCTACCCGATGGAGGAGCAGGGCAACTTTCAAATATTATCAGTGAAATTCGCAAAGAAGTTCCAGGGGGCACTGTTGAAGTTTTAACATCTGATTTTGAAGAAAACTACGATGCAATTGACACGGTTATTTCATCAGATATTAAGATCTTTAATTACAACTTGGAAACGGTAAGAGAGCTGACTCCAAGAGTGCGACATAAAGCCACCTACGAGCGCACTTTGAACATCTTAAAATATGTCAAAAAGAAAGCTCCTCACCTACTTATTAAATCAGGGATTATGGTCGGCCTTGGAGAAACCAAAGAGCAGGTGTTCGAAGCGCTTGCAGACCTTCAAAAAGCTGGTTGTGACGTTGTAACTATAGGCCAATATTTACAGCCCAACCCAAAGAAGCTGCGAGTTAAGGCTTTTATTACCCCTAAAGAATTTGAAGAATATTCAACATATGGCCGAGAGATCGGCATAAAATTTGTCTATAGTGGACCTTTTGTTCGCTCTAGCTATAATGCGGACTTAGTCCAAAGGAAATTTGAGGAGAATAAATAATGTCATCTTTTAAAGAACTTATCAAACACGTTAACGATGAACCCCAAGATTTAGCTGATGATACACATACTCTTGAAGAGCACTACTATGACGCAGATCTTCTGCCCATGCCAGATGACATAGCTAACCTCATCCTTATGCACCGTAATGCTCATTTTGGAGGAAAGTTTGCCTTTATGCTTGAATACTATCAAAATGAAGGCCCAGGTTGCTGCACAGAGTTTGATTTCTTTAACATTCAAAAGCTCGCTGAAATAGAAGAAAAAGTTGGGCAAGATTTATCTGCAGTCAGATTATCAAAAACAGAGCAAAAGCAAATCAAAAATGTCCTTCAGCTTTATCAAGGACTGAGAAAACTTCATTCGATTGCTCAAGATGCTAACTCTATTCCAAGTTTACTTTCAGATTTGATTCTAACAGAAGAGCACGACCCAAAAGCTGAAATAATACAGCTATCTAAAAATGAAAAAGCTTCTCACTATCTAATAGACATTCTTCGCTCAGAAGAATTTTTAGATCCTCTTTTCCCTGGATACGGGAAAACACCCACTCACGCTGCAACAAGCTTAGGGCTGATGAAATGCGAGAAAGCAATTGTTCCTCTATTTGAAAGCATAAAAGTAGATCACTTTCAACATGAAGAAGCTGTTATCTCTGCCCTCAAAAATATAGGCGCCCCTGCTTTTGACTTTCTTATGCAGGTGCTCCAAAATGAGCCATTTACACATGACAATGAAAAAGCCGCTATTTGTCTAATAAGCTTCGGTGAAAATACAACATTTGCAAAAGCTGCTTTGGAAATACTCCATAACAGCCACGTGTTAAACCTTCCAAACCTAGTTGTTCACCTAGTCTTAGCCTGCCTTGGACTTAAAGATAAAAAAGATATTGAAAGGTTTATAAAAGTGGAAAGCCAGCTTCCAAATGCTTATGGACCTGACTTTCAATATGTTTCTTCAAAATTAAAAAAGAAATGTAACTAAGTAGTTTTCTCAGCAACTCGAACTGCAAAACCTTTTGATTTGATCTCTTCTTGGTGAAATAAGACCAGCCCTATAGACAAGATCCCAAGACCAACCCAGAGGGGCCATGGCACAACTTCTCGTAAAAAGACCCATCCAAAGAGAGATGCAAAAAATGGTGTTGAAAGGCCTGCAAAAGACATAAATGTTGCAGAGTAGCGTTTTAAAAGGAAGCCATACAAGTTATAGGCAAGTAAATTTGAGACAATTAACAAGGCTATGCCTGACTTGATAAAGCCAGCCCAGTTCATTACAGGCACAGGACTCCACACTTCTACGAAATATGAATGGCCAAGCGTTACAATTCCACCGATCAACATACCTAATCCATTTGCAACAAACAAATTAATAGTTTCATGCGCTACAGTCTTTCTCAAGTAAATCCATCCAAGCGCTGATGTAATTATTGCAATCATCATAACTATTTCTGGCCAAGAAAAAATAAAAAGGCCTCCAAGCTGTGACAAAGAAGAACCAGAGAGCATAATAGGTATTATTCCAACAAGACCAATGCAAAGCCCCCACCATTTTTTGCGCGTCATTGTCTCTTTCAAGATTAGGTAAGAGAAAAATGCGCTCACAAATGGAATGGCACTGTATAAAAAGCACGTCTTGGATGATGTTAGAAACTGCAGTGACCAAAATTCACAAACGTTGGTGATATAAATCCCTAATAAGGCAAACAAGCAAACACTCACCCAGCTTTGAAAGGTCATTTTAAATGCTTTTTTATCTTTAATAAGCTGGAAAATGACCATCGCTGATCCAGCAAGTGCCATACGAGAGCCGACAATAAAAAATGGAGAGGCACTAGCAAGTGCAACTTTACCAATTGTAAAAACACTAGCAAATAGGGCATAGAGAGCAAATACTAAATACATTGTCATCCTTTTATTCAAGCGATAGTAACATTAAACAGTAACGATTTTATTAAAAATGAAGATAAAAAGCAATTATTTAAAAGAATTAATTTAATTCCTAAATATAAAAAACAAACTCTTACAAATGTTTATTATTTAAAATAAAACCTTCACAAAGTTAAAACTTTGAGCGCCATTCCAACAAAAGATACTTTAATCATTTATTTTTAAAATTCTAGATTTAGCTTTGATCAAGAAACCTGTTATAGTAATAATTTTAAACTAATACAAAGCATTCTAATGCTTATCTTTATTTACTTTGTTTGTTGAACATAAAAAGTTTTAAAAAAAAACATACCACCTAATTGTCATAATACTTATATAAGGAAAATTAAGTAATTTTTTTTGAGAGAGTTTTAATGTTGTATTCTTCGATGAAAAAATTAGGACTATTTTTATCTTTAGCCCTAATACTCGTCACCTTTGCAAGCTGTGGTAAACCGCAAACCATTTTAACAAATGTTGATGAGAGAGACGCAAATCAAATTCTTGTTCTACTCGAAAGTAAAGGGATTATGGCTCAAAAAGTTCTTGTGAAATCATCCGGAGCTGGGGCCCAATCATCAGACAACATGTGGGATATTACGGTTGATAGCATGCGAGCAACGGAAGCTTTAGCTATTTTAAACCGCATTGGATTGCCACGAAGCCCAGGAGTTAATCTCTTAGATGTTTTCCCAGGCCAAGGAATGATGAAAACAGACAAAGAAGAAGAAATTAGATACAACGCAGGGCTTAATGAGCAACTTGGAACAACTTTAAGAAAAATTGACGGTGTATTAGATGCAGAGGTGCAAATTTCTTTTCCTAAGGAAGACAACTTTAACCCTGAAGCTCAAAAAGAATTGCCTAAGGCCTCTGTTTTTATCAAACATGATGGAATCTTAGACAACCCCAATAATTTACTGTTTCAAAAAATTAGACGTTACATCTCTGGAAGTATTGTAGACTTAAGATATGAAGATGTTACTGTCGTCACTGACCGAGCTCGCTTTACAGATATTAACCTTCGCTCTTTAGAGCCTAAGTCTAAAGCAACTCCTTGGGGTAACCAAGATTTTGTAAAGATCTGGTCTGTTGTAGTCTCACAAGACTCTGCTGGATCTTTTAGAACAATATTGTTTTTATTTTGTTTCTTCTTGTTGCTGGTTATTTTAACACTTGCTTGGGTAGCATGGAAAATGCAATACGTTCTTAAACGATTCAAAAGTTTTAAATCCTTCTTTTCATTAGAACCTATGGAAGTCGAAATAAAAGCCGATGATGTTCAAACAAAAGAGGAAGATGACGAAGAACCACCAGCTGATACTAAAACAGAAGATGATCTTTAATAAATTCAGTGTTTAGCTAGGAGAACACTATGCAAGAAGGAAGCCGAGAGACCCTTCAAAAACTGATTTACCACGCTCACAAAGATGACTTTGATTCCTATTTAAAGTACTTTGATGAAAAAGAGCGCACGCAATTGGCCTCTATCCCAAAAGATGATGAGCCCATTGCCTTGCATTTGGACCCTGTAGATCAAACCATTCATAGTTTTCATTATTCGTGGTACTTAGAAGCACTAAAAAAATGCTCGAAAAGTGCACAAAGAGAGCTTCTTTCAATTTTTAGTGATGAGCAAAGTAAAAAGCTTCAAAAAAATTTGCAAATCAAGCCTTCCTCTAAAGCAATGTCTCCTTTAGTCCAAAAGTTTCTTTCACAAAAACTCTTGAAAGAACTCGGATATGAACAGCTGCCTCCAACTTGTTTTTTTTCTCATTCTAATTTTTTTTTCCTTACTAAGATTAAAAAACAACAGCTTGTGTATGCCATTCATAAACTTGGTATTTTTGACATTGCTAATATGTCGAAAAAGATTGTTGATAAAAAAACTCTTAAAGAACTTAACAAATTTTTCTCACCGGAGCAAAAAAAGCTTTTTAAAGAGGCTCAAAAAAAGTACAACGACCCTTTACCCTCTTCAACAAAAGACATTAGCAAAAACCTTGAGGATGACCGTAGTTTTGCGAATTTTTTAGAAAAAAGAGGGCTTTTACGGTTAGCAATTGCCTTAGCAAATGCGAATAGTTTTTTAGTTTGGCATTTGGCTCATATACTCGATAAAGGGCGAGGAAAAGAATTTTTGTCTGTTGTAAGAAGATGCGTCCCTAACCAACACACACCCTACTACACCAAACAAGTCTTAGAGACTTGCAAATCTTTAAAAGAGAGTGAAGATATATCATGAAAGTACTTACTTTAATCTCAAAAAAAGAAGCTCGATTAGCTCCTGGGATCAAAATGATTCCTCAAGAAGATTTTTCCCAGTTAATAGAAGCTAAAGAACTTTTAGAAGAAATTAAAAAAGAAGGCATCGAACATCGAGCAGATATAGCAAAAGAAGGGGAAAGGCTCTTTGAAGAATCAAAGGAAAAAGGTTTTAAAGAAGGATTAGATCAATGGGCAAATCAAATTAAACTTTTTGAAAAAGAAAAAGAAAAAGTAAGAAAAGATGTTGAAAAGGTCATTGCAAAAATAGCTCTAATTACCACTAAAAAAATTATTGGTAGGGAGCTTGCTCAAGATTCTTCAACAGTAGTTGATATCATTGCAAAAAATTTAAAATCTGTTGCGAGTCATAAACATGTAAGTATCTTTGTTAACAAACAAGATTTAGACACTTTTCAAGAACATAGAGAAAAACTCAAAGCAGTCTTTGAGCAAGTGGAAAGCTTTGCTATTCAAGCCAGAGAAGATATCAGTATTGGTGGTGCGATTATAGAAACAGAATCGGGCATCATTGACTCACGTATTGAGAGCCTATGGGCAACCATTGAAAATACATTTGAAGATTTATTAAATAAAAAGAAGAAATAGCCGTGAAGAAATTGTGGATAACTTTATTTTTGATAGTGATGTGCTTGCAAGTCCAAGGGCTGCACGCTCAATCTTCAAAATCATCTGTAAAGGCAGGAAAGACCACTCAATCCTCATCTGCAACTAAAACTTCAAAATCTCAACCAGCTACTCGTTCAGGAAAATCCAGTTCATCTACTTCAAAAAGTAAGTCAAAAACAAAATCATCTGGTTCATCAGGGGTTTTATCTTCAGCTAGCTCAGAAAATGCCGTAAAGCAACTTTTTAGTGAAGGAACTGCAACAGGATCATCTTTTCCTCAGCTACCAGCAAGTCAATCTCTTGTTTCAAAAGGAACCCCACCTATTGCAGTAGAAGTGGCCGTACTAGCCGGTCTTGCTGTACTTCCTTGGGTGATTATGATGCTTACTTCCTACATTAAAATTGTAGTTGTTATATCTCTTTTGAGAAATGCACTAGGAGTCCAACAAGCACCACCTAACCAAGTTGTTAATGGTATTGCCTTGCTCTTAACATTTTACATTATGTTTCCAACAGGCCTTGCAATGTATGATTCAGCAAAAAGCTATATCCATAATAACGCACCTACAAAGCTTGTTTCCTCTGAAACTGCCCAATACGTAATGGGAGCTATTAGCCATACTAAAGAGCCGCTTAGAGAGTTCCTCAATAAAAATACGGCACAAGGAACGCTTAACCGCTTTTACCAAATGGCCTACCGCATATTTCCTAAGCAGTTTAGAGCAGATTTAACTCGTACAGATTTTATCGTTCTCATTCCATCTTATATTACTTCGCAACTGCGAGATGCTTTTGCTATAGGTGTGTTAATTTATTTTCCATTTTTTGTAATTGATTTGGTCACTTCAAATATCCTACTTGCAATGGGTATGATGATGCTATCTCCTTTGACAATTTCGCTCCCTCTTAAACTATTGCTTTTGGTCATGGTAGATGGTTGGACCGTTCTAATTCAAGGTTTGGTGCTTAGCTTTAAGTAAGGAAAGTAATAACTATGATGCAAAATCAAATCACTCAAATGGCCTACCAAGGACTTTACTTAATACTTGTCCTTTCTGGGCCACCAATATTAATTAGTATGGCATTTGGTTTACTTGTTGCCGTTATTCAAGCTGCCACACAAATTCAAGAGCAAACTCTGTCATTTACAGTTAAGCTCGTAGCTGTAATTGTAACCCTAATGTTTATGGGATCGTGGTTAGGGACTCAAATTGTACAATTTGCTCAACATATCTTCTTTAATTTCTACCGCTGGAGTTTCTAGTGGGTAATGATTATCTGCAGCTCTTAGCAAAGTATCCTATTGAGAATTCTTTAGCCTTGCTACTACTTGTAGTATTACGAATAACCCCTATAATTATTTTAGCTCCTTTTTTAGGAGGTCGCCTTCTACCTTCTTCAACAAAAATTGGATTTGCCCTTTTTCTTTCATTGATACTACTCCCCTTTTTAGCACCTCTATCGATGAATGGTTTAGTTTTTGGATTTCCCTTAGCAATGCTCGCTGTTAAAGAAGTTTTTATTGGTTATCTAATAGGTTTTCTATCAGCAATACCTTTCAATATTGCAACATCAGCAGGTTCAATTATTGACCACCAAAGAGGTTCAGCAAGTTTAATGGTCACAGACCCTACCCTAACGACTCAAACTTCCCCAATCGGAATGTTTTTAAATGAAATCATTTTAGTCGGCTTTTTTGTCATTGGGGGCATACACCTATTTTTTGAAACTATAGTTGTTTCATTTCAGCGCATTCCACCTGATGTGCTTATGAACATAACTTCGTTTAATCAAAACGTCTTTTGGAAAATGGCCATAGAGCTTATGGAGACTCTGTTTTCTTTAGCTGTACGTTTTGCCTCTCCACCACTAATTGCTATGTTAATGGCCGATATCTTTTTAGGTATAGCCAATCGACTTGCTCCGCAAGTTCAAATTGCGTTTTTAGGTATGCCTATTAAGTCACTTCTTGGCTTAATTATATTGTTCATCGGTTTTCACTTTATTATTTATCAATTGGACAAAGAAACCTTGCTTTGGTTTAAAAAAATCTATCAAATATTTACTGTCTTTCCCAATCCTACAGCTAGTGTTTAAGCTGCTTAAAAGCAACTCTTACATTAAGAATTTGCAAAGATTTACTCAAATATATTTAGTTTAATACGGCTTCTTCATACAATGGCGCCTTAATAATCAAATATAGAGGTAAGTTATGGCAAGTTCATCAGAAGCAGGTTCTTTTTATGCAGGACTTGAAGATTTATTTGAGCCATTTTCTACAGTTGCCTACCCATTATCTGGGCGTCCTGATAAGGGAGTCACAGCTTATACTTGCGAATGTGCTCCTTTTACTGTCAAAAATGACCGTTACGGAGCTTGTCAGATCACGTTATTATCTCCCCCTAATGAAGACACTGCAAAGAAAGTCGGAGATAGACTTAGCAAATTTTTCTCAAAACATTGCTATGATGGCCAATTTAACTCTCTATGGATAAACGTACCTAACCCTGTATCCTTATCAGTACTGGGAAAGATTGCACCAGACTTTCAAGCAGGTGATGCTCCTAGATCAGATGTAGTTCATGATAGTCAGACCAATCAAACCAGATGCTGGAAATGGATTTCTAAAAAAGAATGCTCTATTCCACCAGGAGCCACCCATAATATCGGAGGAACTGCAGTTGTCGTCGACAAAGCTGCTAATACGGTGTTACTTGTTGTTAATCAAGGGCGCCCTCGCTGGAACCTTCCAGGAGGATCTTATAGTCGTGAAGATAAAGGGCAACCTCTTTGGACTACAGCTTTGCGCGAAGCTCGTGAAGAAAGTGGGGTAGAATTTGATTTAGTTGAAGACGAAACACCTACCTTGGTAGGTCAGCTGAGTTTTCCAGGTAATCAGCTGGCACCAGCTATTAACCAGACTTGGAGTCTTAGCGTTCAACCTGGAACAAGTGATATTCCACTTAATCCACCTGAAGATGAAATAAAAATAGCTCAATGGTTTACTCACAGAGAGATCACTGAATCTGGAGACACACTATCAGAATATCCAATTGGAGAAGAAGTCAAACTTGCAGTAAAAGCCGCCTTTGAAAGACAAGGCTTAAGCCTAGCAAAAGACAAAAGTTTTATGTCAGTCTTTTCTCCCACAAGAACGCTAAGCACAAAAGCCACCTGATGAGCTTAAGCATAAAACAATTTCCACAAATTGATTCTTTTGAGGAATTAGCGCCCTTATTTCTAAATCAAATCGATGAAGAAGAGCAGGGCGTTCTTGCGCTCGATTTGGATCAAACCCTTATTGAAGCTAAAAGCATTTTTGGTAGTGAGCATTTCTACCAATTTCTAATGAAATATAATACCTTGAATGGTCTAGATGCAAATGCTCATTATCACTGGACTGTTCAACTTCGTCAGGATATAGACTATAAGTCTTGTGAACCCGTTGATAAGATAAATAGTATCATAGCTAAATTTAGAGATCGTGGATGGCATGTTAAGATTTTGACCTCTCGTGGGCTTGGAATGAGAGAGATTACCCAAAAACATTTAAAACAATCTGGCATCGACTTGAAGATTTCAGATGTTATCTTTAAGCAATTTTACCCGGACAATAGCAAAAAACGCATGCCTAAAGGCGTAAGCCTTATTAAGTGGATGAATGAGGATCCTAGCTGGAGAACATGTGATAAATCTTTTCAGGTTTTATTTTTAGATGACTCTATTCGCTATTGCCATGCAGTAGATTCTATAAGTGAAACCTTGCCCCATGCAAAAGTAACCTGCCTACATTACACAAAAGCTCTGCCAAATCCAGACTTAACACAAAGACAACTAGAGCAACTTGCTGTTGAAGTAAACGATTATCTAAAACAAAAAAACTTGCAAAGAAATCATGACGAAAAAGACTTAGATTTGATTCCTAATCTGTTAGAGACTACTCGTTTAAGTGAGAAAAAAATCTATGAAAAAATAGTTGAGATCTCTGCTTTTGATGGACTTCCCATTATGGGATTAAAAAATTAATTTATCCTATCTAGCTTTCAAAGTTGGGCCGCTGTAAACTTCTTGTTAAAATCACTCCAGCTATTTGCATTGAATAGCCGGTATTTTAAGGCAAAATATAGAAGGTGAGGATGCTATGATTAATTCAATTTCTCCAAGTACAAGCACTATTGAACACTCTGTTTGGGTTAAAAATTGGGGGGCACTACCTGATCCTTCCAAACTCCCCCCAGGAGTAAATACTATAAACATTTTTGAAGGAAAGCTCGACTTATCCAATGGAAATTGGATTATTGATGGCTTAAATTGGAGTCACAAGCTTTTGGGTGAGTATACACAGGCATGCCATGCAAAAAATATTTCAGTAAAAATCTCTTTAGGAGGTGCTGGTGGACAAGCCGTCTATAATAACACATGGGATCAATTAACCGCTGGAAATGTTCAAAAAATGGGTCAAGATCTAGCTCACTTTTGTAAAGAAAATGAAATTGATGGTATTGATTTTGATTATGAAGAGCAAAAAAGTGATGGGCAGAGGGCTCTTGTCGGAGAACTAATAAAAAATTTCAAAGAAACAAATCCCAACCTAAAAACTAGTATTTGCACATCTGCAGGAAATGATGGAACAAATCGATACAATTGGCAAGATTTTCTAGGACAAATTCTAGACCATTCGAAGTTAGATAATGGTCATTCTGCTGTCGATCGTATTTATGTCATGAGCTATGACTACCCTGGGTGCAATGTAAAAGATAATAAAAGTTTTATGCTTCGCTGGAAAGACTTTGGAGAAAAATATGGTATTGATCCAAGTCACATTAGCATTGGCGTTGATCCTACAAACACAGCTGTCTCAGAAGGCGATAGAGCAGCTTATGTAAAGTTTGCTAAAGACAATAGCTTCAGTACTGCGGTATGGGATCAAAAAGACAGTGATGAAGGGAAATATACCCAACAGATAACTGATGAGTATAACAAAGCTTAAGAAAATTTGGTGAGTGCATAAATTACAGAGAAATTCTACCCCCTTGTGACTATTGCACACATTGATTAACATTTTTACTTTAACCTAGGAGCCGATGATGTCATCGATCAAGTTTCTTTTATTATCTCTTTTTATCCCACTTTTTCATCTATCTGCAACAGATATAAAAAACGATATAAAAACAGCAAACTACATATTTTGTGTGGACGGAGGAGGATCTAAAACAGAACTTGTAGTATTAAATGCAAAAGGCGAAAGACAACTCCTACAAAATCAAAATTCAGGTAAAACATGCTATAGCCTCACTTCAGGTTCCTCAAACCTAGCCTCATTAAAAAAAGAGGAGCTTCATGAGAGCTTTGAGCATCTTTTCAACAAGTTATTAATTGGAGAAAACAAAATCCCTGCTCAAGAGCTGCTTTCGCAAAGTGTTTTTATCGGTGGATTCGCTGGAGCTGCAAACCCAGAAAAATCAGACACTTTACCTAAAATAATTGAAGATCTAGGCTTCGAAAATAAAAATGTCACTATTTTATCTGATGCAGCTATGGCAGTGGAGTTAGTGAAAAATGACGGGGGTATTTTAATTTCAGGAACTGGATCTATCTGCTTTATGAAAAAAGATGGAACAACTTTTAGATTCGGCGGGTTAGGTTACAGAATCGCTGACGAGGGAAGTGGGTACGAAGTTGGACTAAAAGGGATTCGCGCAGCAATTGAGCAAGAATATGAATACGGAAACACAACTTCACTTAGAGATCTTGTAGCTAAATCATTTGATGTCGACAACCCAAAACAGCTTATTGCTTCTATTAATCACAATAAAGAATCTCCTGCAAAAATTGCTTCAATAGCTAAAATTGTTTTCACAGAAGCATGGAAAGGCGACAAAGTTTCCTATCAAATTATCAATAACGCCGCGGATAATCTTGCACATCTTGCACATCTTGGCCTAATGCAAACGCAATTAAAGAATCCATATATCTACTTAATAGGTGGTTTATTTAAAAATGAACACGCAGAAAAATTTATTCAGATGATTGTGCAATCTAGCTACCTTAAAAATTTAAATAGCGATCAAAAGCCGCTCTTCATCAACGCTTCTCAGTCTATGATAACTGAGCTAGTTGTTCGTCAAAATATTATAAAAAACGACTCTACTTTAGACCAAATTTTGTGTTCTTTACCCATTACTGAAAAACAAGAAGACGTTTTGTTTAAGAAAAAATATGACACTAGTTTTATCTCCACTGAACAATCCAATCAAAAGTCTGCATCGCTAAGCGATACTTTTCACATGGATTCAATGGAAGGGCTGCAAATATTAAATGAATTAGATAATAGTGTTATCGAAGGAGCTGTACATTTTTGTGATGAATTACTCAACCCTTTACTCAACGAAACAATCTCAAAAATAAAACAAGGTGGAAGATTGTTTTTAGTAGGGTCGGGATCAAGCGGTCGAATAGCTATAGACTTAGCAGCAAAGTGGAAGTGTTACACTGCAAATAGACGCCCTAATTTAGAACCATATAAAGACTCAGTTTATGGCGTTATAGCAGGAGGGGCTCATTCATTTGTAAAAGCTAAAGAAGGATTTGAAGATTCACATATTTCTGGTTATTCTGCGCTAGAAGATTTAAGATGTAATTCCAATGATGTTGTCATTTTAATTTCAGCAAGCGGTTCAGCTCAATTTAATATAGGGGCAGGGACATATGCTCATGAAAAAGATGCAAGCTGTTTCTATTTTTATAATAGTCAAACAATACCAGAGAGAACTTCCACCTTAATAAAAGAAAAAAATATAAACCCTCTATTAGTTGATATTGGAGCTCAATCAATAGCCGGATCTACACGTTTACAAGCTGCAAGCCTAGCCGAGCTTTGTTTAGGCATTACTCTAAACAAAGCTCTCAACCAATTAGATACTGAAAATGAACAAGATATCTCACCTTATGACCTCATAACGCAGGTTAAAGAGGCTTATACGAAAGTTGGCAAAAAACTACCTCATGTAAATCAAATTGTAGAACAAGAGCTTCAAACATTTTTACACCCAGATGCAAACTTTAGACGAGCCCATGATGAAACCAATACTGGATACGTAACTTTTATAGCTTCAAAAGAAGCTTTAAGAGAAGTAATGATTGATACTACTGAAACTGCACCAACCTTTTCCACAAACCCACCCAGATCAATAAATGATTTAAATCAAAAAAAAGCGGAATTTAGAGCCTACCTTATAGGTGAAGACTGCAATGTTAAAGCTTGGGAGCGCCTTGTTGGCAGAAAATGCAGCGCAGTTGAGCATTTAGAAACAAGCTCTCTTATAGTTTCAATAGATGAACCTGGATATGGCTCATTTTCACAAAGAATTGAAAGTCCTAACAACTTAGTTATTGGTGTTCTAAAAAGTTCAGGTACTTGTAAAAATCAAAAGCAGCTTATTCAAAAACTCAAAGAACTACATGAAAAAGGAGTGAAAACAGGGTTAATTGCCATAGACTACCAAGAAAATGGACTAGAAGAATCTCTTTTTGAAGAGTTAAAATTCTGTGATAATAGAATTTTGATAAAAGGGTTAAAGAAAGATCCGTTAGGTATTACCTCGACACTAGCTTTGAAAAAGATTTTAAACTTAATCTCAAATGCTTCAATGATAGGAATGAATAAAGTTCATGGAAACGTTATGATTGACTTATCAGCAAGCAATAATAAGTTAATCGACAGAACAATACGAATCATTCAAAAAATTTATTCTGAATTTCACCCTAACGAAAAGTCTTTTAAATATGAGACTTTATATCAATTTGTAACTCGAGCACATAGTTATAAAAAAATCATGGAATCTCAATTAGGGATGTATGTTCCTCCGTGCTCTAAACTTGTTTTGACAATGCTAGAAAAAAACTGCTCTGTGGAAGATGCTATTGAAATTTTACAACGCAATAATGAAAATATCAAAGAGATCTTTCAAGGCCATGAGAGCTAAACAAAGTGCTGGTTTATAAGTGTTCTCAATCTTGATTTAATGCAGCTTTGTCATAAGGTTTCTTCACACAAGCAAAAAGCCGGCGACACTAAAAAGTCCTGAATACATACCAACTGTTTGAGCACTATCCCAAAAGATTCCACCATGAATTGGCCTCTAGCAGCAACATGATGTGTAGTTGTCTACAAGTGGATCATCTATTTCAAACTCCTAGATAAAAAAAAGCGATTTACCTTAGAAGAAATAAAGGGTTTGTTGAAGAATTTTAGATCGACTTAATCCAAAAGAGTATAAAAATCTGAAGAATCATTTGAAAGCAAACGCCCAGGATGTTTTAAGCCTAGCTTAACTTGCTCATCTTTTGCTTGGCAAAATAAGTCATTGCATTTTTCTTCTAAAATGGGACCTAGTACTTCAATGTTGAGGCTATCAATGATATCTTGAGATTTTTTAACAGGCATATTTAAATCAAAAGCCCATAATTCTTGGATGGTCAGTGCATCTGCACCATAAACTATTTTATCAAACTTGAGCTCATGTGTAATCTGAGCCCAGTAAAGCGCAGTTAATGATAAAAGATCAGGCTCTGTTGTGCTATATAAAATGAGGCCATCTTGCTTTTTAAAGTTATGGGTAACTAGTGCATGGATGGCTAGTGTCTCAGCATGAAATAAGGGAGAGATATGAGCACAATCCGTGGCTTTGCATAAAATCTTTCCCTCTTTAGTTGTAATCGCTGCAGCGAAAGGCCAGATTTTATTTTTTTCTTTTGCAAAGTCTATGACAGCTTGCATGTTTTGGATGTGGTCTGCTTCTTTATGGGTTGAATGGATACTTGACATAGAAAAAATACCTTTAAATAGTACGAGGTTTTAATATTGGGGGAAAATCCCAATGGGACTGTTCACTCAACTGTGTCACGGTCCTCATAACTTAATACCAAATCTACCTTCAAAATAGGTATCCAGTTGTGAAATAGTCAACGCCCAATTTCTAATAGGGATGATCGCAGAATATAAGAGTTTAAATAAAGTGATATCTGATGAAAAGGCCCCTTTTGACTTTGTATATTTACGCACTTGGCAATGGAACCCCAAACAGCCGCTCTTTTGAAATATCTGAATTTATTTACTTTCCATAAAATCCTTCAACTGATATATTACATATCAATATACAAGGAAACCCCCTATGGAAGAAAAAATACAGAGAACTTTTGTCCGTGATAAAGCCTATCTAAAACTACGCAATTGGATTTTGGAAGGAAAACTAGAGCCAAAAAGCAAACTAAAAGACCAAGAATTAGCCAAGCTGTTGGGAGTAAGCAGAACACCTATTCGAGAAGCCTTACTTCGCCTTGAAGATGAAGGGTTAGTTCAAACTAAGGCTAACTCCTCAACACAAGTCTGCCCCATAGATTTTCATAATGCATTTGACCTCTACTCAATTGTGTGGACTTTAGAACAATTAGCCCTAAAACAAGCTTTTGACTCAGTTGAAAGTAGTCATATTCAGGCCATGACCGAAGCTAATGAAAAGTTCTTGAAGCACATAAACGCTCGTAACAGACTAGAAGCTCTAAACGCCGATAACGACTTCCACTCAGTCTACATAACCTTATCTCAAAACAATGAACTTGCAAAAATTATTGCAGAAGTAAAGGGAAAGCTAAAAAGAATCGACCTCTATTATTTTGACAAAATAACAAATGCCGACCTCTCTTATAAAGAGCACAAAACAATCATCACAGCTCTCCAACAAAAGAAACTAGAACTTGCTTTAGGCGCAATTCAAGACAATTGGAATAATAGTTTTTTAAGATTTAAAATTTAAAGGTGAAGTATGTTTAATAATAAATTGATAGCAGTAATGAATGGGAAAATTGACCATGGAATCATTATGAACGCACTAGCGCATATGTGTATTGGGTTTGGTGCAGAAATCGGCAAAGAGCCTTTGAACCTAACTAATTATATCGATGCAGATAACGGAAATCATCCATATATATCTGAAATGCCATTTATTATTTTAAAGGCAAAAAATTCAAATAAAATCCGCGCTCTTAAAGAAACAGCCTTAGAGCAAGAAATTCAATGCGTAGATTTTACTGACACAATGACCATGGGAAATTATAAAGAGCAATTAGAGCGAACAAGCGAAACGAAAGAAGCTAACCTAGTTTACTATGGAATTGTGCTATTTGGAAATTGGGATAAAGCTTCAGAACTCACAAAAAAATTCTCGTTATGGAGATAAGAAAAACCTTTCAAAAGATCTCTAAAAATCGAGCTTACTCCTGATGCTTTTTCTTGATCTCACGCCACTTCTTAGTAAGGCTTGCAACTAACGGGGCGGCTTCTCTTCCAAAGTCACTGTAGCGCAAATATACAACAACAACCAGCTCAGGTTTGGGCCAGGTATTTTCTTGAATATCTTCTTCAAAAACAATCCCCCCAAACCAAGTATGCTTGTAAGTATTCACACCTTTTTTTAGATCTAGATCAACAGCCTCTCTTATCTCGGCTGAAGAAGTTTTTCCAATAATTTGATTCTTTAGTTCTTGATAAGCTCGATAGTTCGAATGACTTGGGCTATAATTTCTAACCCTATTTGGACTTGCTGATCCACGTTTGCCTTGTACAATCTCATGCATTGATGAAAACAAGTACTGCTGAATCTTTGACGGCATTTCGATATGACGATTCACTTCATGCTGGTATTGCTCCTCGTGTTTAATCTCACCTCTTTCTTTGCAGGTAAAAAGAGGAAAATCAATGCCAATATGCGAAAGAGTATTTTTGAAATCGAATTGATCTTTTTGAAGTGTTGCTGCGTTGAATTGCTTCAATTCAATGCCCTCAATAGACTTCACAATTTGAGGCTTTAATATTGTACCTTTATTGGCGATAGCCGCCATCATTAGTGCAGTTTGAATGGGAGTAACAACAAGTGTATGTTGCCCTATCGAATAGGCATATAAACCCGTAGTATTGTGGTTTAAATCTTTAGGAAGCCTTCCTGCGATTTCTCCAGGAAGATCCAAGCCCGTTTTAGAGCCAAAAGAAAAAAGCCTAGCTGCACTGTTTAAATCATCTGGGTGTTTTAAGATATCTGCTGCAAGCATCGCAAAGTAGCAGTTACTCGAGACCACTAGAGCCCCTTTAAGATCGATTGATCCAATTGCTCTTCGGTGGCTCCTTGGCAACCTACCCCCTTTGTAGGCTTGCGGAATAGGCTTTCCTGATGGCAAGTATCCAACATTCCATTTCCTATGGTTTTCCTTATTCAAATGCAGATCATCAATAATCGTTAGAGGATTAAGTTGTGTAACCGAGAGATTTGGGTTTTGATGGTATCTCTGGCGCAAAGCTTCATACGCTGTAACTAGCTTGAAAAGTGACCCTTGAGGAGTGGCCTGACTAAACGCGTACGAGCGCGAGTAACTAAATCCATACTGAGGATAAAAACTTTTTGCTAAATCTTTCTCCGTAGGTTTTTTCTTATTGATTTTTCTATACCTACCATATAGAGGCCGATTTAAATCAGAAAATTTTCTCAATATTGTTAAATATTGCAGGGCCTGCTCTTCACTACCTTTACTAAAAAGATTTTCAATAACTTGATAATGAGAAAACCAACCTACCGATTGATGCGCTCCGTTTTTGATCTCCTTACCCCAAAGGGCAAAATGATTAAAATAAGGTATTAAAGTTGGACTTTGCTCAAAATCCACTTTGGCCGTTAAAAAGCTTTTAATAAAAAAATGTTTGTATTCTTCCCAAAACTCTTCAAATTGAACTTTTTCTTCTTTGTCTAAATAGTCGATGTAAGGCTTAGGATAACTTTTAGAGGCAAGCTCTTCTTTTCTTTTTTCTTTTAAAAACTTCTTTTGGTTTTTCTTTCGCCAATACCTAAAATGGTACTTTCTAAATAACTCCTTAGACATTCCTTTTACAGCGGCTTCTACCGAAATATATGCCCCCTCTAGCTTGCGATGCTCAGATAACGTTACTTGCCCAAGTAATGGCAGTAACTCTTCAGGAACTCGCTCGGAATCAATGGATAAACGACATAGATCTAACAAAAGTAACTGATCATAGTTGCTATTGACCATCGATAAGTACTTATCTAATATTTTTTTATTAACAATATACTCATCATTTTGCTCTCTTAGGTTCTTTTCTATAGAACTTGTTATTCGTTGAGGGACCGCCGCCTTGGGGTAAGGACTATACTTAGGCTCTTTATACAAAACCTTTAGAAGATGAAAAGGATGCCGGGTATTTGATATCTCAAAAATTTTTGCAAAAGCCTCTTGAAGCAAGACTGCCTCTTTAACGCTCTTAATCTGGCTTAGAGCTTCAGTAACCGGGCTCTCTACCGGCAGGATTAAATTCAAAAAAAGCTCCCAAGTAAGTGGAAACTTGTCTTCAACAACAGCTCTTTGGCGCCTGTCGTAAATTTCTTTTGACAGTGAAACTTGGCCATCCCACACATTAGAAATAAAATTTTCACTCTCGAGCCATTTAGAAATATTTTTTGCATGCTCTTCTTTTTGATGCTCATCCCCAGAAAGAATAAAATCATTGGGATCAAAACGAGGATAAGATGCCATAGCTAACACTTCACCACTAGATGGGTCAAGTGCAACAATTGCCCCCCCTTTAATCCAAGGTTCTTTTTGATAAGAAAAAGCCCCATTTGCAGGGTTTATATAAATACTTCTACGAACTCTTTCATTTTCAATTAATAATTCCTCAGCATACTTTTGCAATTCAGAGGATATTGTTAAGGTAAGTTTTTTGCCCGAAAAGGACTTTTGAGATAATGCGAGGGGTTTTAAAAATTGCCCTTTAGCATCTGAATAAAAAAACTGGCGCCCTGTGTAACCTCTAAGAGCCTCATCGAAACTCGCTTCAACTCCTGATTTCCCTACCCAATCATATATAGAATAACTTCTCTCCTTCAGCTTTTTTAGACGCTCCCTAACACAAGTTACACTCTGCAGCCCCTTTGGCAAAGGAGGGAAATAGCCCATCTGCCAATCATTTAAAAACTTTTCTAGCTCCAAGCGCTCTTCAACAACTCCGTCATATTCGCCCCTGTTAATCGCCCCCATGTAACCTACAACGTTACCGGCAACCTTTTTTTGAGGGTAATTTCTTTTAGATTCAATGCCGGCATAGACACCAGGCCAGCTTCCTTCTAACATTTTCAGTTGATAGTACTGCTCTTCGCTTATTCCCTCCTTTAAAACAAATGGGGTATCAAAGCGAATAGAGGCTTTTGCATGAATTAAATCTTCAATGCGATGAGCATCTATATAGAGTATTTCAGAGAGCTTATTTGAAAGTTTTTCTATATACTGTCGTCTAGGGTAGCTCTTGAGCTTTTTACCTTTTTTATTGCGCTTCCAACGAACTGTCGGTATTTGCCTAATTGGTGAATAGAAGACACTCGCTTGATATTGAATTTTATTAACTGCCAGAGGCTCTCCAAAACGGTCATAGATACCTCCTCTGTTAGCTGGCTGGACAAAAACCTTCTGCTGAGGCTTTAAGGCCTCATGGACCTTATCTTCATGGTCAATCACACACAGCTGCCATATTCTAAAAGTAATAAGCAACATCACAAAGAATATCAAATTCAAAATTTGATTGGACTTTGCTGGAATATCGAGAGTTTTAACTGTCTTAGATTTATACCTTCTTCGCAATTGCATAGCCAAAGTTTTAGCAGAAAATGTTTATAAATACATATAAAATTTCTAGATAAAAAAAATTTAAATTTATTTATAAGTTTTAGACAATTTATTATCGTATATATTTAATCCAGAAAAAATCTTGTCAATAAATCGTTTTTTTTATATAACTTTCGTAATTTTCCGCGCCTGTAGTTCAATGGTAGAACAGTAGCCTTCCAAGCTACATATGTCAGTTCGATTCTGATCAGGCGCTTTTTGTTAAGTAAATTTTTTAAATTATTTTAGGTAAATAAGGATGCAATCTTTGACTGGAAAAGAACAAGTAACGATCAAAGCTTTATTAGAGTCAGGCGCTCATTTTGGTCACCAAACTCATAGATGGAACCCAAAAATGAAGAGATTTATCTTCGAAGAGAGAAATGGCCTATACATCATTGATCTTGCAAAAACCATGCAACAGGTTCGTGATGCTGTTGAGGTTGTCAAAGAGACTATTGCGGCTAAAAAATCAATCCTCTTTGTTGGAACTAAAAAACAAGCTAAATCTATTATTCGTGAGTCTGCAGAAAACTGCCAAGAATTTTACATGTGCGAGCGTTGGCTTGGTGGAACACTTACAAACCTAAAGACTATTAGAGAGTCAGTGAAACGTTTAGAGCGTATCGAGAAGAAGCTTGTTGCTGAAGCATCAACCATGACAAAAAAAGAACATTCACTACTATCTAAGTCTCAGCAAAAACTAGACAATCACCTCTCAGGAATTCGTTCAATGCGTAAAGTTCCTGGGCTTGTTATTGTTGTGGATCCTAATAAAGAGTCTATCGCAGTGGCTGAAGCTAATCGCTTAGGCATTCCTGTTATGGCCCTTGTAGACACAAACTGTGACCCGGATCTTATCGATTATATCATTGCATGTAATGATGATGCTTTAAAGTGTGTTAAGCTCATTGTACAAGCTCTTTCAAATGCTGTTATTGAAAAGAAAACAGAACTTGGCTACTTCAACGAAAAAAAAGTTGAAAACCCTGTTATTGAAGCGAATAAAGAAGTGGACCAATCAGGAGACGAAGGATGATTACAGCCCAGAAAGTTAAAGAATTAAGAGAGCGAACCGGCGTTGGGATGGCTAAATGCAAAGAAGCCCTTCAAGGTGCAAACGGAGACATTGAACTTGCCATTGACAACCTCAGAAAAGCAGGAATGGCTTCTGCGGTGAAAAAAGAAGGCCGAACTGCAAACGAAGGCCTCATTGGATTTGCTGAAAATGATTCACATATTTCTTTAGTTGAAATCAACTCTGAAACAGACTTTGTAGCAAAAAACGATAAGTTCAAAGATTTTCTCAAGACTGTTGCTGAAGAAGTAATTGCTTCAAAGCCAAAGGATATCGAAAGCTTTTTATCTCAAAAATACTCTAAAGATCCAGAACTGACTGTTGATGAGTTTAGAGCTACAATGATCCAACTTTTAGGTGAAAATATTATCATTAAGCGTTTTGAGCTTATTGAAAAAAAATCTGACCATTCATATGGAGCTTATGCTCACATGCAAGGTAAGATTATGACTTTTGTTGAACTTTCAAAGTCAGGATGTGACGCGGCTGCTCGTGACATTGCAATGCATGTCGCTGCCGAAGCTCCAGAGTTTCTTAATCCTGAATCTGTACCAGCAGATATCATTGAGCACGAAAAAGAAATTGCTAAAAGCCAAATAAAAGGCAAACCAGAAAACATCATAGAAAAAATTCTTACAGGGAAAGTGCAAGCTTTCTTTGACCAAGTTTGTCTAACTAAACAAAAATTTGTTAAAGATAGCAAACTTTCTGTTGAAGCTTTTGCTGCTTCTCAATGTGATGGCCTTAAAGTGGTGCACTTTATCCGCTGGCAAGTAGGCAATTAATATCTTATGACAAATTCTTCCCCATCTTACAAGCGAATACTTCTCAAGTTATCTGGTGAGTCGCTTGTTAGTGAAAATTCAAAAGTTGGTGTAGAATTTGAAGCTTGTAGAAAAATTGCAGAGTCCATCAAAGAAGCCCAGAAGCTAAATGTCGAGATAGGAATTGTCATCGGTGGAGGAAACTTTTTCAGAGGACATGTATATTGCAAAGAATTAAATATGCCCCAAGCAAAAGCAGACCAAGTAGGAATGCTTGCAACATTAATGAATGGCATCACTCTTCAAAGAGCATTACTTAATGTAGGTTGCCCAACAAAACTAATGAGTGCTTTCCCTTGTGGAGCTATGGCTGAACTTTTTAACGCTGATCTTGCTAAAAAATACTTAGAGGAAAACCAAGTTGTTATTTTTGCAGGAGGAACTGGTAATCCATTTTTCACAACAGACACTGCGGCAAGCTTAAGAGCGTGTGAAATACAGGCAAATGCTTTACTTAAAGCTACAAAAGTTGACGGGGTTTTTGATAAAGATCCAAAAGTAAATTCAGATGCACAAAAATATGATCAATTGAGCTATAATGACGTGTTAGAAAAAGACTTAAAAGTGATGGACGCAACAGCAATTACATTATGTAGAGAACATCAAATTCCAATAGTTGTTTTTAATATGTATAAAGAGAACAATATTAGAAATGTAATTCAAAAAAAATCTTGCGGAACTAGGATAGAAGGATAGACATGATTACAATTGATCAAACAAAATCAAAAATGCAAACAGCTATTGAACATCTCAATCAAGAGCTTAAGCATATTAGAACGGGTAAAGCTGATCCTGGAATGCTCAATAGCATTCAAGTTGAAGCATATGGCACTAAAATGAGAATGATAGAAGTAGCTACTGTTACGTGCCCAGAGCCAAGACAAATTTTAATTACACCTTTTGACCCGCAAAATGTTGGTGCTATCAGAAAAGGAATTGAAGCTGGAAATTTGAACATTAACCCTATTGTTGATGGAAATTTAATCCGCTTAAACATTCCCCCTATGGATCAATCCATGAGAAATGATATGGTAAAGCTTGCAAAAAAAAAGGGTGAAGATGCAAAAGTAAGCATTCGCAATGCTCGCAGAGAAGGAAACGACGAACTAAAAAAAGACAAGTCCAGTGGTGATTTAAGCGAAGATTTACAGAAGAAGGGAGAAAATGACATCCAACAGCTTACAGATAAATTTTGTAAGCAAGTTGATGAAATTATTGCGTGCAAAGAAAAAGAAGTTATGGCAATATAGAGCCCCATTTTACGAAAATCACGGCCCCATCGTCTAGCCAGGCCTAGGACACCGGATTTTCATTCCGATAACAGGGGTTCGAATCCCCTTGGGGTCAACATAGAGAATAAGATGAGCCTTTAGCTCAGCTGGTTAGAGCATCTCACTTTTAATGAGAGGGTCGAAGGTTCAAATCCTTCAAGGCTCATTGTCTTTTCTCTACAATTTCATATAAAAAAAAGTACAGCTTTGCTGGAGTCACACATTCGGGGCTAAGTCTAAACAAGATAGGCTTTTCTTTTGCATCGATATATTTTTGATAATATCCACTAGAGTAAAATTTACTTGCCATACTGTAAATTCTTCTTGATAGATTGCGACTAAGCTTTCTTATTTTCCTTAAAGCAAAACCTCTTCTTTCCTCAAAATCTACACAAAGATGCATAAGCAACGAATTCTTATGTTTTGATTTAGATCGATGTATTTTCTTCCATTCGCTGTCAAATTCTCTAAATAGTTTTCTATATTGGAGGTAAAGCTCGTTAATTTTTTCGAAACCTCTATTTAAATTTTTTAATGAGAGCTCCCATTCTCTAAACATTTCAAAATTTGGATCATATATAATTGATTCTAAGCTTTGCTTATGCTCTATTGCCATGAGAATTTTGACTAAAAAAGTTGAGCAGCAAACTTCAATAACCGAACCTGATGAGTCTCTAAATGGCTGGCCCAAAAGACAGTAAATAGCATCTGCAATTGCTATTTTTTGGACAGAAGTATTAAATTTAGATCTCACAAAAGCTGATTTTGCCGCTTTTGTTAAACTATATTTAATATCGTCATTTTTAAATTTCTCTTGATAATTTAAAAAATCGATTCTGAGATATTCTGGAAGCTGAATTACCTCATACTCTCCAAAGGCCAACTCATTAACCTTTAGAGTCATGCTACTTCTCTTTTTAGTAATAACCTCTATACTCTCACCAGTGAGGTTCAAAAGATCAGTGCTGTTATCCCCTCGTATGAAGCAGTGAGGAACTATGGGAAGGTCATGCCTGTTAAGCCCGCCACCATCTGGATCACATAAATCTGATCCAAATGCAACTTTACCATCCCAACCATCTACATGAGTGATAGTTGAGGGATTTCCGTGGCTTTTAGCCCACCTAAACCATTGAATTATTCGTATCAAAAATCTCCAAAAACCACCGCCCTTTTTAATCGTAGTCATATCAAAAGTGGTTTTAGTGAAAATAAGGGCTCCTGAATCAACTAAGTCCCCTATTAACTCAGACTCACTGTTGCTTTTTTTTCCGCGAATAGTGGTTCTTCTAAAATTAGACATGCTTAAACACCTCTTATGCCCCCTCAAATGTCGATGTAGGATACTGAAAATATATTGTCAATTGTCATTAAGTGCTCTTTTGAGCTTGGCAGAATTAAAAACTTATTTTAGACTCAGCCCTATGACTGAAAAGAAAACACATGAGAGACCTCTGGCCTGCTCATCATGCTATAAACAAGTTAAAGTAAAGTATACTGAGGTCGCTGACGACATCAAACAATGTTATTATATGTGCCCGTCATGCCCTGTATTAGAGCAGTTTTTATTCCATGATGAGAAGCGTGACTATCAAAAATCATCTAATCTAACTTGTGGAAACTGCAACACCTCTCTAAACGATGTCCAACATGGAGAGTCTTTGGGTTGCAGCGATTGCTACTCTACTTTTGAAGGTTTTATTGTTAAAGAGCTTAAAGAGTTTATCCCTATTAAGAATGAAGGTGCGCCTCTTTGCCATCAGGGACACAAACCTGGAGAACTTAAAGAAGTTAACCCATCTTTAAAAGTACTCGCTTTGAATGAAGCTTTGCACAAAACACTTAATGAAGAAGATTATGAACAGGCTGCTTGGATTAGAGACCAGATCCAAGAACTTAAAAAGAAAATGCGAAATCAATGAAAACCTTACTATCGTCTAAAAACTTTTTATCTAATAACTGGGCCAAGAATAGTAACTCCATTTGGCTTGCCTCTTCAATGCGCCTATATAGAAATTTAAAAACTCACAATTTTCCTCATAAATTAGAGAGCTCTTTTTTATCTGAATTAACTCACATGCTCAAACACCCTCTAGAAAACTGTTCTCAACTGAAAAAAGGGCATTTTTTTCTAATGAAAGATTTAAAGCCTGATGAAAGGCAGCTTTTATTTGAGTACTATTTAGCAGGGCACAACTACCAATCTTTTCATGGACAAGAAGGACTCTTTATTGACTCTACTCATAATTTGCACGTTTTGATAAACACATCGGATCACCTCGTTTTAAACTACGTTAATTCTTCAAACCATTTAGAGGACATCTTTAGTAAGCTTATTCATATGGAAAATGAACTAACTAAAGAAATAGAGTTCGCATTTTCTCCTAAATTTGGTTTTTTAACTTCTAGTATTGATGATTGTGGCACAGGTTTAAATGTTGATATTTTTTTACACTTACCGGCTCTCATTCACATGAAAAAAATAGATGAGCAGTTAGAAAAAAATGCTTCCCACTCTATTTTCTACACCTCTATTCAAGGCCAATCAGATGTATTTCTTGGTGATTTAGTTGTACTTTCAAACCAGCAAACTTTAGGAGTTTCAGAAGAGCAGCTTATTAAATCCGTGCATAGCCATGCCTTAAACCTAATTATTGCTGAAAAGAAAGCAAGAGAGTCCTTAAAAAAAGAACCTTCTAATTTAAAAAATAATGTCAGTAAAGCATTTGGAACTTTAAAACATGCCTACCAGTTAGACGAAGAAGAGGCCATGCACTGTTTGAGCCTCTGCAAGCTCGGCGTAGAACTTGAGTGGATACAAAACCTTTCAGTAGAAAAAATTAATGAGCTATTTTTTAGCATGGGAAAGAGTAGTTTACAACTAAGAGTTTCTTCTTCTGAAGACTTGCCTAGTCAAAGAGCGACTCTTATCAAAAAAGAAATCGAAAAAGCTTCTCTATAAAAAAAGAAACAGATCCTAAAATCTGTTTCTTTTTTAAAAAACTTAGTCTTTTAAATGAAAGAGTACTTAGATCGATCAGCCGCCTGCTGCTCCATTAGAATCTCCCATACTAGAATAGACAACTGCTGCTGCAACAGCTGCAAGTGCAAGTCCTGTAACTACTGCTGCTCTTGGATTATCTTTCACCATAGAAACAGTGGTGTTATATCCTAATTTTCCTTTTTGTACTGCTGTATCAGCCAATCCCTTTAGAGAAGCTCCTGCGCTACTTCCAGCTGAGTACATGGAAGAACTCCATGAATTTAATGTCCCTTGAATATCCATAAAACGGCCTCTTGTTGTTAAAACTTGGTAACAAATTAATTTAATTTCTAATTATTCTCAAACAAAAAATATGAACGACATGTACATAGCACCCATCGACTAGGTTTTAGGTTTAGATTGAATAACTAACTTTTTGAGATATATTTTAGCATCATCAGGTATTTTTTAAACAACAAAATATGTTTTTATTCCAACATAACTTTTTTTCTGTTTCTTAAAGATAAATTATTAGACTTAGAAAATCCATAGCAGCTAGAATGCATCTAGTTATTTCAAGAAATAGAATGCTAATATTCAGCTCAGTAGAAAGTATGCTAAAATTATTACAGCTAGCAATTATAGGAGCGTGTTTTTCCATGTGTGCAAAAAATTTACATACTCTTCAATTCATACCTCCAGATGATCCCAGGCTAAATCAAAAATCTGAACTTGTAACGCTTAAAGAAGTTAAGTCTCAAGAAATTCAAACCCTCATTAGTGATATGCTTAGGCTTTCAGGATGCGAAGCTGATCCAGAAAAATATGAAAAATCTGGTGTTCTTGTAGGGCTTGCTGCACCTCAAGTTGGCATTATGAAACAAATCATCATTATAAATACGCAAAGCTATGAAAAAATTAAAAAAGGTTCTCTTCCTAAATTTGATGTTCTAATCAACCCTTGCATAACATGGCGATCAAGCAAAACTGAAATTAGCAGGGAAGGCTGCTTCTCTGTTCCAGAGAAGTATTTAGGATGCCCTAAGCGCTCCACCGAGATTAAGGTTCAAGCCCTTGATAAAAATGGAAACAAAATATCGAAGAAATACAGCGGAAGTGTCGCTTCTGTAGTACAGCATGAGGTAGACCATCTCGCAGGAATTAGGTTCCCACAACTTCTTAAATCCGAAAAAGATTTACATATCTTAGAAAATGAAACGGATATTTCAAACTATCGCAAGCATTGGAAAAATTGGGACAAACATGCTACCGCAGAATTATGGAAGCAAATGAAAAAGGGAAACTATTCCAACTCAACTTAAGGCCACATTTTGGCTTACGGCCAAATCTTTTTGTCGGTGAATATAAGATAAAATATCATCTCTATTGTGCTCTTTTAGCTTTGCATAGTTATAATTTTTTATGCTTCTTGAAGAGCTTTCAATAAGATTTAAAAGAAGATCAAAGACTCTCATGTAAGAATCTGAGGCATGGTCAAAAGACAATATAAGAAAGTTGTACGCATTTTTTTTACATAAACTTTGTTTATACACTTTATCTTGAAGAAGCTCTTTAACAAGAAGCCCCTGCCCTTTGTCTAAGAAAAGGCGACGCATATAAAAATCAAAGTATGTTGCGCCATTTCTGAAATAATCGATATCTTTTCTATACTTTCTCCAAGCTATTCCTTTTCTGTATAAAATTCTTTTAGGGACAAACCTTAGAATTTTTGAAAAAATTATTGCCAAATTAAAATAGATATTAAATTTAAATTTATCTTTGATCTCCTTCAAAGGCAGCTTACCTTTCGAACTAGAGAGAAAAAACTCTTGTTTAGAAGCTTGTAAGAAACTAGGGCAACAGTTTTGAGCAAAAAATCGAGCTACAGCAAAAAAATTATGAACTTCTCTAGGAGAATAAAGACTCTCATCTTTATCTCCAGAAAAATGAATAGCTTTAGAGTAATCCCCCATTGTGGCCCATTTTCTTACATCAGGACAACTTTTAGACAAGTAAACCCCTTCATCTAACCAAGGAAACAACTTCACATGTCGCTCAGGCCAAAAGTAGGCTGGGTGAAGATGAAAAGCTCTTAAAAAACTTAATCTTTTTGAGCCTCCAAAAAATGCAAAGCTTGCCCAGGTGGGAAATTTTTTTTTCTTTGCGTCATAGTGTTCAAGAAAAAAACAGCTATTTTTTTTAACTGAGTCTAAAATTTCGCAAGGTAAAGGAGCCATTTTAGAGTTGTTGAAACTACTCGATTTATATTGATTGATGGTCTGATCACTCAATGCCAACCCAAAAGTTAGAACCACTCTCATCTCTTTTTCAATATACTTATTTAGCTCAATAAAAAAACCTTCCGTATACATATTATCTGAGCATATCCATATAAATGCTGACTTTGAGTTTTTTGGATTGTCTATTAATAGCTTTTGACATTCAAAATTTAATAAATATTTATCTTCGACATTTTTGGGAAGATTATGAAAATTAACCGTTACAAAATTAGAAAGCTCTGCAATTAGTTTACTACCTTTAAGTATTTTATCATCTCCTTCTCCTAAAAAGAGATCATAGACAATAGTGTGCTTCTTAGAAAATGCTGGGATATTGCTATCAGCTAGAAGAGTTCGCAAGCTTGTTTCAATAAATTCATTGACGTATTTAGCTCCCCAAATAGCTGTAAATAAATGTATCTTGTCAGGTCTTCGGCTCATTGTTAGGCTTGTAATTCAGTAAATTTAAAGTTTGATTAAACAAGTAAACTTACATTTTATCAAATGAAAAACGAGCTGCCCTGCACTCTATTTAAAATTTGAGCTTGTTATAGATATTACTTTACATAGACAATAACCAAAAAATAGGCTCTTTGATAGACAAAATATCCTAATTCATTTAAAATCGCGCTAAATAATTTAGAGTAACTCCTATTATAATCTTTTATAATTCCCAAAATTAACTAAGCTTCCTTATGTCAAATAATGATTTAGAACAGTCTTTTAGTCGTCAGCATCAGCAGAAAATTGAAGAGATTATTTCGATTGCTAAAGAGCAAGGGTATATCACCTACGAAGAAATAAACGAAACCCTGCCGATGTCTTTTGATTCACCCGAACAAATAGACCAAATGTTGATCTTTTTGAATGGAATGGACATTCAAATTCTGAATCAATCCGAAGTTGAAAGGCAAAAAGAGCGCAAAAAAGAAGCAAAAGAAATTGAGGGCCTTGCTAGAAAAGGTGAAAGTGCTACTCCTGACGATCCCGTTCGTATGTACCTCAAAGAGATGGGCTCTGTTCCTCTTTTAACTCGTGAAGAAGAAGTTGAAATTTCTAAACGCATCGAAAAAGCACAGCTTCAAATTCAACGCATCATTATGCGTTTTAGATACTCAACACGCGAAGCTATTTCAATTGGACATTTCCTCATTCACGGGAAAGAAAGGTTTGATAAATGTATTGCTGAAAAAGAAATCACTGACAAGCAAGCATTCTTAAGCGTCTTGCCTAGGCTTTGCCAGTTACTTCAAACAGAAGATAAAGAACTTCAAATCCTTTTAGAAGATGCGAAGAAAACAAATATCTCTAAAGCCGATAAAATTAAGCACATTAACTTAATTGAAAAAAATAGAATTCGCACACAAGCCTACCTCAGACAATATCACTTCCGATACAATATTACTGAGGACCTTGGAGAAGTTATATTAAGAGCTTATGATCGCTTCTTAACTCTTGAAAAAGAAGTTAAAGACTTATCTACTCGTGCAGATCGAAATAAATTTGCAGCATCAAAACTACAGGCAACAACTCGCAAGCTCAAAAAAAATGAACTTGCTGCTGGACGAACTATTGATGAGTTCAAAAAAGATGTGCGTATGCTTCAACGTTGGATGGATAAAAGCCAAGAAGCCAAGCGCGAAATGGTTGAGTCCAACCTACGCCTTGTTATTTCAATTGCAAAAAAATATACTAACAGAGGCCTTTCTTTCTTAGACTTAATACAAGAAGGAAACATGGGCCTAATGAAAGCTGTTGAAAAATTTGAGTACCGCAGAGGCTACAAATTCTCTACTTACGCTACATGGTGGATACGCCAAGCTGTTACTCGAGCAATTGCCGACCAAGCACGTACTATTCGTATTCCTGTTCACATGATCGAAACGATCAACAAAGTGCTACGTGCAGCCAAAAAACTTATGATGGAGACTGGTAGAGAACCAACTCCTGAAGAACTTGCTGAAGAAGTTGGCATTACGCCAGAACGCGTTAGGGAAATCTACAAAATTGCCCAGCATCCTATTTCTTTACAAGCAGAAGTTGGAGATGGTGGTGATAGCCAATTTGGAGACTTCATTGAAGACACCGGTGTAGAATCTCCAGCAGAAGCTACAGGTTACTCAATTTTGAAAGACAAAATGAATGAAGTGCTTGAAACTCTAACTGACCGTGAGCGCACTGTACTTATCCAACGTTTTGGACTTGCAGATGGCAAGCCTAAAACTCTTGAAGAAGTAGGGGTTGAATTCAATGTAACTAGAGAAAGAATTCGTCAAATTGAAGCCAAAGCTTTAAGAAAAATGAGACATCCGATACGATCTAAGCAATTACAAGCATTCTTAGATCTACTCGAGACGGATTAATGACCCTAGACAAACATTCTATTTCTAAGTTCCTTCAAAAGGATAGTCCTTTTTTTGATAAAAAAAGCAATTTGAAGAGCGAACCGAGCAAATTCAAATGCTTCAGGCGATTATTACAGCCTTTAATGAAAGAACATTTGCATTTATAGAAGCTGGCACAGGTATTGGAAAAAGCCTAGCCTATCTACTTCCTGCAATTCTAAATGGCATTGAGAGCGATGGAAGATGCGTTATTTCAACACATACAATCACGCTTCAAGAACAGCTTCTCCAAAAAGACATCCCTTTTATTTTAGAAACCTTAGGTTATGATCTGAGTGCTGTTTTAGTTAAAGGCATGGGCAATTACCTTTGCCTTCGAAAGTACTATGACCTTCTTGACCACGCTTCATTACAGTCTATAGATCAACAAACAGAGCTTGCACAATTAGAAGATTGGATACAAACAACCAGCGATGGCTCACTCTCAGATTTAGAGACTGTCCCCAAAAAAGTAGGTTGGGAAAAACTAAACTGTGAATCAGACGCCTGCTCTTTTGTAAAGTGCCCACAGTACTCCAACTGTTTTTTCTTTAGAGCAAGAAAGAAATGCAAGGACGCCAAACTCCTTGTTGCCAACCATCATCTTCTGCTTGCTGACCTTCAGATGGCTGATTCAGACGGGCAAAATGGTATCTTACCCGAATACGAACATCTCATTATTGATGAAGCGCACACTCTTGAAGATATAGCCACTAGAAGCCTTGCTAATTCTGTCTCAGCGCAGTACATACTGAGAAAACTTAATGAGCTTGTCGCAGAAAGAGGTGGATCTGGCAAGCTACAAAGATTAAAAAAAGTATTAATTGAGCACGAAGACAGTTTAGAGCACGAACTTATTGAACAAGTTTGCGATGATTTATTTGCTGAAAAAAGAATGACTCAGTCTCTTTTATTCGAAGCCTACATAGCCCTTGGAGATTTTTTAGAACAAAGTTATTCCAACTCAGGCTCTAATGAAGGGAAAATTGCACTAGATGATCCAACGAGATCTCACCCCGAGTTTGACAACATTAAAAACTTCTTTACTCAACTTGTTCAACAAATCAAAGGTTTTACTCAGAGCCTTGGCTCAGCAGTAGAAAGGTGCTCTGAAATAAGTGATTCTCAAATCACAAAGAAGCTGCAAAATGTTATTATCGATACTAAGTCTCTCATTAACTTTTTTGAAAAAACTGCAAATATTTTGCAGGATTTTTTTAATCCTGAAGAAAGTCAACACAAAGTGTACGTCATAGAGTGGAATTCATCTCGATCACTGTCTGGCATACGCATGCTGATTATAAAGCTCAATGTTTCAGATATTTTAGCTAAAAACCTGTTTTCGCCCAGATCATCAGCTACATTATGTAGCGCAACACTTTCTCACAACAAAGAGTTTGCCTTTGCAAAAAAACAATTAGGGTTCCAATGTGAAGAACTTAAAAACCGCGGCATTATTGAAAAGCTTTTAGAATCTCCTTTTGATTACAAAGAAAAAGTTCTTTTAGCTGCCCCCTCTGACATGCCAGAGCCCCGCTTTCCTAATTACAATCAAGTGCTTTGTGAAAACATTGTCAGAGCTGTTAAAACAAGCCAGGGCGGTGCATTTATACTGTTTACATCCTATAGTACTCTGGGGCACTGCTACGACAAGATTGCAGAGCAGCTCATTAGTCAAGGGCTGCTTCCTTTAAGACAAGGTGATGAAAATCGAAATACCCTATTAAACATTTTTAAAGAAAATTCAAATTCAGTTTTGTTTGGAACGGACACTTTTTGGGAAGGAATTGATGTTCCGGGTTTTAACCTAAGACTTGTTATCATCACTAAGCTTCCCTTTCCGGTTCCCTCCGAACCTATTTTTCAAGCAAAGTGCAAGCAACTAGAGGCAGAAGGCAAAAGTTCTTTTATGGAATACTCTGTGCCTAAAGCTATCGTTAAGTTTAAGCAAGGGTTTGGAAGACTCATTAGAACAAAAAATGACTTTGGAACTATACTGTGTTTTGACTCTAGGCTGATTAACAAAGCTTATGGAAGGCTTTTTATCAATAGTTTGCCTCTGAGCAGAAGAAGCTTTGAACCCTTTGATAAGGTTTTAATGAAAATGCAAGATTTTTATGATTCAAATAGGGAATGGAGCGTAACGGAATCGAACCGATGACCTCAACAATGCCATTGTTGCGCTCTACCAATTGAGCTAACGCCCC
>JAJACU010000006.1 GCA_022601345.1 Chlamydiota bacterium | reverse complement strand
ATCAGAAATACGTCTAGCTTATGCGACTTCTGCATTATTGCTGAAGGAACTGTAGACAGACACGTCAAAGCTATTGGAAGAACTATTCAAAAAGAAATGGCTGTTCTTGGTCATAAACCTGTTAAAGTTGAGGGTGAACAAGAAGGGCATTGGGTTATCTTAGATTACTTAAATGTAATGGTGCATATCCTGACTCCTACTTTTAGAGAAAAATATCGATTGGAAAGATTGTGGGATGAAGGTACAATCATAGACTTAAATTTAGAATCTGAGTGATGCCTTTTACAATTGATGGAGAATGGGTTCCTTCTGAAAAGGGCTCTAAACAAAAAAAAAAAATAACTGTTAGGACTGAAAAGAGAAAAGGTCGAGTTTTAACTGTGGTCTCAAACATACAAAATTCTGAAAAAGACCAGTTATTTAAAGAGCTCAAAGCCCAGTGTCACTGCGGCGGAAGTAATCAAAAAGAGCACCTCGAATTGCAAGGCGATCACCTAGATAAAGTGAAAAGAATATTAAAGCAAAAACAGCAGCCTTAAAATATGGAGATGGAACTATGAACAAGAAACGCATTGTAATTACAGGAATGGGGCTTGTATCCTGTTTTGGGAGCGATGTGGATACGTTTTACAATCAACTTTTAGAAGGTAAAAGTGGTGTAAGACCTATTGAGAGTTTTAATTGTGAAGATATGACCACTAGGTTTGCTGCTTCCGTTCAAGGGTTTGACCCTGCTCCCTATGTGGAGAGAAAGCAAATTCGCAGACTAGATCCCTACGCACTTTATACTTTAGTTGCCGGTAAAAAAGCCCTTGAAGATGCAAAGCTTACAGGGGATGGTTTAGATAAACTTAACAAAAAAAAGTGTGGAGTCCTTATTGGTTCTGGTATGGGTGGAATGAGAGTCTTCTTTGAAGGTTCTAAAACTATTCTTGAAAAGGGCTACCAAAGAATCACTCCATTTTTTGTGCCATATATTATTACAAATATTGGTGGAGCTTTGCTTGCAATGGACGTGGGTTTTATGGGGCCTAACTATTCGGTTTCTACAGCTTGTGCCACAGGAAATTATTCAATTATTAATGCAGCAAATCATATCCGTCTGGGCCATGCTGATGTAATGGTTGCTGGAGGATCTGAGGATGCTTTACTTGAACTTGGCGTTGGAGGCTTTATTGCATGTAAAGCATTGTCTCAACGCAATGACGAACCTCAAAAAGCATCTAGACCTTGGGACCAAGATAGAGATGGTTTTGTTATGGGCACGGGAGCCGGAGTCTTAGTTTTAGAGAGCCTAGAACATGCTTTAGCAAGAGGAGCTCATATTTATGCAGAATATCTCGGTGGAGGGATTTCATGTGATGCTAACCATATCACTGATCCACGTACAGATGGTGAAGGTGTGGCTTTAAGTATTGAAAATGCCTTAGAAGACGCTGGCGTATCAAAAGACAGAGTTAATTACATCAATGCTCATGCAACTTCTACACCAGCTGGAGACATGGCAGAGTACAGAGCTGTAACTAAAGTTTTTGGGTCATTAGACAAAATTAAGATGAATGCCACTAAATCTATGATTGGGCACTGCTTAGGAGCAGCAGGTGGAATTGAAGCTATTGCTGCAATCAAAGCTATTGAAACTGGAAAAATTCATCCAACAATTAACTTAGATAAACCAGAATCTGAGGTGGCTACAGAGTCTATTCCAACAGTTGCCACCGAACATAAAATTGATGTAGCTCTTTCCAATTCTTTTGGGTTTGGCGGGCACAACGCATCGATTGCAATTGCGCCATATAATGACTAAATCTGAACAATGCTTTGGCATAATACCCCTTCGTGTAGAAGGGGATGAACTTCAAGTGCTTTTGGCTCTACATGTAAAAGGTGATTATTGGGCCTTTCCAAAAGGGCATGGAGAGAGTGAAGAAAAGGGGCAAGTTGCTGCTCAACGTGAGCTTTTTGAAGAAACAGATTTAAAAGTTCATTCATTTATTAATGTAAACTATCCAGAAGAATCATACTCCTTTAAGCGAGATGGATTCGATATTCATAAATCTGTAGTTTATTACCCAGCTTGCATCGAGGGTGAAATTGTTATTAAAGAGCCTCATGAAGTTAAAGAAGCAAAGTGGTTCTCAATTGATGATGCTTTAGGCCAGATAACCTTTGAGCAATCCAAAAAACTTTTAAAAAATCTTATTCAAGAAAACCCTGATTTAGACGTGAAAGTACGAGAGGGTTAAGTACATACTCCGATCAAAGATATCAGGAGAGCGTTTAAATGTAAGATGCGATCCTATTTCAGCATTATTCCAATGCGCCTTCTTATTAAGAATTTGAAAAAATAGCCGTGGATCTAACGTTATTTTTACATAAGGCTCTACCAGATCACGAACGTAGCTTAGTTTTTTTGTCTCATAGGGCAAGCATAAGAACTCTGGGGCTCCATAATCAATGTATAGATTTTGCTTTGGGCTGTAGTTCCAAGTTTTTTGATATTTTAGAAGGTGCTTGTAGGCTTGATGAATTGATTCTTTAAGCTCTGTAGTGTCGTAAGAGTAATTCTCATAATCTAAGGGTCTTTTTGAAAGAATTTCTAAAATGTATTTTTTGCGCTTGAGTGGATCAGGAGCAATAAATTTTTTTGAGCATCTATGGGTTTGTAGGTTGAAGTGCTCCATGGAGTTGAGCATAAAAAACTTTGATTCCACATTGTGCTTATTAAGGTAAAAATCAAAAAGAGAGGGAAGTTCTTCAATTTGAGGAACGCCTCTCATTTCATTTAATTGGTGTAAGGATCCCCCCAACACATATTGTCCTGCAAAAGGCATGAAATAAGAGGGTTTTAGCTTCTTTAAAAAAGCTATGGATTGATTCATAAATTGCTTTAGTTTGAGGGCAGCCTTGAGTTTTTTTTCATTTGTCGACAAATGCTCAAAACACTGAGGGTAGGGCCCTGCTCCTGAATAACCAATAAGCGCACAATCTATTTTCGGGTAGTTTTCATTAATGTATATTAGGGCTTTTTGAGCCAATAAATAGGGAACATCATTAAGGTTTACAAGAGTTTCATCTGGCGTGCTAAAGATAGCCAGAGAATCTATTTGCTGTGTTTGAAAATTTGAAGTCGATTGAGGTGCACAAGCAAAGTGTTTTTGGCAAAGTGTTGGATCGCAAAAGTCGGCAGCTATCACTTCAATTTGAAAATCTTTTGAAATTTTGTGGGGCTGAGCCTGCCTAAGTTCAATTATTTTTTTGAAACCAATTTTTTTGAGGATATTGAAGACAAATTTATGAGCATAATTGCAAATAATAATAGGAATTTCTTTAGGAAAAAGCTTAAGCGTTGCTGGATCTAAATGATCGGGGTGGATATGGGAAATATAGATGTAATCGACATCAAAAAAATCTTTGGGAGCAGCTTTAGCTTTGGGGTATTGGTGCCAACTACCGTAATATATTCCGTCAATTAGCCATGGATCACAAAGAATTTTAGATCCATTGTGCTCTACTAAGACGCAAGCGTTATAAACATAGGTGATCTGCATTGGCAAATTAAATTTTTAAATAGGTAGTTATATAACTTTAAAAGTCTTTTAAAACTTGTTAAATTTTACTTTTTTTGAGAAAATAGTAACCTTTAACAAACTTAGATAGGAATTAGGATGTTTGCTTTAACCACAAAAATTAAGTCATCTCCTGTAGCCAATACAGTTGTGACATACACACTGAGCTTTGCTTTTTTATTGCTTTGCGCCAATACCAAAGTCTTATTACCCATTTCTCCTGTTTCTGTCACTATGCATACCTTTGCAGTTGCAATTCTTGGTTGCTTGCTTCCTTTTAGAGTCGCAATTACATGTTTCATGGTTTACCTTGTAGAAGGGTTAGCTGGCTCTCCTTTCTTCGGAACCCCATTAAGCTTTGGCGCTGCATTTGGATATTATATTGGGATGATTGTTTCACTGTTTTTCTTAAGCCAAGCAACTAAAAGAACAAAGATGCCTCTTTGGATCAGCTTAATTTTAAATAGTTTAATTATTTGGTCTTTTGGGGTACTTCACTTGCAGAACCTTATAGGACTCAAATCTGCTTTAATCGTTGGAGTTGTTCCATTTATCATTGGAGATGCAGTTAAGCTCTGCGCAGCGTATTCTTTAATTTCTCTAGCTCGTAAAAAGATCGGTAATTTTTCTTAAAATTTTTACGAAATAAAATTTGAAATGTTACAGGCTGAGTTTCAATACTCGGCCTTTCTTTGTTTAGTAGGGACTCCTCTTTTGGGTTGTTAGATCCAACCACCATCAAGGCTGATTGTTGTAGAGTTGATAAAATCGTTCTCTATAAGTGACCTGGCACCTTCAACTATTTCTTGGTTAGTAGGTTGCCTATTAACTAAAACATGTTTTTCTACAAGTTTGTCAAAGGCATTTTGAGTATGACCTTTTGATGGGAGTATAAGCCCAAGCATTAGGTTGTTAACTCTTATATTTGGGGCCAATTCTAGGGCAAGGGCTTTTGTTGCATGCATAAGCGCAGCCTTGCTAATGCTGTGGCTTACAAATCCTTTGAACGGTTTGTTAGCGCTTTTATCAATGATGTTGATAATAGAGGAACCCTTGGGCATTATTTTAGCCGCATGCTGTGCGCATATTAGAGGCGCTTTAAGGTTGAGCTGTAAGCAAGAGTCAAAGTCATCTTCTTCTAAAAAAGCGCCTTTCTTGTAAGAAGCTGCATTGTTAATTAGTACATCGAGTCTTCCATATTTTTTTGTAATATAATCAAAAAGTTTAGAAATGTTTTCAGAGCACAATAGATCTGCCTTGAAAAGGCTAGAGCGGCACCCTCTCTTGTCAAGCTCACCTTTTAGTGATTGGGCCTCATCTTGTGAGGTATGGTAGTGCAGTATAAGTGTTGCATCAGAAAGACCTAGGCTTAAGATTCTTCCAATGCGCTGCGCACTACCTGTGATAAGAATTACTTTATCTTTAAGAGTAGTCATTAAGAGCCATCGTTAATATTGCATGTAGATCTTCTTTACCTCTAAAATGTGAAGTGATCAGCCTCGATCCTCCCTGCTGCTTCCCTTCCATTGCAAGGCAAGCGTGCATTGCTACAACTTTAATGAGGATCGCGTTAGGGGCAAGCTTTTCAAAGAGGCTTTGAGCGATATCAGCACCCAGGTTTTCTTGGATTTGTAAGCGTCTAGATTTATAATCTATAAAAGATGCAAAACGCCCAAGTCCAAGAACGTGTTGATTGGGAATATAGCTAATATGCATTTGTCCAAAGAATGGGACCATGTGATGCTCGCAAAGAGAGCAAAATGGGATGTTGTCTACAACTATAGTATCATTTTTATGCGGGTCATCAATAGGGTAGGGGGTGCCTAATGGGTCAAAGTGAGGCGTTTGGTAGCCTGTCAAAAAAGATGAGAGCATTGTTTGCACACGCTCTGGCGTTCTGATTAGATCTATTTTTTTTGGGTTTTCGCCAACTTTTATGAGTAAATCTTTAATTCCTTTCTGGAGTTTTTCCATGTGATCTCACTTTATTTTATTTGGAGTATAAATTTTTGATCTAATTCCATTCAACTTGAATGCCATTGAATTATAATGAATTTTAGTGATAAGACCATTTAAGAACCTCAAAGGAGCTCAAAGCGTGCTATTGCGTTTTATCAAATATTTAATTTTTAAAATGATAAGGTTGCTTCCTTGTGTGCGCTACAAGGTAAAGAGTGTTGGTCTTGATAGAATAACTAAACAAGAGACTCAAAATGATGGAGGCATCTTATTTCTTCCTAATCACACAGCAGAAGTAGATCCCATTTTAGTAAGTATTGCTTTGTGGAAAAATTTTCAACCAAGACCCATGATTGTAGAGTGGATCATTCAATTGCCCGTTGTTAGTATTCTTATGAAACTTATGGGCGCAGTACCTATTCCTGATTTTGATGATAAGTCTTCTCAAAAAAGAAGGTTAGATGCAGAAAATGCTTTTATAAGTGTTGTCGAAGGGTTGAAGAAAAAGGATAACTTCATAGTCTATCCATCAGGAAGGCTTAAAAATTCTGAGAAAGAAGTTTTAGGAGGGGCATCGGGTGTCTACAAAATATTACAAGCCAATAAGAATGTAAATATTGTTTTAGTGCGCACAACAGGTCTGTGGGGGAGTCGTTTTTCAAGAGGGTGGAACGGTAAAAAAGTGATTTTCTTAGATGCTGTGCTTCATTCATTGAAAGCCATTTTAAAAAATGGCATCTTTTTTGTTCCAAAGCGGAAAGTGTTAATAGAGTTTGAACCCGTTAACTCTTGTTTTCCATGGGAAGGCTCCAGGTTTGAAATTAACAGCTATTTAGAAAGTTGGTACAACCAAAAAAGAGATCATTTAACACTTGTTCCATATCAATTTTGGTCAAATAAAATTAAAGGTAGGCTTTTATTAAAGAGTTCTATTGTTGATGTAAGTCATGTCCCAGAAGAAATAAAGCAAGATATTAGAGTGGAAATTGCTAAAATTACAAAAAGTCTGTATACAGAAATTAAACCTCAGATGAATTTATTTTCAGATTTGAGGCTAGACCCTTTGGATATCCAAGAGATTGCTAATTATTTAGAGAGGCAATACAAGGTCAAAAAAATTAAACCTTCTCAGCTAACTACGGTGGCTTCAGTTATGAACTATGCGGCGCAGCCTAATGATCCTTCAGTCAAAAATGATGAAATAACACCCTCAAGCTCTCAGTGGGCAGCTTGCTCACAATCTCAAAAGACAAGGGCCTCTATCTTAAAGCAAACGATTCCTGAGGCTTTTTTTGCTGTTGCATGCCAACGGAAAAAAGATTTAGCGTGTGCTGATCTACTATCTAGCGAAGTGACTTACGAAAGGTTAATGCTTGGGGTTATTTTGTTATCAAAAAAGATACAAAAGATGCCTGGAGAATACGTGGGAGTGATGCTTCCAGCCTCTACGACAGTAAATGTTATAATTATGGCCTGCCAGGTTGCCAAAAAAATTCCTGTGATGATTAATTGGACAGTGGGAAAAAAGCATTTGGAGTCAGTAATTAAACAAACGGATTTAAAATGCATCATTTCATCGAAAGCATTTCTTCGAAATATAGCCGATATTGATTTGAGTTTGGTTGAAGATAAAATTGTTCATGCAGAAAGCTTGAAGAAAGAAATATCTTTTATTGATAAGCTCAAAGCCTATTTTATGATTAAGCTTAGCTACAACCAAATATGCAAGCTACTAGCCATTAACAATCTTGATAAGAACAAAGTTGCAGCGCTTATTTTCACAAGTGGAACTGAGACCATGCCAAAAGGGGTGCCTTTAAGTCATGAAAATATTATTTCTAATCTAGGGTCTGCCTTTGATAGAGTAAAGACTTCTAATCACGATGTCATGTTAGGCTTTTTGCCGCCTTTTCACTCTTTTGGTTTAACAGTCACTGGCTTGCTTCCATTAATCTCTGGTGTAAGAGCTATCTATTACCCCAACCCAACTCATTATAAAAAACTTGGTAAGCTTGTGGCCCAATGGCAAGTTACATTTTTATGCGGGGCCCCTACTTTTATTAAAGGGATTTTACAACCCTCACATCGAGAATTATTTAAAACAGTTAGATATGTGGTTACAGGTGCTGAAAAAGCTCCTCAATCATTGATTGATAGAGTTGCAGATGTATGTCCTCAAGCTGACTTTTTAGAAGGATACGGGTTGTCTGAATGCGGACCAATACTTTCTTTGAATGTTCCTGGTGAAAAGCACCAGGGAGTTGGTCCAGCATTAGATATTGTTGACTTTTTAATTGTTCACCCTGATTCGCTTTTACCTATGCCTCAAGGTCAAAAAGGGCACATACTGGCACATGGGCCAAATATTTTTGCAGGGTATATGGGTGATTTTCCTTCTCCATTTGTTGAGATAGATGGTAAAAAATGGTTTAAAACAGGAGATCTTGGCTATCTAGATCATAGGAATTATTTGACAATTGCAGGCCGCCTCAAAAGACAGGTTAAAGTGGGTGGGGAAATTGTGAATCTTAATGCATTAGAAGACTCATTAACGCGAGCACTTATTCAAGAAAAAATTATACCTACTGGTGGAGAGGATCAACCAGCTCTTGCCATTTGTGCTAAAGAGGGTGATGGAAGGGCTCAGCTCTATCTTTTTGCGACCTTTGATTCAAAGCCTGAGGATATCAACAAAAAGATCAAGAAGCTAGGCTTTAGCAATCTTCACAAAATCCACCAAGTGGTTAAGTGTGAAAAATTACCTTTAATGGCAAGTGGGAAGATTCACTACCGCAAGTTAGAGGAAAACCTATAAAATTTATTCTAAAAAATTTAACAAGCTCTCATTGTTTATCTTGGAAAAATTCCATCGTTGTGCTATATTATTTCTAAACTAAATTTATTTAGGCAAAACAGTGAAAAGAACATACCAACCATCAAAGATCAAAAGAAAAAGAGTTCATGGATTTCGTGCCCGCATGAAAACTAGACATGGCCGAAAAATAATCAATGCTAGACGTCGTATGGGACGTAAAGCTCTGACTGTGTGAGTTATTCTTATTCTAAAGACTTTCGTTTAAAATCGTCGCGTCAATATCAACAAGTGCTTGAACGTGCCAAAGGCATCCGCGGAAAGTATATTGTTGTGCACGCACATCTTGCCCCAAACTATCCTGTCACAAAACTTGGTGTTGTTGCATCCAAAAAATATGGAAAAGCAATTGCACGAAATCGTTTTAAGAGAATCTCTAGAGAAGCCTTTAGAAAGGTGAGATCTACCTTTCCAGCTGGAATGCAGCTCATTATTAGACCTCGAAAGCTTGCACTCGAAGCGTCAATGCATAATATTCTTGATGAGCTTTTAGAGCTCACTAAGAACTTTTCTGAAACTCCTCGAGAAGAATAAATCGATTATTTTTTCGGTGGTGGGTTAAGCCATTGAACAGCCTTTTGCGCTAAACTAAAACCTGTTTTTACAGAAAGCATAAATGTAATGGCATGGCATATAGCCGGGTTGGTCTTTTTAGCTTGTTGAGCAATCAGAATTGGAATAGCTCTTGCCGCTAGATAGGTGAGTTTTTTTGTATAGTTCTTATCACGTTTATTGGCAACCATAAGCTGGCCTACATGTTGCTCATTTTCTTCGTAGTTACCTTTTTTTGAAACAGTTCCTTTTGACAGGAAATCGCAAACAGGCTTGGCACTTCCGGCTAAAAGCCCAATAAAAAGAAATTGTCTGTCTATGATATATAAAGACAAGTTAGAAACAAGGTTTACGCTGTAGTAAACGTCCTTGAAAAAATCACTTCCTGGGACATGCGTTGTTTTTGATGAACTCGAGCTCTCTATTCTTGGGTAAGTTGCGTGTGCTGCAGGGTTGTTAATTATTTTAGTTGGCATGGTCTAGTTGTCCTATCTGCAAGTTAAAGTATAGTGGCTGCCACTTAAGTAGTAGCAGCTTTGTTGATATTTTCATCGACCGGTTGCTTTGCAGTTCGGGGTATGAGTTTTGAAACCTGAGAGCCAATAATGTATGTTAAAGCTGCTGCGCAAGCTAGTATAGCTATTGGTACCAAGTCAGACTCTCCACGACCTGGAAGGTCAGAAGCTGTTGGTTTACTGCTAGAGTGGCTAAATGAGCTAGCTGGTTGAGTGTCTAGTGGCACGCCATCTTCAAAATTGAAAGGAGGTTTCTCTTTTGGCATTTCTGAGCTTTTTGCATCGAATGCAAATGGATTAGAAAAGCTATTGACGGTATTTTTTATTGAACTATCAATATAATTTCTCATTTCGTCGCCAAAATTATTAAATCCTTCAGCTATTTGTCTTTTAATTTCTGTTGATACAGCCGTTCCTGTTGTCTCAAGACCTTTTCCTAAGGCCCAAGTTCCATATTTTGTAACTTTTGCAATTGCAAAGGTGAATGTTTCAGCAGGTGAATTGCACCAGAGAGCAGTATAAGGTTTAGAACAAAACTGTTCAGCTTGAGGTTCTAAATCTATAAAAAAGCTCGCACAATATTTTGCTGCCTGCGTGAGGTATTTAGGCACTAATCCATAGGCTACATAGGCATGTCCTGCAGCTTTTGCAACAGCTGGAGCGCCCAAATAGCTTGATCCACCATTATACAATGTTTTAACAACAGATAAAGGATTGAAAAAACCTACTGCAGCGTCTTTGTAGTAAGTACCAAATTCAGACCATGTTTCAGGTCCAGTATTTTGGATGTTCTTGCCAAGGTTTTTCACTTGCGCGGATAGTTTGGGGAATGCATCGGCAATTTGTTTTGCAATTCTAAGGATTCCACCCTGGTTGGCTTGTATCATTTCCTGTCTACTATCTACGCTTCTTAAACGATTGAAAATCTGATACTGGGTGTGGGTATTTTGAGTTGTTTGTTCTTCCAATCGAGCAACCTGGGCTATTAATTGAGCCAAACGAACTGCTAACCCATTTAAACTTTCAGCGCCAACTTGGGCAACACCTTGAAGATGTCCTAGAGTACTTCCTTGTGTATCGAGTCTTTGTTGTAAAGTTGTTACTGTTGCCGTTAATGCAGCAAAACCAGCAGCTATTTGGAATTGAAGATTAGGTGTGTGTGGTAAACCTGATAGAAATGGTGAGCCTAAACCTGTCATAATTGTCTCCTTATAATTATTTTTTACTTTGCTGGGACATCTGCCCAGTTTGCTAAGCGTTGTACAACTTCTTCACTAAGTTGAGCGGCTTTATAGACAATAAAAGCATGTTTAAGCCCAGCTGTTATGTTTGAGACGTCTTGAACATCTTTAGCCGCCCATTGTCCAAACTTGTCTATATTTGCAGCTGGATAGATCCCTAGAAAAAATCTTTTAGCAAAGATATTCATCATTTGTATGAACCCTGATGAATGAACTTTAGAACCAAAGTCTATCATTTCACCATCTTGAGCTATTTTTTTGGGAGCCCCATTGTTGACATACTTAATCGCCCCTACAAATGTACCGGTAGCTAGCCCTGCTGCATAAGCAACAGGAGATTTGCTCAATAGGTATAAATGTTCAAAGCCACGGTAGCAGTTAAAAATATCGTTATATAAAAAAGCTCCCGGAGGGGGTGATTTGTCTTTCTTTGGTTCGGGCTGAATATAGATTTTATTTGGTGCGTAGATCGTTGGGTTGATCTCATGAGAGGCCATGTTTTTGTCCTTATTAAATAGAATTAATCAATGATTGTAACCAAGAAAATAATAAAAATCAATCTGGATTATCAAAATACTGTTAGTGTAGGTTGCTTGTGGTGAGTTGATTAGATCTGTTTAATCTGGTTTTTTTTGTGTAAACAGCTTATATTAATGCTTTCTTAACAATAAACAGAGCCCTAATTTGTTTAGAACGCTCTACTTTGTTATAATCTCTTTATTATAAACATTTTTTAATAACTGCATGCTTGATCACCCACAAACCTTAATAGTTCGCCATAGAAGAGAAAATAAAAAGAAATGTTCTCTGCAACCTATTGTAGGGCGCCAAGACTGTCATTTTTTTACATACCCAGGTTGCAGCCTTCCTCATTTAGAGAATCATATTTTACTTGGCTTTGATGGCCTTGAGATTTCTAAAGCAGATTGTAATAAAGGGATTATTTTAATTGATGGGACCTGGAAAAGAGCAGAAATAATGGAAAAGGAGCTTTTTGACCTCAAAAAAGTGCAGGTAAGAAGTCTTCCAAAAAATATCTATACAGCTTACCCACGCAGGCAACCTGATTGTAGTAATCCTGAGCTTGGGCTAGCCTCAATAGAGGCCTTGTATGTAGCCTACTGGTTGATGGAAAGAGATGTATCTGGTTTGCTCGATGGCTATTATTGGAAAGATTTATTTCTAGAAAAAAATAAAGATTTTTTTAAATAGCTTCTTTTTTAAAGTTGACTTTTCTCCTATATTTAGGATATCAATAACCCCCTTAGGACTGGAAGTAAGATGCTAAACTCAGAAAACACAAACTCTTCAGAAAATTTGAATATTTACTGCCAAAGTAAAGGCTTGTTGTTTCAGTTTATTTTGTCAGAGTTTTTGACAAGTTACAGCATGGTTAATGAAATAGAAAACATCTATTCTTGTATAGAATCAGAATTGATCAAAAATCGTTTGCGAGCAGATATTGAAAACCCGTTGTCTCAAACCCTAGCACTCATCCCGTTGTTAACCGGTACGCAGATGGAAATTACAAATGAGCAAACATTTCCATGGACCCACGATAAAGGTTGTTTAAATAAGCTTCGCTACTACTGTTTTCTTTTTGGTCAAAAAAATATAGAAAACCCTGACGCTGTTAAAATGAATATATGCATTAGTAAAGCTTTTCATAGCGCTCTTCAATTACGTGAAGTTATTTTATCACTTCAACATCAAATTTCTGAAGGAAAGGTTCCCAATTACGTGTCCCTCTATCAGCTCTTAGATAAGTTAATAGATAATATGAGGTTAGCATCGCGCCTTATTTTAAAAGTACTTGTCCAATACAAAGATAACGAAAACCTGCTACATTTTCTTTTGAAGAATCAGAAAGATTTTGATGCGGTCTATGAAACAAAGTTTGTGGCAAAGGTTTTCAAAAAAATGTATCCAGAGGGTTTAAAGTATGCTAAAGACCTTATTGTTGAAAAATATGTTAAGCGTGGGTTTGGGCACCTTATTGGGTTTATTTCAAAACAGATGGCAATATTAGAGGCCAGCGAAACCCCCAAAGCAACCCTATGAATGTTGATTCCTTTAAAAAGCTAGTTGATGATGCAAAATCCTGGATAAATCAGGAATTTGCAGATCAAAAGGCGGTTTTAGTTGCAGATTATGAACCTCCTTCTAAGAAAATAGTTCAAAAACCAGTGGTTAAAAAACCAGAGGCTTTAACCCAAGAAGCTAGTTTAGCCCCTTTTTTTCAAGAGCATGAGCTTTCTGATATTGAAGTATTCTTGATTACAAATACGCAGAATAATGAAGAGAAAGCTTTAGTAGAGAGGCTAACTCATGCAATTGACACACGTATAGCTAAAGCTAAGCTTATTTATTGTGATGAAATAGAGAAAAACAGTTTATGGCAAAAGTTTTTTGCTTGTTCAAAGAAGCTTAGACATGTACTGGTTTCTGAAGTTGAATTCTATCAGTTTACTGGCCTTCTTAAACATTACCAAAGAGCTCCCAAACGCTCCATTTTCAACGTGCCATTATTTCTATTGGCTGATTTAAAGAACTACAATTTGGATGTAGAACTCAAGAAAAATTTGTGGACGAGCCTGCTTAGTGAGTTGAAATGAACGCTTCTTATAAAAGGTATGCTTCTGTTCTTTTAGATTTGGGTCTTAAAAATAGCTTCTCATATGGAATAGAGGAAAAGTACCTAGATCAACTAGAAAAAGGAATGTGCGTCAAAGTTCCTCTTAGAGGGGTCTTGCAAACAGGTATTGTTGTAGAATTTTCTTCTAAGTGCCCGTATAAAAAAGTATTGCCCATTCACAGTATCGTTTCAGAGAAAACTTTGATGACACCTGAGCTTTTTAAGTTAGCTCAATGGGTTAGTCAATATTACCACACACCTCTTGCTAGAACCTTAAAACTTTTTTTCCCAAAATCTGTACGAAAAGGCATGGGGCATAAAAAGCAACAGGTTGTAATTAGAAAAAAAAGCCTAGAAGAGCTTCGGCAAATATGCATGAGCGTGCGTTTAAAAAAGCCTAAACAAGCAGCTCTTATTGATGAACTCTTAAAAGTAGAAAAAGAAATTTTTTTGACAGAGCTTACTGAAAAGGCAGGGGTGTCGAGATCTGTTGTTGCAACTTTAGCTAAGCAAGAGCTTATTGAGCTTACCACGACAAGAGTTGATCGTAACCCATTAGAAAAAGCTGAGTATTTTCCCTCTAAGCCTAAAAAACTCAATTCGGATCAACAAAACGCCTATAATCAAATTAGCCATTCAATTGAAAACACAATATTCCAAAGCTTTTTACTTTTTGGCGTGACCGGTAGTGGTAAAACAGAAGTATATATGCAGGCCATGGAATCTGCTTTAAAACAAGGAAAAAAAGCGTTAATGCTTGTTCCTGAAATAGCACTTACAACGCAAACGGTTGAAAAGCTAAAAAGTAGATTTAAGGACAAAATTGCTATTTTACACCATAGGCTTTCTCAAGGTGAGCGCTATGATCAGTGGCATGCTATTCGTCAAGGCTTAGCTCCAATAGTGATTGGAGCACGTTCAGCAATTTTTGCTCCTATTGATAAGCTCGGGGTCATCATTGTTGATGAAGAACATGAACTTTCTTACAAACAGACTGACGATATGCCTACATATAATGCGCGAGATGTAGCCGTTGTGAGAGCAAAAATGAATAATGCTACTGTAGTGCTTGGTTCAGCAACACCTAGTTTAGAGAGTTTCAATAATGTGCAAAATGGCAAGTACAAGCTGCTCGAGTTGAAAAACAGAGCAAATAGCCAAGTCATGCCGAAAATAGAAGTTGTTGATATGAAAAGAGAGATGGAAAGATCTAAGGGATTTACCTTGTTCTCTCAAAAATTACTCTCAGAGATAGAAAAGAGGTTTCAAAAAGGTGAGCAGTCTATTATTTTTTTAAATAGGCGAGGATATCACACTTCATTACTTTGCACTCAATGCGGGGAAGTTGAAAAATGCCCCAACTGTGATATCTCTTTAACGTTTCATCGTAAAAATGATTGTTTAGCTTGTCATCTATGCGATTATCGAATCACTCCTCCAAAAATTTGCTCAAAGTGCAAGAGTGCAACAATTAAATTTAAGGGTTTTGGAACTGAAAATGTTGAAAGCCAGCTTAGAAAAATATTTCCTTCTCTTCGTACACTCCGCATGGATGCAGACACAACTAAGCATGTGGGAAGTTATGAAAAACTCTATTACGCTTTCAGAAATCATAAAGCAGATCTCCTTATAGGAACGCAGATGGTGGCAAAGGGGTTGCACTTTCCAAGTGTCACGCTAGTTGGAATTTTAAATTGCGATCGACAATTTAATATCCCCGATTTTAAAGGGTCAGAGATTGGGTTTCAAATGGTAACTCAAGTCTCAGGGCGAGCTGGAAGGGGAGACATTAAAGGAAGCGTAGTCATTCAATCTTTCAACCCTGAGAATTCTTTTTTAAATCATGCCATATCAGGAGATTACCTAGCATTTTATAATCAAGAAATTGAATCGCGCAAATTCTTTAACTACAGCCCTTTTTCTCATCTTGTTAAGTTAGTCTTTAGAGGGAAATCAGAGGGCCAGACTCTGAGAATTGCTCAACAGTTTTACAATAAACTTAAGATGCAGCTTGCAAGAGCAGGTGAAGCTCAAGCTCCTCTTCCATGTGGGTACCCTAAAATTAAAGAGTATTATCGGTTTCAAGTCTTATTGAAGGGGCAAAATATTTACGCTCTTATTCAGGCTCTTCAAAAAGTCGAAGAGCAGGTGCATTTACCTAGCACGGTAAAGCTTTTAACAGACGTCGATCCAAGTTCTACATTCTTTTGATATTGCTTGTTGAAATGTTTTCTAGGATTTCTTTGAGCTCAAAATCAAGTAAGTAACAATCTTTCAAAGCTTCGTATACTGATGAAGAATTTTGTTCATAAAGAGGATCTTGATCATCAACGAGATAGTTGACAAGTTCATCTAAGAACTTTTTCTTCAATGCTTCAGGCGATAGAGAGTCTAGTTTTTCATGATAGATAAGTTTAGAGGCTGTCTCTTCGTTAGACATGCAGGGTATTTCAAGTAACATAAAAAAGATTTCCTCAAACAAATCTTGAATAGAAAAGCCGGCTTCAAGCATTTGTTTAGGATCGTGACCTTCTTCAATTTCTTTTAAAGAAGAAGTTAAAAGTGCTGCATAGTTTATAAGTAAAAGCTTCATCTGAATCACTTCATCAGAAGTAAACTTAGGAATAATATTTACTGCTTGATCAAAGTGTTGCTCTAGCTGTACTCTATATTCAGAAGGCTCCATTTTGATGATGTTGTTGTTAGAGTCAAATTTTTCAACAAAAATATCAAAAACTTCTTCTAAATCCATGCTCTGCGTTTCAAAGCCGATATATTCTGTGCACAAATAGTTTATAATGCTTTTCCACAAAAAAGATTTTGCGGCTTGCTCGGTAATATTCTTATAGTCAATAAAGCAAGAGTCAGGGTCAAATTCTTCAAAAAAATTCTCTAGAAAAGTATCAATTTGATCATCAGAAAATTCGTTAATAAAAGCCTCTTCAAAAAGCTCCTCACACCTTAGAAAGGTAACTGTAGATTTAGGTTGATCTAAAGAGTGAATAATTTTGCAAAATATTGGAGATGTTTCTCCAATCACCTTATTTGCTAGTAGGTTAAGTGTCCTAAGCCGAATAGCGATCTCTCTTGGAAACTGATGCAGCTTTGACGTAGATTCAGACGAGGGCACTTGGGGTATAGCTGTGATAGAGGGATTAACTGGAGAGACGTTCATAACTTTTTAAGATTAAGTTTAAATATTTTCAAAAAATAGTAGCGATTGAAATAATTAATTTCAAGACCAGCCTATTGTAAATTGTAGATAAAATTAGCTTTTACATAATCCATTAGGCGCGTAATCTTTTATAAGTTATTAATTGGAGCAACAATTTTATGACCTCTATGGAAGAAGTAACAAAAGAACTTTTCTTAAGAGAACAGCTAATGCAACGGGAAATGGCTTTAGAACAAGAGCAGATTGAGAAATCACAACTGATTCAACGCCTAACAGAGGACTTTAAGAAACCCGTTGAACAACTGATACAATTTTCCAACATTGCACTCGTGAGAATGGAACGAGAAGAACTACGCAAAGCTTCGAGTTATCTTGCAGAGATGAAAATGATTTCAGAAGATCTTTTAATCTATCTCAATGACCTTCGAGAAATAGCTATGCTCAAGTCAGGGGAAAGTAAATTTACTCTAGGTGAAATTGATATTAAAGCAGTGTTAAAGCTGGTTAAGAAAAAATTTCAACCTATTGCAAATAGCTCTCAAATAAAGCTTTCATTTTTTATGCAACCTGGTGGTACTTTCGCATGTGGAGATGAACATAAACTTATAAAAGTCATAAGCATCTTAGTCTCTAGAATGCTTCACGATCTAGACCATACCGGGACAGTTAAAATTAAAGTTGTGCAGAAAAATGATAATATTGAAATCTGTATTGTAGATAATAAACCTTTTCATTTTGATAAGAAGATGTTGGAGCAAATATATTTTAAATTTGATGGGCCTCAGTCTGAACGCTCCATGCCAGGCCTAAACTTATCTGTTTGTAAAGAACTTATGGTAGGTCAAAAAGGTAATGTTGAAATTTTTTCTGACGAAAATGAAACTCGTTTTTTAGTGACTCTTCCTGTGTCAAAAGATTTTTAGCCTAAAATGTAAATTGAATAATTAGAGAGTATTATGTTAGAATCTGCAGAAAAAGAGAGTGAGAACGTGCAAGAGAATACACCCCATCAAATGTTTGAATATGAGTCGACTGAAGATTTTCAAATTCGCTTGGCTAAATTAGAGTATATTAAAAGTGTCGGTGTAGAGCCCTACCCACATAAGTTTTTTGCTTCAACTACCTTTCAAGAGGTTATTGAAAAGTATGAAGGGCAAGATATTGGAGATAGTGAAAAAGCTGCGGCTGGTGATTCACCAGAAGTTTCTGTGAGTGGAAGGCTTGTACTTTTCCGAGCTATGGGAAAAAATGCTTTTGCTCAAATTCAAGCTGAAAATTTTCGCATGCAAATTATGATCAACCGCGACCTAAGCAGAGTCACCGGTTATAATCCAACGGGTGAAGAGAGCCAAGAACATCCTAAATCGGGCCTAAAATTTATTGAGAAAAAAGTAGATCTAGGTGACATAATAGGCATCAAAGGGCACCTGTTTCATACTCAAAAAGGAGAATTGACGCTTTACGCTAAAGAAGCAACTTTGCTTTGTAAATCTCTTCTCCCTCTTCCAGATAAGCATTCAGGACTTGTAGATAAAGAAGTGCGTTACAGAAAAAGATGGTTGGATCTCATTTCTTGCCCAGATGTTTATAATACGTTTTACCTAAGATCTAAAATTGTACGTTTAGTGCGCAACTGCTGTGAAGAAGAAAATTTCATGGAAGTGGAAACTCCAATTGTTCAAAACAATTATGGAGGAGCAAACGCCGATCCTTTTATAACCCAAGTTAATGCTTTAAATAAGCAAGAGATGTTTTTAAGAATCTCTTTGGAAATTAATTTAAAAAAACTATTAGTTGGTGGAATTCCAAGACTTTTCGAGATTGGTAAAGTTTTTCGTAATGAGGGGATTGATCGCACGCATAACCCTGAATTTACAATGCTTGAGGCCTACGCCTCCTATTGGGATTACAATGACATGATGCGCTTTCAAGAGAAAATTTTCTCTACAATTGCTAAAGAGCTCTACGGAACAGAAAAAGTTCCTTTTGTGTCGCAAGATGGTCAAGAAATTGTCCTTAATTTTACAGCTCCTTGGCCAAGATTGACCATGAAAGGAAGCATAAAGAAATACGCTGAGATTGACGTAGATACACTAAATGACAAGGAGCTTAAAAAACTTGTCTTAGAAAAATGTGATATAGACCCCAAAACTGTTGTTCACTCTACTCGTGGAATGCTTATTGCCAACCTCTTTGAAGACCTCGTAGAAGAACACTTGATTCAGCCAGTTCATATTATCGACCATCCAATAGAAACCACGCCTCTTTGTAAAACTCACAGAAGTCCAGATGGAACAGCAGGTGAGATTGTAGAGCGCTTTGAAAGCTTTATTATGGGCTCAGAAGTGTCGAACGCTTATTCTGAGCTTAATGATCCTATTAAACAAAAAGAGCTTCTTGAAAATCAAGTAGATCGAAAAGCTCTAGGAGATGAGGAGACTCATCCACTCGATGAAGAGTTTATCGAATCTATTTGTCAGGGGATGCCGCCGTCTGGAGGTATCGGGATTGGAATCGATCGCCTTGTTATGCTTTTTACTAATCAGCATACTATTCGTGAAGTGATTTACTTTCCTCTTATGAAACCTAAAGGTTCATAGAAGAAGTGAAAGATTTTTTTGAAAAACAGTAATGTAACAATATTTTGAGTTTAAAAAAGAGGTAAAGATATGACCGGAGCTTTTGCAGCTGTAACAGATCTTTTTGATTTTAACCCACCAACATCGGGCTTCTCTTCATGTTCTGAATATGCTATAGCTCAACAAGAGTATATGAGTAACAAGTGTTCAAATATAGCTTTTCTTTTAGGTTCAATAGTAGGAGGAGGGGTTTTTTATAAAAACCCTCGTCATGCTCCAAATTTATATATAAGAGCTGCTCATTCTTTTGTGGGGGGAGCAATACTGCCTATTATCACGAAAATATTTTTCGATACCACAAAATCTTTTCATATTGGGGTTCAAGAAAGAATGTGTGATCACCAATATATGCTGCGGTTTATGGGGGGGTTAGAGAATCATATATACTAAAAACTTTCAGCAAAACAGGAACCCAAAAGTTTAGCTTATGTCCAGATATTTTATGGAAGACTTTTCTAAAAAAACTGTTTTAATTACTGGAGTAACTTCAGGTTTAGGAAGGGCTCTGGCTATTGGATTTTCTAGATTGGGCTCAAAGCTTATACTTGTTGCTAGAAACGAAAAAAAAATAGATCATTAGTTCTGGATAATCGTTGAAAGCCTGTTGCATTATTAGAACCTAAATATCTATTTATTAGAAAGTTGAGATTTTCATGCTCGCGCCCTTTCGCAATTTTATTGATTTAAAGCCTAATTTAGATGATCATGGGCTCTCAACATTATATAGATAGCTTATTTAGGCTATTTCAATTACTTTTTTAAGATGAATAATTTCAGATATAAAATCTCATTGTCGCTTCAATTATGCAGAGCTAATCTGAAACATTGCGTCTATACATCTAAACATTTACTCCATTGTAAGGGTCTCCATTTAGTCAAATCACATTTGATTAAATAATCTAAAAGAGTCCTTTTTTCCTTATAAATCAATAAACTAAGAGTAAATGTTATGCCTTCTGTTCCTACAAAAAAAGTTTTAAATGTCTTTACGTTGACTATGATCAATGTTGCAGCAATTGCAAGTTTAAAAAACCTGCCTCTTGCATCTTCATTTGGTTTTAGTATTATTTTTGTTTATTCATTGATGGCGCTTTTATTTCTTATCCCATCAGCTCTTGTTTCAGCTGAGCTTGCGACTACTTTTCATGAAACAACAGGTGGAGTATTTAAATGGGTTGAAGAAGCCTTTGGTCCTAGATGGGGGTTTTTGGCTATTTGGACCCAATTTATAGAAAATGTTATTTGGTTTCCAACTGGACTTAGCTTTGCAGTAGCAACTTTTGCTTATGTTTTCAATCCAACGCTTGCAAGCCACAAAGGGTATGTGTCTTTGATGGTTATATTAATTTTTTGGCTAGCAACTATTGTTAATCTAAAAGGTATGAAAGCGTCAGGATTGATTAGCTCTATAGGAGCTATTTTGGGGACTCTTATTCCAGGAGCTTTAATTATTTCTTTGGGGTTTATTTGGTGGATTATTGGCAAACCCATTGAAGTCTCAATGACTGCTAAAACTTTTTTTCCTGAAATGAATTTAGGTAACTTAGTTTTTACAGCAGGCATTCTTTTTAGCTTTGCAGGAATAGAAATGTCTGCTGTGCACGCAAAAGAAGTTCAGAATCCAAATAAGAATTATCCAAGAGCTATTGCTATTTCTTCATTGGTGCTTGTTTTTTTGCTCGTGTTGGGATCTCTTGCAATTTCTTTTGTAATCCCTAAAAATTCAGTGAGTCTTGTATGTGGGCTTATGGATGCATTTGCTCTATTTTTTGCATCATTTGGGGTTTCATGGATCACACCTATTATAGCTTTTTTAGTTGCTATTGGCGTATTAGGGCAAGTAAGTACTTTGTTAATAGGACCTGTAAAAGGAATGTATGCTACAGCTAATGAAGGGTTTTTGCCAAAAATTTTCAATCGAACCAATAAGAAAAATGTTCCCTATCTGCTCCTTTATTTTCAAGGAGCCATAGTCACAGTTTTGGCTCTCATATTTTTACTTATGCCAGATATAAATAGCGCTTTTTGGATTTTATCTACTTTGACAACGCAGCTCTACCTTATTATGTATCTTCTTCTTTTTTCAGCTGCCATTTATTTAAGGTTTAAAAAGCCTAACCTTAAAAGGCCTTATAAAGTCTTTGGAGGTAAACTGGGAATTATTATAGTTGCAGGAAGTGGGGGGCTTGTCTCGCTTTTTGTTTTTTTCTTAGGTTTCTTGCCGCCTAGTCAACTCAATGTTGGGAGTTTGATTTTTTATGAGGGTTTCTTAGTTGCAGGGCTTATCGTGTTTGGGTTGATTCCATTTTTCGTAATTAGGCCTAAAACATTTTAGGCTCCAACTTGGATATTGGGATATTGTTTGTGCCAATCTTCTGTTTTTTCATATTCAAAAGTTAATAAATATTCATTCCAGTGATGCTGAACTGCTTGAATATGCTCAAAGGTGTATCTTCTTTGCCACTCTGAAACCATACCCTTGTTTTGACTAACATTGTAGGTTTCTGTGTTTCCCCATATTTCCTTAGCTATTTTTTGGACTTTTGACTTTTCTAGTTCAATTTCTAAAAAATGAGCAATTTTATGGATTGTTTGAATTTGTTTAGATTCAGATCCCCCACCCTTAGGACCTATTAAATCCTCATATTTGACAAAAAGTATTTGGGGGTAGCTTTCTTTGTTTTTATAAAGTTCTTGAGCAAGGCGATATCTTTTAACTAAAAAATTCCCATCTATTTCTGGGCTTTCTTCTATCAAACCCAAAATTTGACTGTCAATGTTTCCATCGAATGCTTCTTGAAATGGTTCTAATCGTTCTTCTTCTTGTACTTTTTTGTAGAGATAGGGTAGCCAATTGTGTATTGATAAAATTGCATCACGAATATCTCTGACCATAACAATATGTTTATTTTTTTCTGAAGTGACTTCATCTAAAACTCGAGCTGTTAAATGCCACCCATACTTATCTCTAAGGTGACTGTCAAAGGTTATTCCGCCATAAATACTTTCGGGAAGGTCTGGTAAAGCTTTCATCGATTTGAGGCATTTTAAAAGTAAGTGTGTACCAGCTTTTGGTAGCGTAGCAATTTTAAATTCTACCGTCATAAAACTATTCTATCTTTTCAACTTTCGCACCTTAAATGCTATGTTGTAATGTCAATTTTTTCAATTGAAATTTTTGATTATTAGGGCTAAATAGAAATTTTTTGTTTTGAATTTAGCTATTTTTTTTGAGTTTTGGGCCTTTGGGCGTATCTTCGATAATGTAGCCACTTGATAAGATTAAATCTCTTAAGCGATCAGCCTCACTCCAGTTCTTTTCCTTGCGAGCTGCAAGTCTTTGCTCTAAAGCATCTGTAAGCTCTGCAGGAATAGAATGATTTGATTTTTTATGAGGGTTTCTGCAGGGCTTATCGTGTTTGGGTTGATTCCTTTTTTTGTAATTAAAAAGAAATAATGAAGGTTGCCTTAGATTTTATTCTGTAATAGGGGCATCTCTGGCTCTCTCAGCTTGAGTTGAGTGATATTCTTTAAATAATCTGTACTTTCTAAATGACTAATGGCTTCTTGGTACATTTCTTCTTCATCTGTTTTATAACCATATGGCTTTTCATCATCATAGGTACTAAAAGCTAATTTCCCAAAGTTATAGGAACAAACTCCCAAATCAGGGTAGTAATTGTCTTGTTTGTTAGGTTTAATATAAATTTGAATTTGTACACTTTTTTCAGTAAACCCCCCAGGTAGCAGATACTTTTGGATTTCTGGGCACTGGTTGACAGAAGAGATGACTTCATGAGCGCAATCAATAAGAATAGCTCGAGCTTCCTCCTTAGAAAGCTGGCGATAAATAGTAAAAGCTAAAAAAAGATCTTCTATTTCGTACATCATGGCTCCTCCATCACCACACTGAAGCATTTGATGCCTTTCGGATAAGGCCTTGGCACAATAGTTCATCATTTGTTCAGCTAATTGAACTTTTTCATTTTTAGGTTTTGGAGGGTGGATTTCTGTGCAGCTACATAAAGAGGAGAACAACATTCCTAACATTAAAATATAACGCATTATTTCAAATCTCCTTTGGCAAATCGTATGTTACCTTCTTCTATAGGTTTCTTGTATCCTCCGAAAAAGGCGTGCCCTTCTTTTCCCGTTAGCCCTTCACTTGGAATGGTGATAAGAGTACCCTCTTCTTTAGCTTTTAACCAACCTTTTTTATCGGCTATTTTGGAAGTAAAATCATCTTCATGCCAAAAATTCTTCACACGCTTAGCCATTTCTCTACCAATAAATCCCGCTGTTCCAAAGGTATCCACATACATTCTATCTCGATATTCTTTAGGAATGTCAGGGAGAATCTGTTTTAAGATAGCCCCTCCACGACTATGAACATTTACATGTAAAACTTGATTAGGTTTGGCATTTTCAAAGTAATTGATAATTTCTTTTTTAAATAAAGCTCCAGCTGGAAATTCACATCCAGATTGTATTTGCCAAACTTTTAATAGATCTTTTCGGCGGCCAAGTGTGGGGTCATAAATAAGATCTACTTTGTTACCTCCTTGTATATCAGATATTGTTTGAGCATATTTCGTAGCAGTATCTAATTCTGTTGCCATTCCGGCCATGAACATCGTTTTTCCATGAAGGCATTCTTTTGCACCACAGCTGACAACTTGGGCTGGAGTAAAAAACATTGGTTTTTTACGGTGCGACATTCCATCTCCATATAACTCTAGTGGCATTTGAGCTAATAGCTCGTCGTAATTGAGCTGTGGCTTAGGTAGGATATCTTTTATATTTGAAGGACGTAGATTTCCTCCATTAGAGGAATTTGAAGCTTGAATCTGATTAGTATTAGGTGGAAGCTCTCCACTTATAGCTTGATACGCTTCTGTATGAAACTGCTCTATATTGTACTGATCTAGGTAGCCATCAGCTGCTGCTAGTTCAGTGTTGGAAGCGGCCTTATCACTATTAATTGCTGATTGTGAGATATCTACTATTTTAGAGTCTTCGGGTGTTTCGGAATCTTCTTTTTTTTCAGTACCTATTAATCCACCAGTTGCAGCGCCTGATGCAGCAAGACTTTGTGCAATAGCTGCACTGCCCGCTGCATTTGTAGCAGCTACAACAGCAATAGCTGCTACTGCAACTGCTGCTACAACGATAACTCCAATGACAATGGCTTTGCGATGTTTCTTGAAAAATTTTCCTAATTTTTTAAGCGCCTTTTTAGTTTTCCCTTTCTTTTTGAGACAAAATTCAAAGTTTTTTGAAAATTTTGATGAGGATTGCTTTAAACTGTTTTCTTCATGAAATAGGTCAGTAATGTCGTTTTCTAAAGTAGCTTTGTCTTGGAAACCTTCAGTACCTTTTCGTGCGTAGTTAACAAGAAGTTTCTTGGCGCTATTTAATTCATTTGAAGAGATTTGATCTAATAGAGAGTCATCTAGAAGGCAGCTTAGGAACTTGTCTAGCTCTTGCTCAGTAAGAGCATCATTTTGAGGGGTTTTTAGCTTTTCAAGCGTAGACCTAAAGTAAAATAATTTTTCAGACTGAGGTTGCTTAGAAAAAAGTCTATCAGAGTAATAAGATGTGTTAGATACTAAAAGAGTCATGTCAACAGCCTCTATTTTTTAGCTATAAGACATTAGTATTGTGTATATTTTACCACAATACGATTTACTATTTTAATAATTGTTGTCTATTGCTTTTGCCGTTTTGAATTTAGCTATTTTTTTTGAGTTTTGGGCCTTTGGGCGTATCTTCGATAATATAGCCACTTGATAAGATTAAATCTCTTAAGCGATCAGCCTCACTCCAGTTCTTTTCCTTGCGAGCTGCAAGTCTTTGCTCTAAAGCATCTGTAAGCTCTGCAGGAATAGAATGATCTGCTTCTTCAAAGTTAATGATACCTAGAACCTGATTAAAGGATTGGAGCATCTCTAGTGACTTTTGAGCTTGAGCCTTTGATAGCTTATCCTGGTCAATAGATGTATTGACATCTCTTAAAAAATCAAAAATGGTAGCTAGTGCAACAGATATGTTAATATCATCGCAAAGAGCAGCTTTGAATTTTTCAGAAGTTTTTTCAATGAGCTGATTGATTGTTAAATCATCTAAGTTTGTTGAAGTAACCTCTTGGAGTCTTTCTACAAAATTTTGGATGCGAGTAATTGCAATTTTTGCACCTTTGAGCCCATCTTCTGTAAAATTCAATTGGGTCTTATAGTGAGTTTGCAAAAGAAGATAGCGAATATGTTTGCCTTCGTACCCTTTTTGAATCAGGTCTCTTAAGGTGAAGAAATTCCCTAAGCTCTTTGACATCTTTTTGCCTTCTACAATGAGGTGCTCAACGTGCACCCAAAAGGAACAAAAAGTTTTACAGCTATAGCACTCTGATTGAGCAATTTCATTTTCATGGTGGGGAAAAATATTGTCGACTCCTCCCATATGAATGTCTAGGCTAGGGCCCAAGTATTTGATAGCCATAGCAGAACACTCAATGTGCCAGCCAGGTCTTCCTTTCCCAAATGGGCTTTCCCAGAAAATGGGCCCATCTCTATCTTCTTGGTAGCTTTTCCATAATACAAAGTCTGTTGCATTTTCTTTATCGTATTCATCTTGCTCAAGTCTATCCGATGCACCCGTTTTGAGTTCATCAAGTTTAAGGTGAGAAAGCTTGCCGTAATCACTGAATTTTTTGATGGGAAAGTAGATGCTTTGATCGGCTCCTTGATAAGCCATGCCTTTTTCCATAAGCTTTTCAATCATCTCAATCATTTCAGGTATATGATCTGTGGCTTGTGGGTAGGTGTCTGCAGCTTTGATATTCAGAGTCTTTAAGTCTTCAAAAAAAGCATCTTTATAAATCTGCGTGTACTCGTTTAGTGAAAGCCCTTTTTTTATAGCGCCGCGAATAGTTTTATCATCAACATCAGTAAGATTCATAATATGAAGAACATGGTAGCCAAAAAATTGAAGGGTCCTTTTTAAAAGGTCTTCAAAAACGTATGTTCTCAAGTTTCCTATATGGGCGTAGTCGTAGACTGTGGGGCCGCAAGTATAAAGGCGCACTTTATCTTTTGATGCAGGTTTGAAAATCTCTTTTTTAAGGCTTTTAGTATTGTATAGTTGTATAGAGTCTTTCATATTCAAAAATTGAGTGTTAATTTTCGTATTGTATTCAAATTGAAACTAAATGCAAACATCTAAAGATTTTTAGAATTAATTGTTGCTTTAACTGGTGTTAAATTTAGAGTTTTTTTGATAGAGAGATACAACTAGAGTTTCCACTGTAGCCCTTTCTAATAAAATCAATTGTATAGCCTAGATTTTTATAAAATTCAGGAACCTGAAAGCTCATGGTGGATACAGTCGCCATAGAGCATCCTTTTTTTTCCCCGTATTTGTGGACGGCATCCATTAGCTTGCGTCCTAGCCCTTGATTTCTGAAGCTTGGGTCAACCCAAAGCTGGTCTGTATAAATAGATCCAATAACAATTGAGCCATTGCAACCAGCTATTATAGTGCCAGAACTATCACGTAGAAAAAATGAAAAAGAGCTTATCTCACCTTTATCAGGGTGTTCTTTTGAAATTTTTTCTGTAAGAAAGTTAATGTCCTCTTTTGACGGGGACTCATTTACCTCGAGCATCATTATACCTTTAAAAAACTAAATCTTTTGCAACCTGAAAATCCAAGAGAAGAGGGGAGTGATCTGAGACCTCATCTGCTAATACTTTAAATTCGTTGATTCGAAGCTCTTTGGAAAGGAGCATATAATCAGCGTATCTTTCCTTTTTAGTATAATAACTTGTTCTTGTAGAAGTTATGTTGTACTTAGATATGCAGTTTTGCATGTTATCGTTTAAAATTTGAAAGCTTTTAGAAGTTGGCGTTAGATTGAAGTCTCCGCACAGGACTAGTGGGTAATTTGAGCTGTCTACAAATTTTTTAATGTTCATTGACTGCTTTATTCTTTCAGGGCTGTCACCTTTTCCTTTTCCATTCCACAGTCCATGAATATTGGCAATTGTTACTATTTGATCATCAACCTGACAAGTTACATATTGCAAAATTCTTGAATGGGTTGGCCCAATACCTGGGTAGGTTGGGTTATGGTGTATTTTTACTTCGCCTTTGTCCTTAATAGCAATATCTGATCGAACTAAAGTGGCTAGTCCGTAAATATCATTAACTACAGGGTTAAAAAAGAGTTGGAAGTTTGGTAGAAGGTCGTGAATTTCAGATAGAATATCTAGCGAAAGTTCTCGCGTTTCATCTGTAATTCTAGCCTCGGCTTTATAATAAACTTCTTGCAAACATAAAACATCTACATCTTTATGCTTTTCGACAAAATCTAAGAGCTTACTTTTTAAATGGCCGCCCCAAATATTTAAAGAAATAAGTTTCATTTTTCGCCTCTATTTATAGCTAAATTCTTGAAAAATTGACATTGTAACTTTATCTTGCATATTCATAAATATTAGATTGTTGCAATGATATAGAGAAAATCATCTCGACACCATAGGCTGAGTATACCAACTTTTATGCTGCAATTGTAGCAGTGTCGCATCAATGCACTCCTGAGTGTATCTCATGCGGTTTGTCTTTCCATTTGTTAAAATGCCAATAAGCCCTTCCTCTGACCCAATATTAGCATTTGAAGAAATTCCTGTAGCTACACAGGCTTGCGATAAATCAAGCTTTTCTTCAATAACCTTTTTTAAGATATTGGGTGGGATTTCAAATCCAGTGGAGCTGCCTATATGTGATTGAGTGCCATCATAAATGCAGCATACGGAGATATGTAGAAATCCAGTTTGAGTTTCAGAAGCTTCAATAAGGCCGCTCTCTACTCCAACCCCATACTGTGGTGTGATATGAAATTTATCGAAAGCATTTCGAGCTCTATTTTTTGCCCCTTGAATTGTAGCCTCTAGTGAGAGAGGTTGCTCTGCCACTTCAGATGATACAGGAAGGCTTTCAACGCTATAGTCTTTAAATAAATTTATTTCTTCAAGGCTTTCGTTTAGAGCTTGAATCTTTGCCTTGTTTTTTGTTCCAATTACTAGAATGGTCATGCTACTCCTTGTAATTATTGAGAAAATACGACTTCTTAAATAAGAGATCTAAAAAATTATTTGTTAATAGGCCTACTTTTTTTAATCCGTGTGCTCAATAATATTTGAACAAATATCTGAAAATTGTTCCTGTTTAAGATCAGAACAATTTTTCATAATCTCTATGGCACATTTAATTTTTTCAGGTAGATCGCTTTTAATGTCATCTTTGACCCATGAAGCGTCCCTTGTTTCTTTGCTAGGCCACTTTGAGTAGGCTAGCCAGTACCCATTTTCTGTTTTATGCAAAGTTGAACTAATAGCGCCTCTATGTTTAATAAAATAGTTTGTGACTTCCTTCCAGCTTGAGATGTATTCTTTCTCTTTCGAGGGTTGAAGGTAAAAGCGATATATGACTGCAAAAGTAGGGCCTATTTCCATTTAGTATCTCAATTTGCTAAAAAGTTAATTTAGGAAAGGTTATTAACTATTCTAAAAGAGTTCAAGAGCTATTATCAACATACATTTTGATGCAAGCAGCAATACGTAATTTCTTAATAAACTGGGGCATGTTGAGAGAATATTTCAAGAGGTTCTATAAACCTCTTGAAATATGAAAGAAAAATCTAGGACCAAAGTGTAAAATTTGCAGTCAATTTTTTGATAAGCTTATTGTCACCAAATAAGCCAATTCCTAAATTAATAAGCTCTTCTTTGTCTTGAATGCTAACAAGCGCCTCTATTTTATCATCATTAGTGGTATCAATCATCTCTTTGATGAAATACATTTTATCTAATTCACCTTGCGTATCAAGTTCGCAAGCAAATTCTTTTAATTGTTTGGGAGATGCTTTTAGGATAACAATAGGGTATTGAGAATTTCTAGGAAGATCTACTCCATCTGCAGTTGTGAAAAATTTTCCTGTGCCAAAGCTCTCGGCAAGTAAGTTTCCAAAGTATGCTGATATGTGGCTTGCAGCATTGAGTGCTTGCCAATTCTCTAATTCAGAGTTAATTACCAAAGAAATTCTTTGATTGAAGTCTTGTTTGTTCATTATTATTTCTCCATATAAGTGATTATTGAAGACTCTAGTTTAATGAGCTTTTAATTTATTGTATAAAAATTGTCTAATTTATACTATTATTTACAAAATGTTTTAAAATATACAAATTGGTGCAATGTACAAGATTTCAGAAGTAGTAGAAGAGATTGTGAAAAGCGATGATAACGTTGTTCATTTAGGTTCAATGGGGTTGGTGAATTGGTCCTCATATGCAAGGTTGATTGCTCCCAAGGTTGAAAATAGATTGAAAAAGGAGGTGCAATTAGGTTCTATAGTTGCAGCATTAAATCGATATTTTAAAAATCTTTCTATAGAAGATTCTCCTAAACCAGTTGATCAGATTATTGAAAGACTATCTGTTCACACGAATATTGAGGGAATTACCTTTGAAAGGACAGAAGAGAGCACAAAGGAAATACAGAAGCTTTACCAGCAACTAATGCTTAACGCTAATAGTTTTATTACTCTAACTCAAGGCATCAATGAAATAACAATTATAGCTGAAGCACAACATGCTCAAAAATTCCGTTTGAAGCTTGAAAAGTACTCGAAGATTTATGATAAAAAAGGGCTGGTGGGTGTGTCTGTCAAATTTCTTTTAAAGTACTTAGAAATACCTAATATTTTGTTTCAACTTCACAAGTCCATTGTAGTTAAAAAAATTAATATCATTGAAATGATCTCCACTGCAACTGAATTGACTTTCGTAATTAATAAGAAGGATTTGCCTCAAGCTCTTGAAAGTTTGCAAAAAAAGATTTAACAGCAAAGATAATTATACAAGTCTATTGAAAATAAATCGCACATGAGCTATAACTTAGGCTCGTTTTTTGGAGAATTAAAAATGAAAGTAAGAGCATCAGT
>JAJACU010000005.1 GCA_022601345.1 Chlamydiota bacterium | reverse complement strand
GATCTTTCCAAACGAGGTCTTTTATAAAAAAAGCCATTCATCTTTTCCCTTAGAGCAAGCTTCACTCGTTCCATCTAGTTCAACTAAATCAGATCCTATTATTTTCCAATCTCAAGACCGTGAAGGCAAACTCGCTTCTGCTGAAATCCCAACAAAAGGTTCTGTTGAGCTACAACTTGTTCATCCTAGAGCTTACAGCAATAACCCTTCTATTTTCAGCAGCTATTATTCAAATGGGAACTTTAATTCAATAGGAAGTCTTGAAGGCAATGCTATTGCAGTAGCTCAAACTCAAAATGGCTATGAACCTGTCGGAGTTTATCTAGGAAGCGAAGGGAAGCTTATCCCTTTAAAAGATTTTTTTAATTTAAAATCTCTTATAAGCACTCATAGAGCTCAATTTCATACAACACCCAATGAGCACTTCTATGTTCTTGAAAATGAATATCAACAATTAGTGTTCTCAAATATTGGCGGGGCTCTTGCAGAAATTAATCTTCCTGTCAAATCTGATAAACATGAAAATAGCCTTGTGCGCTCAACCCCTCAAGATCAAAAATATGAGCTATCAGAATCTAAGCACTCAATGTTTCCTGCCCACAGTTTTGCCAGTTCAAGTGCAAAATCTGCTGAAGCAAAGCAAGGTGGCTACTATCCTCTTATTCGTCGTTCTGTAGACCCTATTCATACAAACCCTCGCTACTATGCTTTCAACTTAGTGTCTGACTACCCAGGTTTTTCAGAGCAATCTTACACAGTAAAACAGCATAGTAATGACAAAATTACTTTTGAATTGAATCAAAATTACCGTAAAATAATTAAGACATTTACCCTTGATTCATCATCACCTTACGGTTTTAATGTTGATATCAAAGTAGATGGAGACCAAAGAAACCTATGGGTAACAACGGGTGTTCCTGAAAACGAGCCTGGTGCTAGCCAACAACAACCTATTTTGAAATACAGGCATCTTAAAAACAATAAATTTGATATTGCAAAACAGAAGCTACCTAAGACCACAAATGAAAATTCAGATGTGGCCCCAGATTGGATTTCAAACTCTAATGGGTTCTTTTCCATTTTAGTTGATCCGCAGACTAAGCTGGGCAAAGGTTATAGAGTTAATAAGATTAGTGGCGACACACTAACTTCAAGAATTGATGTCGATGCACCTGCTAAAAAAAGACAAGCAGGTTATGAATTTCTACTTCCTCTGTCTCAAACTTCTTCAGATACAGAGTTAAAAGTATTCGCAGGCCCTTTAGAGAATAAAGCATTAAAGCAAGCCCAAGGTGAAAACTCCACTTCGAACTATTTAGGAGCTCAATCCTACCACGGTTTTTTACCGATTATTTCTGAACCGTGTGCCAAGCTCTTGTTTGTTCTGATGAATGCAATCCATACGATAACTCATTCATGGGGTCTATCTATTATACTACTTACTGTGCTACTTCGTGTTATTCTTTACCCTCTCAATAGCTGGTCAATTAGATCTATGAGAAAGAACCAAGAAATTGCACCCGAGATTAGCGCCATACAGAAAAAGTATAAAAAGAACCCTAAACAAGCTCAAATTGAAACAATGCAACTGTATCGCAAGCGCAAAGTCAACCCACTAACAGGTTGCTTGCCTATGCTTATTCAGATGCCATTTTTGATTGGTATGTTTAGCCTACTTAGATCCGCTTTTGTTCTAAGAGGAGTTTCATTTATACCGGGTTGGATTACAAATTTAACAGCGCCAGATGTTCTTTTTAGCTGGACCACTTCTATTCCTTTTATAGGAACAGAATTCCATTTACTCCCAATAATTTCAGGGATTATGATTTGGGTACAACAGAGAATGACCACTGTTATGCCAACAGATAAATCTTTGATGACAGATCAGCAGAAGCAACAAAAAATGATCGGGAACATGATGGTCCTTTTCATATCTCTTGTTTGCTACAATATGCCATCAGGATTAAACCTGTACTGGATTTCTGCCTCAATGCTCGGCATCCTGCAACAATGGATAACGAATCGAATTCTTGATAAAAAGAAAAAGAAGCCTACTATTTTGGTTAATAAGAAAACGGCTATTAAAGAATCATAAGAATTAGCGAAACGCCTATATGCAAGCTTGGGATGACTACCTCAAAGCTTTAGAGCCAGATCTTGGGAAAGAGACCATCGATAGATGGGCAAGATGCTTAAAGATCCTGAATTTTGATGCTGCCAATTTATATTTAGAGGCCCCTGATAGCTTTCAGGCGCAATGGTTCAACGAATATTTATTACCAAAAGCACGGAAAAGTTTTCTTAATGAAAATGGCAGACTCGTCAAAATCCATATGCAGGTGGCTCAAAAAAGGCCCTTGTCTAAAGCGGATAAAGAGAAAACTGATCGTCCTCCAGCCTTTCAATTTATTACAGACCCAATTGATCAAAGTCATACCTTTGAAGCTCTTGTTGAAACACTGCAAAATAAAATAGTCTTTAAGCTGTTCTCTGATTTCAAAAGTTTCAAAAAAACGGAGCCTCCTATCTACAACCCGATATACATCTATGGGGTAGAAGGCATTGGAAAAACCCATTTACTTCATGCAACAGCCACGTTGTTAAAAGTTCAAAAAGCCAAAGTACAGTATGTTAAATCTCTCACATTCACGCAGAATATGGTCTCTGCAATTAAGTCAGGCAAAATGCCTGAATTTAGAGACTTTTATAGAGATTGCGATGTCTTGATAGTAGATGACATTCACCATTTAGCCCATAAAAGCGCTACACAAGAAGAGTTCTTTCACACCTTCAACTCTCTCCACATGGATGGTAAACAGATCATTTTAAGCTCTCATTTAAGCCCTCAGCAGCTTAAAGATATCGAACCTAGGCTCATTAGTCGCTTTGAATGGGGCATTGTACTCCCCCTTCAAGTTCCAGCACCCCAAGAGTTGAAGAAAATCCTCAACAAAAAGCTTTCAGAGGTTAATGTCACTTTAAGCTCTGAATCTAAGGATTTCCTCATTCAAAAGTTCTCTAAAAATCCCAAAATCCTAAGTCAGGCCATTAGCGCCCTTATTTTAAGAGCACACCTTAAACTCCCCCAAGGGCAAAATATTGACCCTGACAAGCTAACTCCAGAGGCTATTGAGCGACTTTTGGCTGATCTTATCAAGAAAGAGCAAAAAGCCAAGGTTACTGTCGAGCGTATTATTGACCTAATAGCCCTCTATTTTGGGGTAGAAATTGATGATATTTTAAGTAAATCACAGAGCAGAGAGTGTGTTTTACCGCGTCAAATGAGCATGTTTTTCTGCCGAGAGTACCTCAAACTGCCTTATATGAAGATTGGCCGCATCTTCTCTAGGGACCATTCTACAGTCATGTCCAGTGTTAAGCAAATTCAACAAAACATTAAACACCCTGACAATGACTCATCTAAGCTTGTAACAGCCCTAAAACAACGCATTTTTCCCCATTTCTAAGCCTGATAGTTAACTAAAACCAGTTTTTAATAGACAAATAATAAAAATTATTTTATAATAAGCTAGGCAGTTAAACAATATGAGTAAAAATGGCTACAGCAGATTATTCAACCCTAGCTCCGCATAGGGAGGCGCAAGCGATTATAGAAGGGAAAGATCCTGCTATTTTGGCGAACTCTAAAGCTGCGGCAGAATTTTGGACAAAGAGAAATATCACTCGTTTAGCAAATGCTTACGAACAGACACGTAATTTACTCCACACGAAGGGACACGAATCACTTCATATAATGGGAAAATTATTCAATCAGCTTGAAGAAATCCATGCTAAGGCGTTAGCCCATGAAGAAGCAGGCCAATCTTTAACAGTGCGCAGAGGTCTCACACTTATGTCTGCTGCTGAAATTGATCAATTTGAAGTTAGTGCAAGAGCTCGTCTACACCAACTTGCTTTAAGAGAATTTGAAGACCCTAAAGTCGATCACATAAGAAACCTGTCGGTCTCCTTTTCAACGAGTTTTCTAGAATCAAATCTAGAAATTCAAGAGGCTTGCCAATATGAATTATTGCTAAGACATGGAAAGTTTAATTTCAAAGAATTAGAAACTCTTAAGGAAAGTAATGCTACTATTCAAGGCGCTTTTAGTGAATCTCGTCTTGCATACACAGAAATACTTGAGCTTATGCAAACGCAATATGGCAATCAAATAGCTCTTATTAAACAAAAAGGCTTAACAGCTGTATCTGTCTACAAATCCTGGATCTTTGATTTAGGTAGGCTGGTTTCAAAAGTTCAATCAAAAATTGGGAGAATGAAAAACGGTTACTCTAAATTAACTGAAAAACTCAAGGCTGATGTTGAAGCAGTTCGAGAAAAGTACTCAGAGAAAACAGCTCAAATGCAAGCTAATATTGAGGAAATACAAAGTAGATGCAGATTATCTGTGACTGCAATTGATGATTTAAAAGCTCAACAAAAGAGTTCTGAGACCAATATTCAAACTCGCATAGAAACTTCTCAAAAGAAGCTTGCAAGCTTAAAAGAACAGCTAGAGCGCTTGGAAGAGAGTGAAGATTTAGGTGAAAAATATTCTCTTGAAAGCAGGAAAAAGCATAAAAGTTTTGTTAATGCTGCAGAAAAAAAATCAAAACAACAAGTTACAACTCTTCAAAGCGAAATTAAAGTATTGCTAGAAGAACAAACTGATTCAAAGCTTAAATTTCAGGCTCAACTTGAAACGTTAGAGTCTCAACACACTCAATTAAGTGCTATAGCTGAAAGTGAGATTGAGAAGGTAAAACAAGATTATTCTCCAGTTGAGGATCAAATCAAAGAAGAAGTTCTTGAGCTTGAAACTCAATATCATGTAAAAGAGACCCAATATGTAGACTCTATCGCTTCATATAATCGCTTATTGTTACACGTAACTTCAGTTAGACAACCTAGATTACATCTACAAGCTCATAAAGAATGCTTGTTGTATCTAGAAACAAATGCCTACATCAACAGATTAATGGCTGCAGAAACAGCTCCTCTTTTTAAACCGGAAACGAGCGGTAGTATTACGCTCTATGATTCAGAAACAAATGCTTTTGTAAGTTGTGCACTAGCTGACGTTAGCAGCGATCAAGTCAAGTCAACTTTGAATGAAATAAGCAAATTAGTCCACCTTATCTCATATAAACACACTAATATGATTGAAATGTTGCTTAAATCTACTGGGCATGAAAAAACACCAGGAGATCTGATTAAAGCGCTGATTGAAAAAATGGAAGAAATTGAGAGCTCCTTTTATGCAGGTTTTATTAAATCACTTAGAAATCCGAAAATAGCCCAGAAAACAAAAGAAGAGCTCATAGCATTTCTAAAATCACAGATACAAGAAGCAATAGACAGCCTTGGTTCAGGAGATCTTTTAGACAAAGGTTTTGAAAAACATTCAGCTCCGCTTTTTTGTCTTCGACTGACAAATGATCTGAATCTTGTATCAAAAGTTATTCCTGAAAAATTTAGGGTAGGCTTTCTCCAAATTCTTTCTAAACCGGAAAAAGAGAAAGAGGCTGCTTTAGTGACTCCAAGACTCAAAGGATCTGCAAAAACCAAAGAACAGCGTCGTGCTGTTCAAAGTAGAGCAAGGGTTACTCAGTATACTCATGCTGGCCAACAGAATACTATGGTTGTACTTCAAGAAAAGGAGTCTATTAAGAGGCAAGTGGGTAAAGCGTGTGGAGAGGCCATCAAATATCTTGAAAAGATGGCAAAGCTCCCTAATCCATCTAAATGGGAAGAAATGACTACATTTACCACTGATTTTCATGAACTCTTTCCTGAGGCACTTTTTTACTTTGAACTTTTAAGTAGTATCCAAGAGTTAGACTGTTTATTCCAGGTAAAACGCAGCGACTTAAAATCAAAATTAGTTGCTATTGCCAGCTCAATGGTTACGCATTATCTTATAAAGATACGTCCATATGAAGCTTCGGGTCAAGACTTAACAGACCTTCAGTCTGTCATGGTTATCCCACAAGGTAAAGGGACGCAAACTCCAGCACAAGTCCAACAAATGCAGCTAGGCAAGCTCCAAAAAAGCTTCCTAGAAACTCTAACAATGGGCCTGAGATTTTATCATACCCACTTAGCTCTTTTAACTAACTACTTAGACTGGTCAGATGAAGAGCTCAACGCCATGTTTTTAGATCACTTTTTAAAATTGGAAATAATGGAACAAAAAGGCTCCAAGAGAGAACCTAATGCACGTGAATTGGAAGCTCACAAAAAAGCGCACAAAAATCTTCCTAGACTTACTATAAAAGCAACGAAAAGTGCGCAAGAGTTTCGCGCTGTACTAAACCCTTATAGACAAGTTCAAACAGCTGCTTATTTATTTTTTGGAGATCTTGCAAACCTTCTTATTAAAGATCCATCTTACTTAAATCTTCCGGATTTAACTACTGAAGATATTGATATGTTGAGTCAACGCATAGATAAAATTGACACGCAACTTGGAGTTTTTGATCTAGAGGATCAAAGTGTAGCACAAGCAATAAAAAACTACCTTCCAGCCATAAAAAAAATTATTGAAGAGTCTAGTTCTGAAAATGTTGTAAAACAACTAACTCATTTCTTTGAGACCCCTCAAGAAGGTAGTACTGAAATTTTAGCATATAAAAATGTTTCAGTTTTGAGAATAAAGCTAATAATCAAGATCCTTAAAATTTCAGATGCAGCTGATCAAATTGAGAACTTAAACCTTAAAGCAATGAACACACTTTTTACACAAAGTGGAACAAGCTGGAAGAAATACACAAAAGCAACGGTCGACTTTGTGGCAAAGCAGTCCCCTCAAAAATTCGACAAGTTTAAAAGCGGCGCTCGAATAATAGAAATGAAGCGAGCTGCTTATAACCCCGAAAAAGCCCTCGAGTATTTCAAGGCTACTAAACCTTTTATGGTTCATCAAGGCGTTGTAAATTCTATTTTCCTAAAGTGGCCTGCATTTAAAGATGATTTAACTAAAAGGTTTGCACACGATGAGCTTGGGCCATTAAAATCAGGAATAGAAGAAGCTGCCAAATCTTTTAATACTGCCGAGGAAACAGCAGAAAAATTTAGGTAGTCTTCCTACTTCAAATCTAAAATCTGACAAATAGCTTTATTAAATTAGCCGATTAGGCTCAGAGGTCCAATGCGAGTAGGCCTTAGAATGGCTGACTTTTCTAGAGTATCGTAGGCTTCCCTGCTCAAACGAGTCTCTTCAGCTCCTACAACGTGGAATTGGTGAGGTTTACCAAATACAAGTGACATAGTATCTGCTTGTTCAAGAATAGCCTGAAATACAAGATAATCAAAAAGAGATGATTTTTCCTTAACATTTTTTAAGTAAAATTCGTGCTCAGCAAGGTCCTTTTCAACCTTACCTCTTCTCGACTGAGCAACTTTGCTCAAAATCGAAACAAACCTCTTTTTTTTTGCTTCTTTATTCATATCCAAGTACATTGTCCTTACTTTAATTGTATTTTACCATATAAACTATTATTTTGAAAGTATTTTTATCATAACCCTAGGATTATAATGAATTTAGAAGCAACACACACAGCAAGAGCCCCTAGCGCAATAGGGCCCTATTCACAAGCCATTAAATACGGCGACTTACTCTTCGTATCAGGCCAAATCCCCCTAGACCCGGCCTCAATGAAGATTGTTGACGGAAATGTCTCAGAGCAAGCTCAACTCGTTTTAAGCCACCTAAAGGCCATCCTAGAGGATTCTGGGCTAACTATGGCAAACGTTATCAAAACTGAGGTCTTCCTAGCAAATATGGACGATTTTAAGGCCGTAAACGATGTCTATGCGACTTTCTTCAATGAAGATGATCCAAAGCCTGCAAGACAAGCTTTTGAAGTTGCAAGACTACCTCTGGATGCTAAACTTGAGATTTCTTGTATAGCTTCTTACCCTGCCAAATAGGACGTAGAGCAAGCGTTAGCCCCAACACAACAAAAGGGATGCTTAAAATTTGTCCCATTTGAAGAGCGTGTTGGGGTTGAATAACAAGACCCTGATGCTCTTTTAAGAATTCGATACAAAAGCGAAAAGAAAACAAAAGAACGAGTAAAACACCACTCATAACCCCCTCTCCCATTTTAACTTTGTTTTTCTTCCAAAGCATGTAGGTCAAGGCTGCTAAAAATAAGTAGAAAAATGCTTCATAGAGCTGTACTGGGTGTCTGGGTACTGAAGTTTCACCGCCAAATGGCTGAGCAAATATCACAGCCCAGGGCACATTAGTGGGAGTGCCAACAATTTCTTGATTTACAAAATTTCCTATGCGGATAAAAAAAGCTATAACTCCAGTAAAGATTGCAATAACATCAAGAACATGTAGAAATGTGAACTTTAGTTTTTCTTTTGAACGCCTCATTATAAACAAAGTTAAACCCAGTAAAATTCCAAAAGAAGCGCCATGAGAGGCAAGCCCCCCTTCCCATATTTTGAAGATTTCAATTGGGTTAGACTTAAAAGACGGCCAACCGTAGAAGAACACATAGCCAAGACGAGCTCCAATAAGAATGCCTATGGCAAGGTAAGTCGTCAGTTGGTCAATAATTGCGGTTGCGAATTTGCGCGCATGCAAAATTGCATGGTTAAAGAACTTTAAAGGTAAAATTTTAGCCTTAATATATTTGTGTAAAAGAGGTAAAATACTTTCAATATTGAGCTGATTTTTGTCGAAAAGCTTGGGATATTTGCGACAGAGCTCAATTAAGCGATTTTGATCCACCACCATTTCTTTTTTGACTGATGTTTTAGAGAAAACTTCATAAAGAAAAAGGTGAACCCCAAGCATGTAAGATGCTAAAAATCCTAAAGCAAAAAATATTCCATACCAAACCACGGGATGCTCTAGAAAAGGCACCGTAAAAGCAACTCGAGAAGGATTCCAAGTAATCCATGAAAGCAAAGGCGATGTATTTAACATGTATAAAATAAACCTATATTCCGTCGGTAAAAATAAAGAAGCTTGGTTAGAAGATGCATTAAACCTTTATCAAAAGCGAATGCAAAAACAAGTCCAGCTTCATTTTAATTGGTTTAAAAGTTCAGAACTTTTACTTAAAGCTCTTCAAAAAGAGAACCAAATTTTTTGTTTTGACCCCAAAGGAGTCTCTCTTACGTCTGAGTCTTTTGCGAAGACTCTTGAAAAAGGGCTCATTGAAGGAGGTTCTCAAGTAACTTTTGTAATTGGCGAAGCTCATGGCTTAACTCAAGAGCTCAAAAACTACCCCTTAATTAGCCTTTCCAAAATGATCTTTACTCATCAGCTCACTCGCCTTGTAGTTGCAGAACAAATTTATCGAGCTGTCCAAATATGGAACAACTCACCCTACCATTTTTCTTGAGCAAGCGTACCTTTTTTCTCGGCCAAAGCATATTTGAAATAAGTCAGAGCTCCTTTCAAGAGAGCAGCTCCAATAGCTAAATCTATGGCTCCGTGAATATCTTCAGGTATTTTAGAAATACGAAGAATCATTCCCAAACTCATCATTAAAAAAATTAAAAAGTAATATTTTTTTCCATACAATTTTTTTATTTCAGAGGGATTGGGCTGAGATAGTATTCTCTGAACACCAGATTTCACCGACTTCGATAGAACAAAATGCCCTTTAGCGTATCCAATAAGTAAACAAACTCCTACTACTGCTGCCAAAGCCTGCTGAGGTTTATTGAAAACATATGATAAACTTTTAATTAAAGAAGAGTGAGATGAAATCAAAATCTCATCCCAAAACCTAAGAGCATCCATTAAGTGGTGCATCCCAAGTGTCATCAACATAACACCCACTAAGGTCCAAACAATTCCTGATATAACAATCATTAAAAAGTGACTGCACTTGTACATGCTTATCTCCCATTAGGTTTCAGCAAAAGTAAATCATATCTAAAATAAGCGATATTTGCAACCTGCGAAGAAGATCATTAAAATTTTACCTTCACAAGTCAAGTAGTGCACATTCTTTAATAACGATTTGAATAGAGACATAAATTAAAAATACTGCTTATAGATTTTAAAAAATCTTTCATCTAAATACCAAAGTAAATTTTGAAATTGCATATTTATTAAAATAAAGAGTTGATATAGAATAACAACTTTAGAACTTAATAACATAAAAATTAATACCTAGGATTTAGAAACATGAACGTCTCTCTTGCTTTTGTCCGCACATTCTTTACGCTTCTCTGTATGCTGTTTGTAACAATTTACTCTATACACACTTTTCACTCGACTGCGGCTGCAATCTTTGGCCTTGTTGTTGGATTTTGTTTTGGAATCTTTTTAATTGCCCTTGATGTCATTTTTAAGCGCTTCAATTTACGCTCATTTAACATCTCTTTACTTGGACTCTTCTTTGGATATCTAATGGGGCAAGCACTTGTCCTAATACTACATTCTATTTTAAAAATTAGCTTCACTGGTGCTGCAGCTCTAAACAGCCCTTTTGTTGAAATTATTGAAATTGGGATATTTCTTTTCGGAATATACATGGGGCTAATTTTAACGCTAAGAGCCTCAGATGAATTGTATGCAAGCATCCCTTTTGTAAAATTTTCACCTTTAAAGCAAAAAAAGAAAGATCTTATTATAGATACTTCTGCTCTTTCAGATACTCGTATAATAGATTTAGCTCTTTCTGGATTGCTGGATCAACATGTAGTTATTCCTAGATTCGTAGTCCGCGAGCTCTATTCGCAAGTTGAATCTAACGATGAATCTCTCAAAGTTAAAGCCAGACGCTCTTTAGACTCTCTAAAAAAGCTAGAAGAATATACTCAGCTTGGCATTCGCTATAACGATACCGACTTCCCCGAAGTTAAAGACCAGCACTCAAAATTAATCCGTTTAGGTAGATTGCTAGATGGCAATATTATTACAGCAGACATTAGCAGAGTTGAAACTTCAACAATTGAGGGAGTCAAGATCATCAACCTGCATACACTTTCTAACGCTTTAAAACCTATATCACAAACGGGCGAAGTCATATTTATTAAAGTTCAGCGAGCTGGGAAAGAACCTAATCAGGGTGTTGGATATTTAGAAGATGGCACAATGGTTGTTGTCAATGGTGGAGGAGACTATATCGGCAAAGAGATTTCCGTTAATGTTCTATCAGTTAAGCACACAGCATCAGGAAGAATGATCTTTTGCAATGTTGCATCAGACGATGAAAAGCAGCATGAAGACTAAATCCAAATAGCTGTAGCTGTAACATATTTTTGACAATGACTCATAGAAACCTTCACTTGAGGATTTTGAAATTTTTCCATAGCTCTTTTAGAGAACTTCACCGTGGGTCTTCCATTTGGTTCTTTGTCAATTACAATATCTTTGAACGATAGATTCTTCCCAAACCCACAACCTAAAGCTTTAGCAATAGCCTCTTTTGCAGAGAAGCGCACAGCCAAGTGTGCAGTGGCGTCTTTGTGCTTTAAGCAGTATTCATATTCTTCAACACTAAAAAGGCGCTGAATTAAGCGCTTTGAATGCTTTTCTAAAACTTTTTTAAAGCGCAAAACCTCTAAAATATCTGTCCCAATTCCTTTTATCATAGCTCATACTCCAAAAATGGAGTTTTACGTGTCTTAAGAAAGAGAATCAAATTTATAAGCAAAAGAGAGAAAATTGCTGCAAAGCCTTGCAGGTTTATGTAAAAGTAATCTGCACTTTGAAACAAAAATGGAAATAAATTCGACAAGCTTTTTACAATACCAATGTAAAGGACAGGAACTAGTAAACCCTTAGAAACAACTCTTAAATAAACCATTATTGGGCTTACCAAGACACAAATAAGAATTTGAATGACGACAGATTTTAAATGCGTTCCAGGATACTCTACACCAATTAAAAACATTGGGACAAACCAAACAGAGAAAATTAACCCAATAAGCCAAGATGCTTTCCAAAAGCCCAAAAACTTAAGCTTTTCCCAGGCATATCCTCTAAACATCAACTCATGCCCCATTGAAGCAAATACATAGTATGCTAAAGACATGACCAGCATTAATAAAATTTGTGATGCAAGTAATATAGAAGAAAACCCGCTTTCAGCCCCATAGCTATATTGAAAAAATGGAAACAGAGCTTTCATACTTGCAACAGACCTAATCAAACAAAAAGGCATGCTAAATAAAAAGGCCAAAACAACTGTAGAAATCGCTAAGTATATTACAAATAATATTTTACCTGAGCTTTTCAGAACAGGCAAAGCCATCTTTTCTTTTTTCATATAATAGATTGCTAAGATTCCTGGAATCCAAGTAAAAAATACCATAAAGAATTTAAAGGCGCCGCTGAGCATCACGCCTCCAAAAATAATGAATAAAACAATAGCAAGCCACGAGACAATCAACAAAAGAAACTGCGACTTGTAAAAACTGATCATCTAACCAATCCCATTATGAGTTAGCCACCTCTCGGCATCTAGTGCTGCCATACAGCCAGAACCCGCAGCTGAGACTGCTTGGCGATAAATTGCATCTTGTACATCTCCGCATGCAAAAACACCTTCAATGGGTGTGCGAGTACTATCTGCTTCTGTAAGAATATAACCTACGTTATCTAATTTAAGTTGATTGTTCAAAAAAGCTGTATTTGGAGAATGACCAATTGCAAAGAAAACTCCACCGGCATCATGCTTTGAAATCTCTTGTGATTGAGTATCCTTTAAAGAAACGCTTTCAACAACAGTGGATCCACTAACTTCAACCATTTCCTTGTTCCAAAGAATATTCACCTTTGGATGATTTTTTAGGCGGTCTGCCATTATCTGAGAGGCTCTAAGTTCATCTCTGCGGTGAACAAGATTAACGCGTTTAGCGTATTTGGTTAGAAAAAGAGCTTCTTCTACGGCTGTGTCTCCACCCCCTACAACAAAGAGTTCCTTGTCTCTAAAAATGGGCATCGCACCGTCACAAACAGCGCAAGCAGAAACCCCTTTCTGCCAAAGCTCTCCATCTCTTGCACCGGTTATATCAAGCCTTTTTGCCGTAGCTCCTGTTGAGATAATTACTGTGTGCGCAAAATATTCAATTTTTTGTGAGACAACTTTGTAAGGGTGTGAGCTGAAATCAACTTCATCAACATCTTTTGTAATACACTCAGTCCCGAACCTAATTGCTTGTTTTCTGAAATTTTGCATTAAATCTGGGCCTGTAATCCCCTCAGGAAAACCTGGATAATTCTCAACCTCAGTAGTTGTCATCAATTGACCACCCGCTGGACCTGAATAAAACCCTTCAAAAAGTAGGGGCTTCAAATTAGCTCTAGCTGCATAAATAGCTGCTGCATAACCTGCAGGGCCTGACCCAATAATTATGACGTTCCGTTCTTCCATAGACTCCTTATTAGATTGTACTCATATGTGTAAAAAAATGATTTTAATCATCTAAAGGTTTAAAGTTTAACTTTTAAAGCTATAAAGAGCAACAAACAAAATAGGGTAAAAAAATGTACAAAAAAACTTTTTTTTTTGATATTATATAAGACTCATTTTAATTAATTGAAGTCATTTTATACCTAATAATCAAGTACTAGATATAAGAGAATATTGTTTACTAACTTTATACTTCTTCATTTAACTAACGGAGCTAAATGTTAGAGCGACTTTTTTGCATTAGACCTAGCGAAAAGAAAAATGTGTTATTCTTTTCTTTACTTGCGTTTGCATGGTCTATTTCAGTTTCTTTTGGAGTCGCCTATTCAGACATCCTATTGATTGAGAGCGTTGGCTCACAATCACTGCCTTTTGCGTTTATCATTACTTCCTTTGGACTTTTTGCATTTTCCGGGATCTTATTATATTTTTATAATCGAAGATCAATACATCAGATTTACTACTTATGGGCTGGCATTTCAGCAGCTTTATATTTTCTAGCATTTGTAGCCTTAAGCCTAGGCATCAACTCTAAAATGTTTTTTATATTCTTCAAGGCATTTTGCTACATCATACAAATAGGTTTTTACTCCTGTTACTGGACGTTTATCGACCAATACTTTGAATTGCAAAATGCAAAGCGCCTCTTCGGAATTTTTTACTCTGCCATATTTTTAGGAACAGCCGTCTCGGGCGCTGTAATGACGTTCTTTACCTCGTCAGTTCAAAGCCCATGGATTGTTTTAGCAATCACTGTATTTCCAATTGTTTGTAGTGGTTTAATTGTTAGACTTATCAATAAAGATTTGAAGAAACTACCTGATGATTTTGAACAATTTGTTGTGATCAAAACAAGAACAAGAGATCTCGTCAAATCAATAGTGACATCCCCATTTACTTTGCTTCTATTGCTCTTTTGCGTTCTTCTGCAGATCTTACTGGTCATTACTGAATATGAATATATGTTCAATCTACAATCCATTTTTGTACATTCAAGTGACAAAGGGCTAACTGAATTTCTTGGAGAGCTTTACTTCTTTGGTGGGATTTTCAACATTTTATTTGGTTTTTTCATCTATGGAAGACTCATAAAAAAAGCAGGACTTCATAATGCACTTTTACTCGTACCCGTCTTTTTTACATCATTGTTCTTTGGGTGGGCATTTTCAAACCATATATTCTTAACAGTCATGGGATTTATTGCGGTTGAGGGAGTTTTAACACTTGTTGAAGATAACAATTTTACGCTACTTCTCAATGCAGTTCCCTTAAAACTCAAAAGCAAAATACGAATTATCTCAGAGTCCTTAATTGAACCACTAGGCATCTTACTTAGCTCAGGCCTAATTTTGCTCTTTCAACAACACAGCAAGGTTTTAGGGCTGTGCTTGTCTCTACTCATGCTAGGAGTGGGTCTTTTAATGCGCGCCTACTATACCAAAGGCATCTTCTACAATTTAGTTTCACACTTAATTAACTTTCAAAAACCCAAGCATAGCTGGGAGACACAAGTAGAGAGAAAAGACTACCAGCGAAGCAAGCAAAAGTTTTTACAGCAATTTCTGAGTTTAAAGACAAGAGAACAACTTTTTATTTTTGAGTGTGGCCTTAGGTTTAACGACAGAAGATTTTTACATATCTTAATGGGCAAAATCACAAAACTTCCGTCTTCTGTAAAACTACTATTCCTAGAAATCTTAGATGATCACCCAAATGACGTGTCTAAGCAATTCCAGCCATACTTTCAGTACTGGATAAAAAAGGATCCAAGTCTCTATAAGTTCCTAATTTTTCATTTAGCCAAAATGGATTTAATTGCTCGTGATCAAATCTTAGATACCCAATGCCCTTACTCTCGAGCCTCAATGGCACTAATACAATCTGGAGCCAATAGTAGCGTTGATTCAGAGCAGCTGCTACAAGCCATGCTCATGTCAGACGATGAAACTGAAAATAAAGTAGCTATTGAAGCGGTAAGGTTCTCTAAAATTGGCAACTACACACCCACTTTAATGGATTTGCTAGAAAAGAAACCTCTACTAAGAGAATCAATTTTAAAAACTCTCTCAACAACTCTTGATCAGCGCAACAAGCATCTGCTACCTGTTTTTCTCTCAGAGCTTGAATCTGAAAATCAGAGGTCTACTCGATATTTGCTTGTTGATTGCATTGAAAAAACTTTAGACCATTCAAATCTCAAAACTGTATTACTGCAAACAATTAACTGGAAAGAGCCAGAAAAAAGAGATTTAGAAAGAACAATTTTAAATATGAGCATTGAGAGTATTCCTATATTAGTTGACGTGCTTGAATGCGACGCATACCCAGACAAAACAAGACTTTTTTCTGGGCAAATTTTAGCAAAGCTTGATAAAAAAATGCTTAAAAGTTCATTTGATAAAATTTGCTCACAAGAGATTAAAAAGGCCTATCTCTACCACTATCATTACATCACTATTCAGAAAAGCTATCCATTTAGCATATTGAACTTGCTAGAACAAGCTTTGAACCACAGCCTAAATTCTATTTTAGATTTTATTATCCAAATGCAAGCTCATATACAAGACTTTGAACAAGGGGAAATTCTTACCCAATCAATACACTCGTCGAACCCCAAAACCTACAGTCAAGCGCAAGAGACTCTTCAAAAAATGTGTTCTAGAAAAGTTTACACACAAATAAGGCCGCTTGTAGAAGAGAGCCATGAAAAAGAATTTTTCAAAAGCTATCACGAGCTAAAACTACCCGTACTTTCTCTAGAAAAACTTTTAGACCTACTCGAAAAATCTTCATCAAAAGTTAACCGCATGATTGTTTTTTCACTAAAAGATCGTCTAAACATACCCTTGCCCGCTCAAGAAATAACTGTTAAGCCAGACAACTCATCCATACAGGAGACTGCATTAAAATGAGATTACCCAATCAAATAGAAAAAGCATTTCTACTCAAAAAAACATTTCTCTTTGCTGACCTTAACTTAGAGCACCTCTTTGCGATAGCCGATAAAATTGAAATCCAAGTTTTAGATAAAGGAGAGTGTGTCTTTAAAGACAATCAAAACGCTCTTCACCTATACATTATTGAAAAAGGGCAAGTTCAACTTTTTGACAAAAAAAACCAGTTGTTAATTGAACTGAGTGAAGGGGATCTTTTTGGAGATGAAGCTCTTTTTAATGACCAACTTCATCAATACCAGGCTATATGTTCCTCTAGCTGTCATTTGCTGACGCTGACCAAAAAACACATCACGGCTATTATTTCTGAATGCCCATCTGTTGCAATAAATCTTCTTGAGGCTTTTGCAAGACAAATTACTTTTAGACACGCAGCATCTTAGGGCAAAAAGAAACCCTTAACCTACATAATGTAAACTAAGGGTTTTTGACTGAAACTATGTTTAGCCTTGTTTCTTCTTATTGGCTATGTATTCAACCACATCTCCAACAGTTTTGAGTTTTTCTGCATCTTCCTCAGAAATTTCGAAACCGAATTTTTCTTCAAAAGTCATAATTAACTCAGTTAAGTCTAATGAATCTGCATTCAAGTCTTCAACAAAAGATTTACTTGAATCCACTTCAGAAGCATCAATACCTAATTGTTCCACAACGATATCTATAACTTCTTTTTCTAATGATTGTTGGTCTGACATTCTTACCTCGAATTTACTTTAAACAATAATTTATAAAATTACATTGTCATTCCACCGTCAACCGGCAGGACTTGACCCGTTATATAATTTGCTCCATTGCCCGCTAAAAACAGAGCAACTTGAGCGATTTCTTCAGGCGTTCCAATTCTTTTCATTGGAATTGCCTTTAAAATTTCCTCTTTGAGATTATCTCCTAAAGTGTCTGTCATTCCTGTGTCGACAAACCCTGGAGCAACACAATTGACAAAGATATTCCTGCTTGCTAGTTCCTTGGCAAGAGACTTTGTAACTCCAATAATCCCTGATTTTGAAGCAGCATAATTAACCTGACCCGCATTTCCTGTCAAGCCGATAACAGAACTAATATTGATGATTCTGCCGCTTCTAGCTTTCATCATCGTGCGAAGCACTGCTTTACTCATGTTAAATACAGATTTTAAGTTTACATCAATGACTCGATCCCAGTCAGCTTCGCTCATTCGCATAAGAAGACCATCTTTAACAATCCCTGCATTGTTAACGAGTATGTCAACTGATCCAAATTTCTCAACAACCTGATTGACAGATTCTTGAACCTCTTGAGTGCTTGAAACATCTGCAGAAACAAAGAATGCTTCACGGCTAGTTTTAGATTTAATTTCATCTACAACTTTTTGACCACGTTCTGAGTTAGTTCCAAAAACTGCGACATCTGCTCCAGCCTCAGCAAGAGTCAAGGCTATTGCCTTTCCAATTCCAGCTGTTGCTCCAGTAACTATAGCTTTCTTACCTTCTAACATTAAAGCTCCTCTTCTTAGTTTTAAGCTAAAACTTGATTTTTAAACGATTCTAAATCTTTTACAGAATTTATGCAGCAAGTTTGTCCACTTAATCCCATTCTTTTATTTAATCCGCTGAGCACTTTGCCACATCCAATTTCAACAAAAGAGTTGACGCCTTTACTTTCCATTTCTTGAATGCACGATTGCCATCTCACAGGATTTGTAATCTGCAAAATTAGATTCTGTCTAATTTTGTCTAGCTGCTCTTCTTGTTGACCGGTTGCATTCATCATCAGCAAAGTTTGAGGATCATTTAAATCCATTTGATCCATTAAAGAAGTTAACTGCTTAGCTGCAGAGCTCATAAATGGACTATGAAATGCTCCAGCTACATTTAGAGGTAATACCCTTTTGGCTTTTGCTTCTTTTGCCTTAGGCACAAACGCTTCAATTGCTTCATGCGTTCCCGAAACAACAATTTGACCTGGGCAATTTAGGTTTGCAAGCCAAAGGCTATCTGGCATATTTAAATCATTTATAACTTCTAAAACCTGGTCTTCAGCAAGACCTAGAACAACAGCCATTGTACTTGGATGATCTAAACATGCTTTTTGCATATACCGACCTCTAGCATCAATTAGTTTGACACCTTGAGCAAAGCTTATCACACCTGCAGCTGTGGCAGCACTGTACTCTCCCAAGCTTAAGCCTGCACAGTAGTCTGGCTTTAAATTTGGAAATTCTTGTTTAATGACTCTTAGAACGGCTATACTTACAACGTAAATAGCTATTTGACAGTATTGAGTTTCTGATAACTTTTCTAAAGGTCCTTCAAAGATTAATTTTGTTAAATCATATTCCAAAATTTTAGAAGCTTCATCAAAAGTTTCTTTCACAATTGGATATTGATCATAAAAATCTCTGCACATTCCTACACTGTGAGATTCGCCTTGTCCTGGAAAAATAAAAGCAGTTTTAGCTTTTAGCATAATAGTCCCCTTAATAGCTTTTTAGTTTTGAGTTAATAGTGAAGCGCCCCAGGTTAGGCCGGCTCCAAAAGCAACCAATAGGACATTTTCTCCTTTAGCAACTTCCTTTGTACGAACAAGCTCATCAAGAGCTATAGCAACTCCTGAAGCTGAGGTGTTTCCATATTTATGAACTGTTTTGTAGACATTTTCTTCTTTGAGAGCAAAGCGCTTAGCAATGGCGCTGATAATGCGTATGTTGGCTTGATGAGGCACAAGCCAAGCTAAGTCTCTTCCCTCTATGCCTGCACTACTAAGGCATTCATTAGCCGCAACCTCCATAAGGCGCACTGCGTGTTTAAAAACCTCACGCCCTTCCATTTTTAAGAAGTGCTGCTTATCTTTTAGAGACTGTTCACTAGAAGGAATACGGCTTCCTCCTCCAGGTAAGATCAAAAGGTCTGACTGGTTTCCATCTGTTCCTAAGCTCACATCACGTATCTCAAGGCCTTTGCCCTCAAAACTTACTACAGAAGCTGAAGCTCCATCTCCAAATAAAACACATGTATTGCGATCTTCATAATCCACAATAGAAGAAATCTTTTCAGAAGCCACAATCAAAATATTTTTATAAAAACCTGACTCTATGTAACTCTTTGCGATAGACAAAGCAAAGATATAGCCAGAACATGCAGCTTGCAAATCAAATGCTGCGGCATTTACCGCTCCGATTTCTTTTTGAATTAAAGCTCCTGTGCTTGGAAATAAATAATCCGGCGTACAAGTTGCAACAATGACTAAATCTAATTTTTCTGGGTCAATATTACAATTTTCAATAGCCTCTTTGGCAGCCTTAATGCCCATGGTAGAAGTATATTCATTTTCTCCAGCAACTCTTCTTTCTTTGATCCCAGTGCGCGTTACAATCCACTCGTCTGAGGTTTCAACCATCGACTCAAGTTCTTTATTAGTTAGAACCTTCTCAGGTAAATATGACCCCGAACCAATAATTCGAGCTATCCTTTTTGTGTTCACAATATTCCTCTATCCAAATAAATACGATCGCAGATTATACCCAATCTAATCATTAAATTAAAAGAAACTTATAATTATAACTATGTGGTTTCAAGGCTCTAAAGTATTAAAATGAAATTTTAACTCAACAACTTTACAAAGGAGACAAGCCAAAAATGTATTTCTTGGCTTGCCTTCGACAGTTTAATTGGTTTAGATCTGATCAATTAATTAAGAATAGATCTAACCTTGCAGCTCTTTTTTTTTGATTACTTCTGTAATAGACCTGGTGTACCATGAAAAGGACGTTGCGCTGATGCACGAGTCAAAGGTGCAGGCGATCCGTTTGCAAGGCTTTTTCCATTTGATTTTCTAGGATTTCTTTTAGAATCTTTCTTCGGAAATTGACTCATCCACGCTTTGGCCTCTTCTGCTATTTGCTTGGCCTCAATAGGATCTACTTCCATTTCTGAGGTTTCAAACTCTTCACTTTCTCCAAAAACAGATCTTTTTCCAAAGAGGTCTAAAAACTCAAGAGCGTGTACATTCTCTGGAGTCAAATCAGCTCGACTCTTAAAACCCAAACTCCGATATTGTTGCAAAAATTTCTTGCAAAGCTGGATCTGGAACAATACCCTCTTCATTAGCACTGATAGCTTTCATAAATTTTGACTCTCTCTTCAAAAAGTTAGTAACATTAGAGCATCCAGGTGGCATCCCTAATTTCACTGCAACGTCAACTAAAACATCTGATGCAGCGATTTCTTTTTGAAGAGTTGCAGCTCCTCCTTCGGGATTTTCAAGTTCTGCTTTTGCCTGCTTTAAGTAATTGCTCCAAACTGCTTCACCGTCAGAATATTTTAACACCTCATCATGCACGAATTCTCCGATCATTTCTTCAGATAAATCTATACCTTCTAAATAATCTTCCCAGGTTCTTTCTCCTGCACTAACAGTAGCGCTAGCCTCAACTAAAAGTCTTGCAGCATATTCACTTATTAGTTCGTCTGGAATATCGCAATCTGCAACATCAAAGGCATCACAAACTTCTTGCCCCACTTCCGTTTTCAAATCACCAATAAGACAGGCTTTACTTCTTATTTCTGAGTCCGTATCGGTAAAGACACCTGCAACACTTCCAAGTTGAAATGTATGCGTATGATCTTCTTTCGGCCCTAATGCCCAAACTGACGTTCCAAAAGGATATTCCCCTTTTTCTATTGCCTCAAGAGAGGGCTCATACACGCACTCTAACATAAGACCACGTTCTTGATCAGTAATTTGCCCTTCATCGTGCAACCTTTGAATCTCACTTTTTGGAGCCGAAGGATCCAAAGGGTTAAATATTCTAACATCTTTATCTCCAGCAAACATTCTGTAGAGATGGCTCGTTTGCTCTATTCTACCCCACCTTTTGGATCTAAAACGGTAGGCGGCACTTGTTCCATCTTCATAAACACTAGAATTTGCGTGCCTAAAAAATGACAGAGTCGTCGCTAAACCAGCTCCTGCTCCACTTAAGCTTCCTGGTGAATAAGTAGGGGCTGAATCCACTTCAGGGAATTCCAATGCAGCAACTCTACTAAAAGCCGTATGAGGTTCTAATTCTGTAGAACTCATCTGCGCGACTCTACCAAAAGCTGTAAGAGGCGCTGCTGTTTCAGATCCCCAAGGCAGAGTTGATCCCAAGAAATAGGCTCCCGTTCCTACTGCAGTAGTTACAACTGCTGTGCGCACTAATGGAGGAGCTTGATCCCAAGTTTCTGACATTAAATCACGCGTAGCTCTAACTTGACCAGGTCGAACAGCCCTAGAAAGGCCGTAAGAGCCACAAACATCGCTCATCCCGTATAATTCACTACATCCTGGAACTTGAACATCCCATCCTGGCATAAAAGAACACATAAATTTCTCCTGAATAATTTTTTTAAAGCAGAGATGTTAATACCGTTAATTAATTATTATCAATTGATAAATAAATTTTTATTACAAACCTTAACTAAGGTCTCAATTTATTATTTGATTTATATACAAAGTTAAGTTCTTTTTTTAATTGTTTTATTTTACACACTCTCTTCCTTGCAAAAATGAAGTCTCAATGTTAATATCTCGCGATTAAAAAAATTATTGGGGATCTAACAAACCATGGAAAAACTGAAGAAGGGACATCTTATCTTAATAGTAGCCGTTGTTGTACTAACAATTTACAACGTTTTGCCTACTCTCATCTACTATTCCAAACCTCTTTCTAAGTCTATTAGTGAAAAGCAAGCCTATCAAATTGCCCAACAAGCAACTGATCGAGTTGACAGCATGCAAAAAGAATCTGTGGACTGGCTTACGTCCTTTACTAAACACTTAGGGTTAAAACCTAAATCGATTCAGCCTTTAGAGAAAAGCCCTCAGCTAATAGAAATTTCTTTTTTCCGACCTGATCAAGCAAAAAAGTTTCGCTCTCTTTTACCCAGAGCTGGAGCCATGATACCTTTTGCCCCTGCTCAATTGAGTTTAGCCCCAGGAATTAACGATAATCCAACTAAAGTCATTGTAGAAAGAAAAATTGGGTTTAGTGCAAAAAAAGAAGAGCTAAAAGACTTTATTTCTTTTGTTCCTAAAAAAGAAAGTGATGCTCTTACAGATTCATATAAAGAACTTGTAAATAACCGTTTTGCTCAACTAGCTGTAAGTTTTGCTGGAAGGTCATCTAATGGAGAACTGTTAAATTCCCTCACACATGCCTCTGCAAAAACGAACTTTGATAACGAGCTTTTAAATGTTGCGCAAACCATTAAAAGCTACTGCAAAAATTTTGGAGAAAATTCTTCTATAACACGCAGATACTTTCAGAGCTTTAGCCTAGCCACTCAAAAGCCAAGCCGTGGAATAGACCCTCTTATTGAAAAGCTAGAAATTTTACAAAAAAATCTCGCTAAAAAATCAGAAGAACTAAAAGCAGGTGATGAGGAGAAGCTAAAACTTCAAAATGACCAAAAATTAGTCGCCAGTTCAATCCAAGTGATTAAAAACAATCAAAAGCATTTTGTTACTGCCCATACTCCCCTTACTTTCAGAACTGCTAAAGAAGCCATCTCTTCGAGCAATGATTTACTGGTGCTTGGAGATTGCAGCCCATTTATTCAAGCTATTTCTGTTGACTGGGAGAGCGGCACTTTCAATGTGCGTCTTCATTCAGATGTTGAAGAAGTACGCTCTTCGTTAGTAAACACACCAGATATACGCACAAAGAAAGAAAAACTAAACCAGCTCATTATTAATGAAATTGCCCGCGTGTCCCAAACTTCTAATGAAGCGATCTCCCCTACTGAGAGTGGATTCCAAGTTGCTCTAGACAAACTTGATGATACACAAAGCTACCTTCTGATGGATTTAGCCTACATCGCTAGACAAGAAGTAAACAAGCTCAAGCAAAAAATTGAAAATTTTTGGAGCCCCGAATCTCCAGAATTTTCAAATGGAGCTTTCCCTGTTTGGGACTATGAAACATATTCATCTCTTTCTGAAGATGAAAAAAGATTTGGCCTTGTTGTCTATGCGCCGGTCCTTCAGGCAGGAGAGCCTTTGAAAGGCTTTGACAATAGTTCTATTTATGTGGTTGCTAAAGGTTTGAACCCAATACTACAAAAATACCAGCAATTTGCAAACTTAGAGCAGGCTGAAACATTTAAAGAAGAGTTTATTCAACTTCAAAATATCTTTCGTCAACAAGGCTACCAATACTCCTTTCTTGCGAATGAAACTGAATTTGAAAAAGACTTTCATCAAGATTTTATCTTTGAAAATCCCAGCTATTATACTGATATTCTAGCTGCAACACGGGAAAATTTCTCCGTACATGGCAACAAACATGTAGCTACACTCGAGCTTACAAACTTAGAACAACGTATTTTGACTACAAACAAAATTGAAGGTCAAATTCATGAGGAGCTCATCAAGTGGAAAGATGATTACCAGGCATCTCTTGTTGACCTTCACGATACGCAAAGCCGGTTCTTAATCCCACCTCCAACAAAAAATATTCTTTGGAATAATTTTTTACTAAATTTCAAAGAATACTTTCGCGGTGACAATCGCAAAGTTTTAAAATGGGGCTTAGATATCTTAGGTGGAAAATCAATATTAATTGGCCTTAAAGACCATAACAACCGCACCATCACAGGCAAAGAAGAGCTTTCAGAAGGAGCAAATGAGCTCACTCAAAGAGTTAATAAAATGGGCTTATCTGAAGTTGACATTCGCGTTGAAGGCAACCATATAGCCCTAGACTTTCCTTCATCTAAAGGACTCACTGCATCTGAGCTAATTAAAGGCTCATCTATGTCTTTTCACATCATTAATGAAAAGTTCGCTTCAAAAAACTCACCGTATTTTGCATCCATGCAAAAGTTTCTACAAGATGTATGGAATGAAGCAACAATTACGAATCGTAAAGATGCTGAAGGAATCAACATGATTGCATGGAAGCAACTTGGAGGTTCAGAAGACGGTTTAGAAGTTCAGCCACGTACAGAGTATGCTAAAGAACTCTATGAACACGGTTTTAGATTACCTTCACCTCACAATCTCTCAAGCTCTAGTGCTTTGGAGACTACCCTGTCATCAATTGGTGTCTATCGTGGCAGCGATTATACAGAATGGCGTGGACAAACCCATCCTCTAATTCCAGTATTTAATAACTTTGCCCTAGAGGGTTCTGAAATTGAAAATGTACGCACTGGCTATGATCCAAGTCAAGGAAACACCCTTACTTTTGGAATCAAAACAACGGCTAAGTCTGCTGATAAAATAAGCCCTAGAGAAGCCATTTCAAGCTGGACGTCTTCATTTGCTAAAGACAAAGTTGTTGGGAGTGTACATGAGAAATACACTCTTGGACGGGGTTGGAGAATGGCCATTATTTTGAATGGACAAATTATTAATGATCCTCAGCTCAATCAGCCTCTTAGAGATAATGTTCAAGTTACAGGTGGATTTACACAACATGAAGCCACTAAACTAGCCTCTGATTTAAAAGCAGGCTCACTGTCATTTACTCCGCATATTTTATCTGTAGAAAATGTTAGTGCAGACCTAGGCCTGACAGAAAGAGTTCAAGGAATTACAGCAATGGCTATTGCTCTTGCCCTTGTTATTATTGTAATGGTTGGCTACTACCGTTTTTCTGGTATTATCGCCTCTATTGCAGTCCTCTTTAACTTGTTAATTATGTGGGGAACTCTCCAAAATTTACAAGCGACACTGACGCTTTCGGGCATAGCAGGTATCATTTTGACTGTAGGAATGGCAGTTGATGCCAATGTTTTAGTCTTTGAACGTATTCGAGAAGAGTTAAAATTAACTCAAAGACTCTCAACAGCTATTGCTACAGGTTACAAAAAAGCCTTTAGCGCTATTTTTGACTCAAACATTACAACTATTATTGCTGCAATTATTTTGCTTAACTTTGACGCTGGCCCTATTAAAGGTTTGGCCATTACTCTAACTATTGGTATTGCCTCTTCGATGTTTACAGCTCTTTTTATGACCCGAGCATTTTTTACTAAATGGGTCAGCCAAACTAAAGCAACAACGCTCAACATGGCAAATTGGATCAAAGTAAAGTCATTCGACTTTTTAAAACACTCTAGATGGGTTTCAGTGCTATCTATTTTTGTTATAGTTATGGGTGCAACTTTGCTCCTTCAACAAAGAAAATCTATTATGGGCATGGACTTTACAGGTGGGTATTCTGTTAGCATGCAAGTTGAAGGCAAGACTGCTCTTGACTATCGAAAAGCAGTAGCAGGCGCTCTCATTGATGCTGGAGCAAAAATAACAGATTTCCAAATTAGAGAGCTCAATCAACCCAACTCTCTTAGAGTTCAACTAAGCTCTGCTTTGGACGAAAAAGGCCGACCCTTTTTCGGGATGTCCTCTGAATCAGGATTTGCAAGACAGCAGCCCACATGGAAAAGCAACCCTAGATTATCTTGGGTTGTGGAAGCATTAGCGGCAAAAGATATGAAACTTACTCATAAAAGCTTGGAAAATCTAGATAAAAACTGGTCAGAAATGAGTGGCCAGCTTTCTAAGAGCACTCGAAACAATGCATTTATCGGGCTCTCGTTAGCACTTTTGTTTATTTTGATTTACATCTCCTTTAGATATGAGATCAAATATGCTCTAAGCGCAATTTTATGTATTGTTCACGATATTTTCATCACCCTTGCTCTAATAGCTATCTTACATTTTTCAGGTGTAACGGTGCAAATTAACATGCAGATTATTGCTGCGTTAATGACCATTATTGGCTATTCATTAAATGACACTATTATTGTGTTTGACCGCATCAGAGAGGACAAAAAGCTCTACAAGAAGCTTTCTTTCTCTGAGGTAATTAACCACTCAATTAGTGTGACACTTAATAGAACAGTGATGACATCATTAACAACTTTTGTTGTGCTTCTTTCTTTGGTTTTACTCGGAGGATCTAAGATCTTTGATTTTTCTCTTGTAATGAGTCTTGGAGTTATCTTAGGGACTTTTTCATCTCTCTTTATAGCCCCTTATCTTCTGAATTTTATGCACCAAAAAGAATCTAAAACAAGCCAAACCACCACTGCTACAAGCAGAAGCACTATTGCTTAATTTTTTTTTACAGAGCTTCCCTTGGGGAAGCTCTTTTTTTTGAAAAAGTTTATTGCATGACATTTCAAAAATTGATAAATGGATAGTTTGAAAATTAAATTATAGTGTTTTAAAATGAAAAAGGTTTTTGCCTCTGGAAAAAGCTACATAAGCTTTACAACGATTGATATTATTTGCCTCCTCGGGAGGTAATATGTCATTTTTAGACAAGACCGAAGACCTCCTTTGGGTAGAGCCAAAAGAAGATCTTGAGAAGTCAAAGAAACTTGTAGATGAGTTTAACGTTCATCCAACAACTGCAAAAATGCTTGTAACTCGTGGTTTGACAAAACCTGCCTCAGTTCATAAATTTTTGTACTCCAAACTCCCTGATCTACTAGATCCCTATCTCTTTCCGGGCATGGATGAAGCTGTAAAGCGTATTACTACTGCTATTGAAAAAGATGAAGGCATACTTATCTATGGGGATAACGATGTTGATGGAATGACAGGCACAGCTCTTCTAACAGATTTTTTTAAAACTTTAGGAGCCAAGGTTCATTTTTATGTACCCAACCGCAACCACTTGAAACGCTCAGTTATCATTGACGCGCTAAACTTTGCTATTGATCAAGAGTATAAAATAGTAATCACAGTAGATTGCAGTATAACAGCTACTGACGAAATTGAGGAGTTGGTACGCGATAAAGTAGAAATTATTATTACTGACCACCATGAGCCTACAGCAAAACTTCCCCATTGCATTGCCACATTAAACCCAAAGCTTTTAAACAGCACCTATCCCAATAGAGATATTACTGGGGTGGGTGTAGCCTTTAAATTAGCGCATGGTGTGACAAATCATCTAATTGCCAATAAAAAGCTTAATCCTAAAGATATTGATTTGAAAATGTACTTAGACCTCGTAGCACTTGGCACCGTTGCCGATATGGGAGCTCTTACAGGAGAAAACAGGATCTTAGTACAATATGGGCTCAAGCAGCTTAAACAAACTCCTCGTGTGGGCTTAAAAAAGCTTTTCGATATTTGTGGAATCTGCACTCCTGAGATTTCTGCCGGATCTATTGCCTCCAAAATTGCACCTAGAATGAATAGTTTAGGGCGTATTGCTGACCCTAGAAAAGGCGTTGAATTTTTGTTGGTAAATAACGATAGCGTTGCAGAAAAAATGGCTAAAGAGCTAGATATAAACAATTTAGAAAGACAGAAAATTGAACGGATTTTGTCTGATGAAATTGATGATTATATTGCAACTCACCCTGAAATTTTAAAGGAAAAGGCCATTGTACTTGCCTCAGAAAATTGGCACCCAGGGATCATTCCAATTATATCCTCTAGAATTTCAAAGCAGTATAGCCGCCCTACAATCATTATTTCAATTGGTGTTGATGGAGTAGCAAAAGGGTCAATGCGCACAATTAAAGAATTTCCGCTATTACCCATTTTGAAGAAGAACTCAAAACTATTGATAAATTTTGGCGGGCACGACATGGCCTCAGGAATGACTATTCACAAAGATCATATTGCAGAATTTAAGAATTCATTTATTGCTCAAGCCAATAAAACTTTAAAACTAGAAGATGTGCGATCTAAACTCTTCTTAGATGCTCAAGCCAACTTTTCAGACTTAACATTTGATTTAATGGATTCATTTACTCTTCTAGAACCCTTTGGGAATGAAAATCCTCCCCCTATTTTATATTGCCATGCAAGACAAGCTTGGCCTCCAAAAGTAATCAATAAATTTCACCTGAAACTTTTTTTAGAGCAAGGAGATCGTTTTTTAGAAGGAATAGCCATTGGAATGGCCAATAGACGCCGCGACCTTTACAAAAAAGGACTTTCTCTAAAAATTGCATTTACACCTCAGGTTAATTACTATCACAATAAAGCAAGCATACAGCTCTTTATTCGTGATTTTAAAATTATGAGTTAAAAAATATGACTTGTCACCACCACCATCACCATGTTTCTCACGACATGACTCGAAAAGATAGTATCAGGGCTTTGCGCAAGACGCTCTGCCTGATTGGTCTGTTTATGATCATCGAGTTGGTTTTCGGAATACTAGCCAATAGTTTGGCCCTTATTACTGACGCCCTTCACATGTTTACTGATGCTGGAGCTATTTTGCTTTCTTTATTTGCATTTTGGATTGCAAAACGACCGGCTAATAAAAAACTGAGTTATGGCTATCATCGAGCTGAAATTATTGCTGCTCTAGTCTCAGCTTTCTCTACATGGGGTTTATCAGCTTGGCTAATTTACGAAGCTATATATCGACTAGCTCATCCCCAACCTGTAGAAGGTACAATGGTACTTGTTGTCGCTTCCATTGGATTTTGTGCTAATTTTGCAATGATGATGATTTTACACAAAAGTCAAAAAGATAGCCTCAATGTACGCGGCGCCTATGTACATATACTTGGAGACCTGCTTGGGAGCTTAGGCGTTGTTATTGCAGGTATTTTATTAATAGTTTTTAAATGGTACCCAATTGATCCACTCATTACCCTTCTTTTTTCATTAATTGTTATCTACAGCGCCTGGAAACTGGTTAAAGACACCTTGCATGTTTTAATGGAAGGAACGCCCCCTCACCTTTCTCCAGGAGAAATTGAAAAAGATTTACTTAGCTTGCCAGATGTTAAAGCTGTGCATGATTTACATATATGGTGCCTTACTCTTAACCAAATTAACTTAAGTGCTCACCTTATTTCTAGTGACCCAACAAAAGCCCTTAGCCAGGCCCAAAAACTCTTAAATGACAAATATGAAATAAGCCACGCCACTCTTCAAATAGAGCCAGAAGATGGCTATAAATGCTTGCCATGTGCATTCGCACAAAAACCTAGCTTGTCTTAAATCTATTAGCCTTGTTAAGTTTGTTCGAGATAGTTTTAAAAGGCCTATAGAATATGAAATACGATCTATTAAGCTTAGGTTCAGGAGTGGTCGACAAAATACTTTGTGTCGATGATGAATTTATAAAAAAAATGAAGCTACAAAAAGGTGGGACGCGAAACTGCCTCAACAAGCCCCACGACTATCTTATTGAAGCTAGTAAATCAAAAAAGGTCATGTCCATTTCGGGCGGAAGCGCAGCTAATGCAACAAAAGTTGTTGCAGGTCTAGGAAAAAAATGTGCATACATTTGCAAAATTGGCAACGACAAATGGGGTGATTTTTATAAAAAAAACTGCACCGAAAGAAACATTGAAACTCTCTTTAGCGTCTCTGAAGATTTACCTACAGGTTCTATTTTATCATTAGTTACTCCTGATGCTGAACGCACAATGTGCTCTGATCTCAGAGCCTGCCAAGCCATTACAGGAGCTGACATAAAAAAGGAGCATTTTAGCCACTGCAAATTGTTCCATTTAGATGGTTATAATTTTTATTACGAAGATGCTTTAAAAACTGCTATTGAATCTGCTATAGAATATAACTGCCCTATTTCAATTGATTGCTGTGGCCATGAAATTATACGTTCGCACTTTGATATAATTATGCAGTATTTAGAAGGAAGGTATTTTCATTTGTTTTTTGCTAATGAACGTGAGGCTTTCGAACTGACTGGCCGCTCAGACCCAACGGAAGCATGCCAGCTGCTCTCAAAGTTTTGCAGCTATGCAACAGTGATGATGGGTGAAAAAGGCTCAGTTACTGCGCATAAGGGAAAGCTTTACTATGAACATACCAACCCTATTAAACCTCTAGACACAACAGGTGCTGGCGATATGTATGTGGGTGGATTCCTCTACGCATATCTATCGGGCCTCAGTGTAGAAGAGTGTATGTTCTATGGAAAAACAACAGCCGCTGAAGGCATCCAAGTATTTGGAGGAGAACTCCCCACTCAGAACCTACAGCGGCTGAAAAAATATTTAGCAAGCCTAGAATATGCTAAAAATTAACTGCCAACTCTTCTTCTACCGTTTTTCTTTGAAAGATATTTTTCGCGGTATTCATTGATGTCATCAGTATGAATTACCCAAGCCGCTCCTTTTCTCACAGCTTTAAGCATGTTCACACGTGTTGCATAATAGATCTTTTGAGCAGGCACCCCTAAAACCTTTGCAACTTGATTTACAGAATAATATCCTCTGTTGTTATCAAAAATAAGTTCTCCAGCAAAAGTTGACTTAGTTCTTGAGTACTTATTTCTGCGATATTCTTCTAGATCACGAAGACTAATTGTCCAACGAGTTGAGTCTTTTTGAGCTTTAAGCTTATCTTGCTTAATAGCCACATAAATAGCTTGTCTAGTTACTCCGTTGATCCTAGCAGCTTCTGTAATAGTTACAGCTTGGTCTTCGTCATACTGTACATTGTTTTCAACTACAGGTGCAGCAGACACATTTTCTACTTCTTGTTCTGTAGAAGAATATACGTTTTGATTGTATTCTTCGTTCATTTGGTTACCCCCTAAAAAGAATTTAAACTATAAATTAAAAATTTATTTAATATACTAACTTTAATTTAACTATAACATAGTAAATAATTTTAATCAACTTTATTGTAATAACTTACACTATTATAATTAACAATAAGTCATATTAGTTTACTAAAAAAGAGCTTTACTGCGATCTAAAAGAAGTAAAATAAACTCAAGCAATTTAATATTAACACCTTACGTATGTTAAAGCATTTTTAAATATGTTTATAAGCAACTATTGATAACAATATCTAATAAATTTAAAAAAATAATTACTGAATTTTAAGTACTTTTTATGTCGAATCTAAATTTAGATAAAAAATCTAAATTTCTTAAGATGCTAAAAACAAGACACTTAAAATATTATTACCCATTTTAAAATGACTAACAAAATTTCATTTTATAACTTTCTGAATTAAAAGAGTTTACAATAAAGAAAAGGCTTGATTTTTGATTTATAATTCCATTATACGTATGATTCTGGTTAAAAAAACAGGGTCTTTTATATGCGAATTAAATTTTTAATTTTATGGCTGATTCTAGTAATTTTCCCCGTTTTTGCTCATGGGAAGGTTGCAGACCTAAAACCTTGTGATGTTCACTCTAAAATAAATGAGTTTCTCTACAATCATATTTACCACAAAAGACTTTCTAAAGATATCATGAGAAGAGCTATTGGCAATTGCATTGACCATCTTGACCCTATGAAATCTTATTTTACAAGAGAAGAGCTATCTGCTTGGCTTGACCCTACAGATGAGCTGCTAGAATTAACTCTCAATGCTTTCTACAAGAGCGACTTCTCAACATTTGAAGAAATCTATAGAAAAATGCTTTCAAGCATTGAACGTCGCTCTCTTTTTGAAGATGAGATTGATAAAATGAAACCTTTATCAAAAATTACTATCAAAGATATTAATGACAAAGAGTGGTGCTCAACTCCACAAGATCTGAAAGAAAAACTCTATAAAATTCGCAGCATCCAATCTAAATACGCTAAAAAATTAGATCCAGATTTTCAAAACAAATTTTTTGTTGTCTTAAAGAAAAGAAGAGCATGGAGAGAGCAAGAAATTGCCGGAGTCAAAAAAGAAGAACAAGACCCTATTATTTATACTTATATTTTAAAATCTATAGCTGCAGCACTAGACTCACAAACAGATTACTTCCCTCCCGATGAAGCTAAGATGATGATGCAACAAGTGCAGCAGCGCATGCTAGGTGTTGGAGTAAGACTTATTGATGATATAACCGGGTTTAAAGTTGTTGACCTTGTAGAAGGAGGACCAGCAATTAAACAAGGAGAGCTACAAGTTGATGATAAAATAGTTGCTGTAGATAACGAACCTGTTGTTGGAATGGATATACAACAAGCAGTACACTTGATTCAAGGTAAAGAAAATACACCTGTAAAACTAACGATTCTTAGAGAACTTAAAGATGAAAATGAAAAAGCTGAAACACTTGATATAACAATTACTCGTGGAAATATTGTTGTCGAAGAGAGCCGACTAGAGTCTTTTTTAGAACCTTTTGCAGATGGGGTCATTGCTCATATTATTTTACATGGATTTTATCAAGACCCAAACAGTTCGTCTGCCGAAGATCTTTTTAATAAAATTTCTGATATTAAAGAGAACAATAATCTCAAAGGTATAATTTTAGACCTTCGCAACAATAGTGGAGGCTTGCTTGTTCAAGGTGTTGCCATTAGTTCTTTTTTTATTGGCAAAGGAATTGTAGCTTCGACTAAGCAATACGATGGAACACTCCTTCACTTTAGAAATGAACAATCAAATATCATTTGGGATGGACCTCTAGTTGTCCTTATGAATAAAGCAAGTGCTTCATCAGCTGAAATTGTGGCGCAAAGCCTACAAGACTATGGAAGAGCTTTAATAGTTGGGGACACTCAAAGCTTTGGAAAAGGCTCATATCAAGTCACCTCTATTCTACCTAACCATTCTACTGTAGATCCTAAAGGTGAGTATAAGATAACTCAAGGCATGTATTACACTGTCTCAGGTAAAACTCCCCAACTAGTAGGTGTGCCTTCTGACATTGTTGTACCGGGATATCTTGCTGAAATAGAATATGGAGAAAGATTCTCAAAATACCCTGTTCCAAACAATAGCATTGAAGAAAACTACAACGATAAGCTCAGCGATGTTCTTCCCTGGAATCGATCTCACTACAAAAAAAACTATCTCAATAATCTTCAAACAAAGATGCTAACTTTCTCTAAAAACCTACAAACTCTTAAAGAAAACTCAATAAAGCGAGTCAAAGAAAATAGAGATTATCAATACTTTCTAAAAGGACTTAAAGATGAAAGTGAATCCGAAGAGGCTCATTTTGCACAAAACGACCTACAGTTTCTTGAAACATTGAATATCATCAAAGACATGATCTACCTTTATGATTTGGAACAAAAGAAGGCAGGTTAGCTGTCTTCTTTTAAAAATAAAAAGTAAAGCTGGCCTACACTAAACATATCTGCTGCTTTTGCATACGCCTTTTCACCGGTCCCAAAAAAGATTTCACATCGGCCAGGCCCTATCACAGCCCCACCCGTATCTTGATTGAGCACGAATTTTTTAAATGGATGATTTTTCTTATTTTTATAAAGTTTTAAATCTACAAATGCGAGTGCTGATTTCGGGAAAAGTCTATTATCAGTTGATATAGCCCTTTCTCCCTGCAAAAAAACACTCAAGGCCCCCATAGGCCCTTTCTTGCGCTCAACAAAAAAGACATAGCTAGGGTTTTTTTGAAGGTATTGAGGAAGTTCACCTGGATGCTTATAAAAATGTTTTGCAATAATACTAGGAAGAAGCTCCTTTTTAGTAAGTCTTCCGTCTTTGAACAATTCCATTGCAAGGCTAAAGCCTACAGTAGAGCAGTTTCTTGCTCCATAGCCATATCGCTTCACGCTTCCATCAGGAAGCTTGACAGCCACAGAACCTTGAAACTGGGCTAAGTAAACATCGTATGGATTATCTAAGTAAACAAGCTCAAGGCCCTTTCCTTTTAAAACACCCTTTTCATCAATATCTTGGCGCGTCCAATAGGTTGGGGTAATGTCGCCTTTTTTTGTCCTTCTCCCTTGGACCTTATTTTTTTTATTTAAGACTAAGTCTGCAGGGATTTTATACAGCGGGTATTGGTAGGTTTCATTTTTAGATAGTGAACCTTCGTACACGGGTTCAAAATAGCCTGTAAAAAGAACACCTTTTTTATCCTCTCTGCCTATAGATTTATAAAGAACAAATTCGTCTTTTATTTTTTTATTAAGCTCTTGAGGCGAAATAGAACTACCTAATAGTTCTTTAAATCGTAATAAACTTTTTAATGTTCTCTCGTGTGTAATACCATTCTTTGGAAAATGAAATTTTGAACTTTTTCGACTTAGGTAAGATAAGCTTTCATTAATTGCTATAAGAATTTCTTTTTTTTCTTGGTCATGAATTTGCTCAAAGTCAGGAAGTTCAGCTTCACTATTTACTTTAACCCAGGGAGCTCTTTCTTTGGCAAAAGCTGAAACTGGAAGTAAAAGCAAAAGAGACAAAAGAAAATATTTAAACCCTGATTTCAAACTCATAATATCCCCTATTTATTCTATTAATATATTTGACACTTATAATAAAAAAGTGAACAATATTTGTCCTTTATACTTTAAAACTTAATTATATGACAGTTCGAGTTAGAATCGCTCCGTCTCCCACGGGAGATCCCCATGTAGGAACAGCTTACATGGCACTTTACAACTTAATTTTTGCTCGCCATTTTCAAGGTAAGTTTATACTTCGCATTGAAGACACGGATCAAAAACGCTCCAAACCTGAGTACGAAGAAAATATTTTTAAAGCTCTAAACTGGTGTGGAATTCATTGGGATGAAGGACCAGATGTTGGAGGTGAATTTGGACCTTACCGTCAGTCAGAGCGTTCTGATATTTACCGCAAATACTGTGATATCCTAATAGAAAAAGGCCACGCTTATCGCTGCTTTGCCACTGCCCAAGAACTCGCTGACATGCGTCAGATGAGAGCTAAGATGGGGCAAAAGTCCGGCTATGATAGAAGATATCGCAACCTATCAGAAGAAGAGCTCAAAGCTCGTATGGATAGAAAAGAGTCGTTTGTAGTTCGCCTTAAAGTTCCTTTAAAAGGTGAATGCGTATTTCAAGATGAAGTTAAAGGACGCATTACAACCCCTTGGGCCGATGTCGACGATCAAGTGCTTTTAAAGTCTGATGGGTTTCCAACATACCACCTAGCTAACGTCGTGGATGATTATCTCATGAAAATTAGCCATGTTATAAGAGGAGATGAATGGATGTCATCAACTCCAAAACACATCTTACTCTACGAATGTTTTGGTTGGGAGCCTCCAAAATTTGTTCATATGCCTCTTCTATTTGGAACGGATGGCAAAAAACTTTCCAAAAGACGCAACCCTACTTCTATTTTCTTTTATAGAGATAGCGGCTACTTGCCTGAAGCTTTTTTAAATTTCATGAGTTTAATGGGCTTTAGTATGCCCGATGAAAAAGAAATCTACAGCGTAGATGAAATTATTAAAGCATTTGACGTAAAAAGAATTGGTACATCTGCAGCAGTTTTTGATGTCAAAAAACTAGATTGGCTCAACCAACATTACTTGATTAACTCAATATCGGTCGATCAGCTATGGCCTTCAATTCAAAATTGGGGCTTCAATGAAGACTTCATGAAAAAGTTAATGCCTCTTTGCCATACTCGCATTAAAACTTTTGGAGAGTTTATTGAGCTTTGTGGTTTCCTTTTTATGAACCACTTACCTCTTACAGAAGAACTGCTTTGTCCTAAAAGCAAACCTCCTGAACTTATATGTGCAATTATTCAAACTCTTATCTGGCACTTAGAACAAAATGATGATTGGAGTCGAGATAATTTCTTTAATGCTTCTAAAGAAGTTGCGACCTTGCTTGAAGTCAATCATAAGAAAGTTATAATGCCTGTTTTATTTGCATCATTAACAGGGAAACACACAGGACCACCTTTATTTGATTCTGCAGTGTTGCTGGGTAAAGATAGAACACGCGCACGCTTATTAAAAGCAATGGAGTTCTTAGGTGGCCTGTCTAATAAAAAAATGCAGCTTTTACAAAAGTGCTGGGAAAATAAAGATTTTCAGAAATTCATAAATCCCTAAAATCTCAGACTATGACTTTTGATAGAAACAATCCATTTTTAGCTACCATTACTGAAAGAGAAATTCTTAATAAACCCGGCTCTGAAAAATGTACTGTGCACGTCTCTTTAGACATTAGCGATTCTCATATTAGCTATAAGGTGGGAGACTCTGTTGCGGTTTTTCCAACTAACAGCCCAATTATTGTTGATGAAATCCTTCGCGCTCTTAAAGCAGATGCCAATACTAAAATTGTAGACCCTAGAACTTCAAACGAAATGAGTCTACAAGATTTCTTGGTCAAAAGAGCAAACCTTGCAAAAGTCACAAAAAAATGGATTCAATATGTCTCGATGCACGTGACTGAGCATCATGAGAAAGAGGCTCTTAAGAGTCTTTTAGAGTCAGAAAACAAAGAAAAACTTAAAGATTTTTGCTCTCAGCGCCAACTTTGGGATTTCTTGAAAGAATTCTCGTCATTAGAAGCTGACATCAATGAATGCCTTCCTATTTTTGCTCTTCTTTTGCCAAGATTTTACTCGATTGCATCTTCTCAGAAAAAAGACTCTAATAAAATAGACCTATTAATTGCCTATTTCAAATACACAAGCAACAAGCATCTCAGGCATGGCGTTGCTTCTCACTACCTTTGTGAACTTGCGCCTATGAATAGCCCAGAGATAGCAATGTACATCCACCCTTCAAAAGATTTCACACTACCAAGTGATCCCAACACTCCTATCATCATGATTGGCCCTGGAACAGGTATTGCTCCGTACAGAGGCTTTATGCAAGAGCGTCTTGCAAGTAATGCATCAGGCAAAAATTGGCTTTTTTTTGGAGATTGGCATAGGGCAAATGATTTCTACTATTCTGAATACTGGCAAGAGCTTGAAAAAGAAAAACTTATTAGGCTGTCTCTTGCTTTTTCAAGAGACTGTGAACATAAAATATATGTGCAACACAAGATGTTTGAAGAAGCTCAAGAATTCTGGGAATGGCTAGAAAAAGGAGCTGTTGTTTATGTTTGCGGTGATGCTTCAAATATGGCTAAAGATGTAGACCTTGCACTCCATAAGATTGTTGAAGAACAAGGTCATAAAACGCCTGAGGAAGCTAAAGTTTACGTCAAAGAAATGAAAGGCGCACAGCGCTATTTACGTGACGTGTACTAAAGCGTGTTGTTAACACTCGTCCCCATCACAAGTACCTTCGGGTGCAACGTGTACACTTGTTGTTCTTGAAGAAGCGGTTTTTTTACTTCTCGATCCTTCTATTGATCTAGTGTTGGCCCCATCCTCAAAGTCCTGAATAACTTTTTTCATCCCTTCCATGTAAACTTTAACATGCTGAGCTTCTAAGTCGCTAGGGTTTCTTTCTAGGTAAGTAGAAATAAGATCTAAAGGTGTTTTACCATTAAATTTTGCACGTGGATTACACCCAGTTTCCATAAACAGTTGTATAATTGCTGCTTGTGGTGTTTTCTCAGTTCCTAGTGCTAAAAATAGGCCGTCCATATCTCCTGTAACTTGTTTAAAAGATATCGGAGTGTCTGGAAATTGTTTCTTATATTGTTGTACAAGCAGCCTTACTGTATCTACTTTCCCAGTGCTAATAGCTGTATGAAATGAAGCATATAGATCTAGGTTGTTGTCATCTAATTGACCATTGAGGTCATAGTGAGTTTCTTTTCTGTCTACAAGGTTTAAATAGGATGCTGCGACCTGAAAAGGTGTTGGATTAACAATTGACCCACTAAACATCTCAGTTGATTTGAGTCCAGCACGTGCTGTGTGAACAAGAGCATTCTTCAACAATTGTAAACCTTTTTCTGAGTAAGAGCTACCGTAACATACCATATCACCAAGTGTTTCAATTGCAAATAGAGCAAACCCTATTTTTCCAATCAAACCTGCGGTGCTTGTATAAGATTCAGGTGAAATATTAGGTATTCTGTAACCTAAGTAAGCAGATTCTTTAACCAAAGTAGCTGCTGCTTGGTACGTCGCACAAAAATGCGTTTGTGGATCAAATGTCCAGGGCATTAAATCATACGCCCCACTGATTATACCACTAACGTGATTTGGAAAGGTTGAGTTGACTTCTGTATTCATAGTTTATTGCCTCTTAATAAGTTACAAAGAACAAATTATAGCTATTCATTAAAAAAAAGTCAATTTTACTCAAAAAATCAAAAAAAACATAAACATCTAATAAAGAGAGTCTTGCGAAATCAAAACTTCTCATAAACTAAGCCAAAATCATAGAAATGAAAGGTGCTTAGCACTATTTAGGTGCTGTTTATTAGTTTTCAGCTTTCTATGCCATCAACTGCTGTTGCACTGTTCTTTCCTCTCTTTATTTACATTTAGGCTATTTACTTTGTTGTCTTCTAGGGGTTGGCCAAATAGGTCATGTGTTTTTCTCCTTTCAAAAAGAGTGCTCATATTACACATATCAAGCTTTTGATGAGCCATTTATAGTTAGAATCAAACCCTTTAGTTTGATCTATCAATCATTGTTGTTGAAGATTGAGCTGTTGACGTAATAAAAACCTCTCTAATATCTATGTGCTCAGGTCGGCTTAAGCAGTAGTAAATAGCATCAGCAATGTCTTCAGCGAGCAAAGGTTTTGTATTTTGATAAACAGAATCTGCTCTTTTTTCATCTTGCTTAAAACGCACTAAGGAAAATTCTGTTTGTGCAAAACCTGGATTAACTTCACTAATGCGAATAGGAGTGCCGTGCCAGTCTTTTTTCATTCCTTCTGTTAAAGCTCGAACAGCATGCTTTGTAGCGCAGTAAACTGAGCCTCCTGGATATGTTTCACGACCAGAAATAGAGCCTATGTTGATGATCTGGCCTTTCTTTCTTTCAAGCATACCTTTTACGACAGCCTGTGTAACATACAGCAGCCCTTTAACATTTACATCAATCATGGTTTCCCAGTCATCTGCAGCGCCTTTGTCAATAGATTCTAAGCCAAGTGCAAGTCCGGCATTGTTGACAAGAACATCTATTTCTTGCCAATTTTCTGGTAGGTTTTTAATTTTTTCTTCAACTTCACTTTTTTTTGAGACATCTAATGAAAAGTAATGAACATCGGCTTGATATTTTTGCTTGAGCTCTTCAGAAAGTTTTTTTAATCTGTCCGATCGCCTTGCACAGATTAATACACGATTCTTTTCTTGAGCACATTTAATCGCAGTAGCCCAACCAATTCCACTAGATGCACCAGTAATAAAAACTGTTTTCATTCTACTCTCCTATTACAGTGATTACACAAAAGCAGCTTACGCCATCTCCACAACCGTAGTCACTGAGCCCTTCACCAGAGGTCGCTGTGATACCTACGTCTTGTTGTTGTATTTCAAGTAACGCTGCTACATTCTTCTTCATTTGACTCAAGTGCTTTTTGAAAGAAGGTTTCTTGCCTTCTAAAGAAATGGCCACATGAGAAATTGAAAACTTTTGATCTTTAAGTGTTTTAAAGGCTTCTTTTAGATAAAACTCACTGTTTGTAATTCCATCCTTAATACAAAGTTCATCGGCAACTCCCCCTAAAATTAGAATTCCTGTTATTGATGAGATGGCATTGCATATTGCATGATAAACAACATCTCCATCTGAGTTAGCCATAAAGCCTGGAACATCTTCAAAAGTTAGTCCTGCAATGACACATGGCTTTGATGAATCCTTCGCTTCAAAACGATGTGAGTCTTGGCCTAATCCTGTTTTAATGCGCATATTTTCTCTCTTGAATTTTAGAAAAAAATCCTAGCATAACTACAAATTAAATACTTAAAAAGGTTGAAAAAAACATTCAAATCAACGATCTTTGTGCTGAATTTAATCTGAAGGAAAAAATGAGATATTTTGAGATCAAGGGCGGCGCTCCGTTAGAAGGAACTGTTAGAGTACAAGGAGCAAAAAATGCGACGACAAAACTACTTGTCGCTTCACTGATTTCAGACCAGCCTTGTGTTTTCAATAATGTCCCCAACATTGGTGATGTTGAAATCACTCTTGATTTATGCCGTGAACTTGGTAGCCAGATTAACTGGGACAAAAAAAACAAGCGTATAGAGATTGTCACAAAAAAACTCAAAACATCTTATATTCCACAGCGCTTTTCTGGAGCTAACCGCATTCCAATTTTGATGATTGGAGCTTTGCTTGGAAGAACGGGAGAAGATATCATAGTTCCAACTGCTGGCGGAGACCGCATAGGTCTGAGGCCTGTTAATCTACACATTAGCGCTCTAGAAACACTTGGGGCAAAAATTGAATCACGAATGATGAAAAAAGAGGGAGCTTACTTTGCTCAAGCTCACCAAGGCCTACATGGAGGAGTCATTCATTTAAGTTACCCGTCAGTTGGCGCCACTGAAAACACAATTTTAGCCGCAGTAAGAGCCAAAGGCAATACTACAATTAAAAATGCAGCTGTTGAGCCTGAAATTATTGAACTGCTCTTATTTTTACAAAAACTAGGAGCGATAATATCTTTAGATACCGATCGCACTATCCATATTCAAGGTACAGAAAAGTTCTACCCTGTCGAACACACTATTATGAGTGATCGCATTGAAGCTGCATCCTACGCAATTGCAGCAATTAGCACTAAAGGGCGCATCTTCATTGAAGGAGCTCAGCATATCCATATGACAACGTTTTTAAATCGCATACGCGAGCTTGGTGGTGGTTTCAATGTAAAGCAAAACGGCATTGAATTTTTCTATCAAGGCAAACTAAATGGTGGAATGCACCTTGAAACAGATGTACACCCAGGGTTTATGACTGATTGGCAGCAACCATTTGCTGTACTATTAACTCAAACAGAGGGCAGCTCAGCGATCCATGAGACTGTGTATGAAAATCGGTTTGGCTATATTGAAATGCTTCGAAAGATGGGGGCTGAAATTGAGCTGTTTAGGCAGTGTCTAGGCGGTAAAGCCTGCCGCTTTGCAACGCGCAACTATTTACACAGCGCTGTTATTAGAGGCGGCACACCTTTAAAGGGTTGTGATATAGAGATTCCTGATCTTAGAGCTGGCTTTGCCTATGTGCTCGCAGCCTTGTTAGCCCAAGGTTCTTCGAAGATTTATGGAGTAGAAATGGTAGAGCGAGGTTATGATTCTTTTGTAGAAAAATTAACTTCACTAGGAGCCAACATTAAGGTTGTAGACACAAAAAAATCAAAAAAGCTTCAACCTGCTTAAAAAAGCATCTTAATTTCAAATAAGCTTGCTATCGCGTAAAATTTACGGTTAAGGCAAGATGACCAACTTTGGATTGGACAGCTAGCAAGCTCTTCCAATCCAAAAAACTAATTTACAATTAGTAGATACAAATTTCCACTTGCTATACGATCTTCTTAAGAGAGTCTTCTTGATCTGATGTTTTCTTCGGACTTTGATTATCAAGCTTTAAGACTTCCCAAGCCAATTGATTATAATCATCAGCCCCACGACTTCTAGGATCAAATTTTGTAATAGGCATTCTCTTGAGAGAGGCTTCAGCAAGCTTAATATTTTCTCGGATAAACGTATTAAAAATTTGCTTTTCAAAGCGACTTTTTAGCTGGGCTAGAACTTCTTGAGAGTGATTATTTCTAAAATCAACGCGGCACGGTAAAACCCCTTTAATTTTAAGCTCTGGATTTAACCTGCTTTGCACAAGCTTAATTGTGTTTAACAATTGGACTAACCCATAGAGCGCCATAACCCGACTCTCAACTGGAATAATTACCTCATCTACAGCTGTAAGTGCATTAAGAGACAGCATACCTAAGTTTGGTGGACAATCTAAAATAATATAATCATAATTGTACTCAAGGCTCTTGAGTTTATCCCTTAAAATAAATTCAGCGCCAACTTCTGTTGCTAGAGCCTTCTCGACTTTAACAAGTACAGGTGATGCAGGAATCATCGAAAGATTTTTGTGCTCTGTTTTAACAACGACTTCCTGAGCTCTACGATCTTCTAAGAATAAATCTAAAAGTCCTTGTCCTTGCTTTTTAAGTCCGTACCAAAAAGAAGATGATGCTTGTGGATCTAAGTCAATCAGCAATACTTTTTGATCTAACATTCCAAGAGATGCAGCTAAGTTTACAGCAGTTGTTGTTTTTCCAGTTCCACCTTTCTGATTTACAATCGCAATTTTTTTCATATTTATTACACTCCATAAAGTTAACTTTTCATTAGCAGATTCTATAAAAAACAAAGAGTCTAGCTAATGAAAGAGTATTGCTCAAGTATGAAAATCAAAGTGTTAGACTTAACAACTCATTGAAATCTCTTACTTTAACTTTTAAGGGTGTTGACCAAATCACTAAACCCTTAAGAAGAGTTTTTATCTGCAGATGAATTGAAGACCGTGAAATTTTTGAGAATCTACCTTTACCAGAAAAATACGGTTTCTCACGTAACCTATATCGAGATCGCTACTAATTTTGAGAATTGTTACTACGCTCAAAAACAGGTCCGCCACTACTGCTCAAAAACTCCTTGAGGCACTCAAGACGTTGTGCAATATGTGATTCACTAACCTTACCGTACCACATACTCCAAGCTTGATCTGTAGTTGGTGCATTGGCCTGACAAGCTCTTAATGAAAATAAGTATTGATCTCCCAGCTCATCTTCAAATAGATAACTAGCCCCAACTAGATCATGATCTATAGATGAAGACTCGAGTTTTGAATCAAACAAGTTATTCGAATAATTTTTCAAGATTTTATGGTAAATATTTTGTTGCTCAATAGTTCTTTTCTCAAGGCCACCTCTTGGGTAAACAACATAAAGCTTTCCACCTAAATCCAAAAAATCCCGAACAATATCTGCCCTTGCTTTAACTGTAAAAAGCCTACTATTATCAGCTAATAGACTACTATCAACAAGCTTTTCACTAATATCTCCATTCGTGCATAAAGGAGTTGCCGGGGTTGGGGTATGGATTATCCCTATCAAGTTTTTAACTTTCCCATTTTGAAGCTCAATAGCCAAGTTCTGTTCGATGATTCCTTGTAATGAAACAAAGTATGGACAAATAGATTGATCAGATGATTGCTTTGAAACCAAGCCCGTGTAATTTAATTCATTAAATAGATCAACTAAACCTGAGCGCAACCCACCTAGATCCTCACTTGTGCCAATAGTTCTTAGGATACATTCTCGCAAATGCTCTTTCATAGGAAGACTTGCTTCGACAGGAGAAAAAGCTGTCGATTGAAAAAAAATATTTTTTTGAAAGATTAATTCCACCTACAAGTAACCCGACTGCAGCTGCTAAAATAAAAAGCAACTTGGGTTTTTTTTTCACTAAATCTAACATTTTCAATACCACCCTCTTCAAATGACTTTATAAAAAAGTTTAGTTTCTTATACAAATCTCTTTATGGTAATGCTGCTTCTTGCAGCGTTTTTGGCTCTATCCATCGGTTATGCTTTTTAAGCAAATCAACCAAACGTTCTACAGCCATCTCATGTTTAATATCTTTTTCAACACAATCTTTACCGACATAAAGATCTATCATTCCTGGCTTGGAACCCACGTAACCAAAATCAGCATCAGCCATTTCGCCAGGTCCGTTGACAATACAGCCCATTATGGCAATTTTAACTCCAGGTAAGTGAGCTGTTCGCTCTTGTATTTTTTTCGTAACCGTTTGCAATTCAAACAGAGTTCTTCCACAGCTGGGGCATGAAATAAACTCTGTTTTTGACGACCGCAAGCGGCAAGCTTGCAATAGATTAAATACTAGATCTCTTCTTTGCTGTAGCGAGAGCTCTTTAGCCTTAAGCATAACTCCATCAGCTAGACCATCACATAATACCGAACCTAATTCTGCGCCCATATGAATACAAACATCATCCAAGCCATGTGAGTACTGCCCTACTAGGATCAGCGGAGTAAGAATCTTATGTTTCTTGAGAAACTCCACAACTTCCCTTATGAAGTGAACTTTATCTTCTTGAGGTTCAATAAAAAGAACATCCACTGATTTTTGGGCCAGCTTCTTCCAATCTTTATCTTTCGGGCTAATAACTGCAGATGAATGAGACGAGAGTTCTTCTTGCATAGGGCAAAAGATACCCACTCCAATCTCTTTTAAACTAGAAATCTTTTCTATTGCTTGTAAGTTGCTCAATTTTTCATTGACCCACAAGCTGTCTATTGAAGCCTGCCCTTCAACAGGATTTTCGCCCTGCTCTTCAAAGCCTAAGTCTTTATAAAGAGAGCTCGATAACAAATCTTGCTGATTTACAGACACAAAAACAGAACCGTCAAGATGCAAAGGCTTATTTGCACTTAAGCTAACTCTCTTTTGGTACTGCATTGGACTGCGATGTTTTTCAATAAATGGAAGTAAATCGTCTCTCTGCTCATATTCACTAGCTAATTTTATAAGTCTCTTACAAGGGTCAATCTCACACCACGGATCTTCTGTTAGTGAGACTCGAATTGTGTCTCCTAAGCCATCGAGTAAAAGAGAGCCTATTCCAACTGCTGACTTGATGCGTCCATCTACGCCACTGCCCGCCTCCGTAACACCTAAGTGAAGAGGATAATCCCATCCCATTTCCATCATGCGAGTGGCAAGCATGCGATAAGCCTGTATCATCACATGAGTATTAGATGCTTTCATTGAGTAAATAATATTGTGAAAGTCAAGTTTGCGACAAACACGAGTAAATTCAAGCGCTGCTTCCACCATCCCTAAAGGCGAATCACCAAAACGATTCATAATACGATCTGATAAAGAGCCATGATTTGTCCCTATTCGCATTGCGACACCTAATCTCTTACACTTCTCTACAAGAGGTGAAAACTTCTCCTCTAAGCGTTCTAGCTCTTCTAGGTAAGACTGGTCAGTATATTCCAGCACTTTAAATGAGGCACGTTTGTCAATAAAATTGCCTGGGTTAATGCGAACTTTATCAACAAAATCTGCAACCGTCATCGCAGCTTTTGGAAAGAAATGAATATCTGCAACTAGCGGAGTGTTGTAGCCTTTTTGCACCAAAATAGATTTAATTTGTTCACAGCTGTAAGCTTCTTTCATTCCTTGAACAGTGACTCTTACAATCTCACAACCATAATCTGCAAGTCTCATAATTTCTTCAGCTGTAGCTTTGGCATCACGAGTATCCGTTGTCGTCATCGATTGAATTCGAATAGGGTTATTGCCACCGATTCCAACAGACCCAACCCGCACAGATCTAGACTTAAATCTTTCTGTTTTAAATACAAATGGGCAATACGACATTAGTTTACCTTATAATACAACTGTGAGCATTGTAACTAAGGGTGTGAAATCCCTCAAGAAGTTATATTGCCACGCACAACCAAATGCAAATAAATATTTAACACTTTAAAATATTTAGGTTAATAACAAGGCATTTGTTGCTTGTCGGCAAAAAAGCTTATCATTGTATAGAGAATTGTCACAACTTAAGACCACATCAAAATTATTTGATTCAAGGCTACTTTTTGCACTGACTTGAAGCTCAAGAGGACTATAAAAAATTGCCCCTGTAAGCCAACTTTTTAGGCAGGAAGTTATTTTTTGAATATAGCTGCTTTCAATGCACTGACTTGAAACCTCTAAACTCAACTTTTTGAGATCATCATTAGCTGCTATCACCTCAAAGAAATATTCTCCTAAAAATGAATGCGACTTGCGACCTAAACTATCAGTGCTTTGTCCACTTTGACGCTGCACGGAATAATTTTGAACAAGTTTGTCTTCAAAAGAAGATGCAATTAGAGATCTAAACTTTACTAGCAAACGTGACAATTCAGGATTTGATGAAGAAACTTCGGCTAGAGCATTGGAGAGGATGTCACCTTGTGGGCCGAAAGATCTTGAGTCCAACCCAGATATAAACTCTTTACAATCCACAAAATTAATTGGAGGCAGAAAAAAATCAACCAATGCGTTCATAGTAACACCCTTGTTGTTTATAGTTAACTAAATATAAACATATTAACAAAAAGATGACACTTTTACAACTAAAAACACAATAAACCCAATTAGCGGGTTTAAATTTGCTTTTTTTATAATTATTTATTTACAAGGTTACACTGAGGGCAAGTTGTTACGATAGAATCAATATCATCGAGGTAAGCATGCAGGCAATACTCGCACATATAGAGCTTTGAACTTTCAAACTTTTTGAGATCTCTTTTTTTGAAGTACAAGTAGAGCCCAACGACAAAGACTCCACCCAACATAAGACCTAAGTAAAGTAGGCAAGCTGTAGAGAAACTTATATCAATCATAGATATCTCGCCTATCTGCTTCGATGAGCAAATCAAGCTCACCTTTTGTTGAAAAGCTTCCTTTTTCTTTAGAAAAGCTCAAATTCTTAATAATTTTCTCAGCATAATGATCGTATTTAGAATATCCCGAACTTGCAATTAACTCCGCATAGAAAACTTTTCCTGTCCTATCTTCTACATCGACACTAAATTTACAATGAAGAGTTTCTGTAGATGAAATAGGAACCCTCTTAGCTTTTGTTTTCATTGGAGCCAGTCGATTTTCTAGAGAATCTGAAGCTGCAACTTGAATTGGGAAGATTGTTCGATAAACCTCTAAAACAGGGAGAGGGGCGATGTATTGGTTGGCTTCAAAGCTGTCAAAATTATTGTTAAAGGAAATTCCATTATTTTTCTCATCTAGAAAAATTAATGGTTTATCGTATGAGACGTTGGACTTATTAACGGAGAATAGACTTTTTGGTGGAGTCGGCATCGTCTGAATAAAGCCATACTCATCCATTTGTATTTGAGGAGCATGCATTGAACTTGCATTTATCTCAGTAAAGACTTTTGAAGGTTTGAGAACAATTTCATTTCTAGGCTTTAGTGCTTTTATATGAAAAACTCCCAGACTGAGAAAATGAATACATACAGAAATAGCCAGAGCTAATAACAGCTCCTTAGTCCAAAAAAGCCTTCTTTTATCAAACTTTAGAGTTATTTCTTTGTCTGAAAGTGAATAGATAAGTTTAAGCATCTGGAAAATCTTCCGGCGTTTGGTAGATGAGTCGAATAGGTTGGCCGCTTTCTTGGGCAAGAGAAAAGAGGTGTAAGAAAGGTCCATATTCCACTTTTCTATCAACACTCAAGACAATATTAATTTGGCTCGTTGGGTGCTCTGAATGCATGCGCTTGATTTCCCCATCGACTTCTTCTTTAAAGTTAGAAAAATCTATAATTTGTTTCTTACTACCAAGATAAAGGACATTCTGAGCATCCATAACAACTAAAAGTCTGGAAGTTAATGGTGTAGATTCTTTTTTTAGAGTAGGGTTTTCAATATTAAGTGATTTTAAAGGGAAAATGTCAGAGCTAATAATGAAAAATATTAACAATAAGAAAATTACATCAACTAAGGGAGTTAAATCAATTAATGAGAAAGATGTTTTTAAATTGGTTTTAAATCGCATAGCCTTTCTTATTGAGAAGCAATAAGTCTACAATTTCAGAAGATGTCGTTTGCATCTCTAAGACCAAGCTTTCAATGCGACTAACAACATAATTATATCCAACAACAGTAGGGATTGCTACAACGAGCCCAGCTGCGGTAGTCATCAGAGCATATTCCATAGCTTCGCCAATGCGAGTTGTAGAAACGTCCATAAGGCCCGTCTGACGCATTTCAGAGAAGGCTTGGATAAATCCAAGCACAGTGCCTAACAATCCTATCAGCGGCGTTATGTGAGCGATAATCGAAAGAATTTTTGCATTCTTTTCGAGTCGCGAAATTTCAGTAAGTCCAGCCACTTCCATAGCCCCTTCGATTTGATCTTTTGCACGATCATGTCGAAGTAAGCCTGATTTGACAATTTTAGAAATAGTGCCCTCACAATCCTCACACACTCTGATTGCCTCAATAATATTTCCATCTTTAATAAAGCGCCGCAAACCTATAACAAACTTATTAGTATCCATTTCAGCTCTATGTAAAAATAAGCATCTTTCTATAAAAATACACACACTCAAAATAGAGCATCCTCCAATGATGTAGAGAATAAAACTACCTTGAGAAACGCTCTTTAAGATGTGAATAAGTGAAAAGTTCATAGCGAATTATACCCATACTCTTTTACTAGTTTTTCTTGAGCCACGAGGCTCCACTCGCCCCCTTTCTTCGCCGCAGCCTCTAACTGTTTCTGAGCAAGATCTTTGCGACCCTGAAGCTCATAAATTTCAGCTCTAAACACCATAGCTTTGACTCGCAAATTAGAAATGACCCCATCGTTGATTACCTTAGATAAAGTAAGCATAGCCATATCAAACTGATTAAGGTAACGATAGCACAAGCTTTGCTGAATGCCCAGATCTATTTTATGATCTGCATTAAGCATGTGTTTGTGGGTCGTTTGCTCTGCGTGTAAAAAATACTCTAGAGCTTCACTATATTCTTGTTTAGCCATTGCAATCAGAGCCAGTTCGTACCAAGCTCTAGATAGGTAGTGATCTTCATCAATTTTTAGTTCCCTATAATGATCAATCATCTGACCAAAGGCATCCTCTGCACTTTCAACATCACCATTTTTTGCGCTGGCAATCGCTCGCCCAAACTCTGCTTCTTTTAAAATTTTAGGATATTTTTCATTGGCCAAAATAATTGAAGCCAACGGATTTTTTGAGTCTGAGAAGTCTTGGTAAACTTCGTTAAAGAGAGCCAGAGACTTTTCAAATGAAACGTGTCTTTGAGCACGAGTTGATTCACTTGCTCGCTCTAAATAGCTTTGTGCCTCGGCAAGAGCAGAGCGATAGTATATTGTTACAAAGTAGTGAAGGCTTCCTGGATTTATTAAGTTATTTTCCCAGCAATTTGTAAAAGCTGCCCTTGCCTTTTCAAAAAGAGCTGTGGCACTTGCCAGATCTTTTGTACAAATGACTCTACCATCTGCTTCTTCTTGTACCTGCCTTTTGCTTATCCCCTGGAGATAATAACTGGCAATAACATACGGTGATGAGCTAAAACGTTCTTTCAGCTGTTCAAGATGCTTAATTGCCTCTTGACCTCCTTCTAGGTATTGGGCAAACGAGAAATATAGAAAATAGGCTTCGGGAGCAAGAGGATTGTCTGCAAACTCTTCAAAAACACGACGCCTCATGTCTTTGGATACTGTCGGGCTTCCCTGTTCAAAATCATTACATTCTGCCATCCAAAAAAGGCTATCAGCAACATAGCTTGAATTGGAATCTGAATCGACAAGCTGAGAAAATGCGTTCTTAGCCTCACTATAATCTCCATGCTGGTAATAAAGTCGAGCCTTTAGAAACAAAGCTCTATCAAGCGACTTACTTTGTTGGGGTAATTGCTCAACAAATTCTAAGCCAGCCAACCCTTTCATCAAGTAGAAGCCTGAATCATAGGCCATTAGTTTTAGGCATAACTCAGCTTTTAGGCAGCAAAGGGCGGCAAAAAACTCATTGTTCTTAGATAGTGAGGTGTTGTCTAAGAAAAATTGCTCTAAAAACTCATAACCCTCATTAAGCCGATCTTGCGTTGAAAAATTAAGGTATGCTGTCACTATATTTTTAATTGAAGCTAAAGCTAATTGAGGATAATTCTTTTTCAGGTGTTTATAGCTCTTCTTGAAAAAGGATATAGCTTCATCGATTCGAGCTAAGTCATTATCGGACTGAAGCAGCTGGGATGAAAAAATTCCCCTGTAGTACCAAGATTTTCCATAGTTATCTGCGTTTTGGTAACAATCGGCGGTCAGAGCCTGGTAGATTTTTTCTCTCTGCTTTAAGTTTGAGGTCATATCAGCTAAAATAAAACCCGCCTCTAATCTAGACTCTAACCTATTGAATTTATACTTTTTAAATAAGGAATGCACCTTCTTAGTAGCCTCTTGGTCTTTGAGATAAAAATGTTGAAGAAGGTATGTTTTGGCAAGAGCTAAATGGGCCCTATCCCCTTTTTCATCTCGAACTAAATGCTCAAAAGCTTCTTCTGCTTTATGAAAAAAATCTTCTTTTGAATGGAGTTGGCTTAAATTATCTTCGCCAAGCTTCAAGTAGCAAAAACCCAAATTATAATATGCATCATGATACCAGCTTTTGTTTTGAGCTTTTGGATGCATGAGCGACTCTTTGAAACCAGCCGCTGACATTTCAAATTGCTTTCTATGGTATAATGCCTCTGCTCTAAGGTAAGCCCACTCATACCTCAGCGGACTGCCTTTATTGAAATGGAAGTGATCTGGGTGTAAAATTTGCTCAACAGCTTCGTATTTTCTTTGATCTAGGGCAATTTTAGCTAAACAAAATCTTGAAAGCACTAGACAATCAGCATCCTTAAGTTCCTTAAGAAGAGCTGTAAACATCTTTTCAGCTTTATCTTTTTCTCCTAATTCATAGTATATACTTGCCATTTCATATTTAATCGCATCGTGCTTCGAAGGAGAGTATTTATATGTGAAAAACTCCTTGCAATAAGCTAAAGCCTGGTCATACTCTTTCAAAGCTCTGCATGAGACAATGAGCTGCTGAAAACTTTCGGGTTCAAATAGTATGGAGTATTTGTCTTTGGTTTTTACAAGCATTTCCTTGGCTTGAGCAAACTGGCCATTTTCGAATTCACTATAGGCAATGCGAGAGCGCACTTGAAAAGGCAGCTTAGACTGCGGCTCTTGCAAGTAAATTCCTTCTTCAATAGCTTCTAGTATCTCATAGTACAAAGGAATAGTCTCTGAGTACAAACCTCCCTCATAACAGCGCTCGGCTTGCAAAAATATATCCTCAAAATAATGCTCTACGCAACCCTTGACCTTAAGGTAAAATTTTTGATCTATCGCTTCCCATTTTTTAAGTGGTTTTTGTGCGACAAGCTCGTTAAGAAGCTGCATAGAACCTTGAGCTCGCCCTTGCCCAAATAGAATTTGAGCTTGCAAAACAGTTTT
>JAJACU010000043.1 GCA_022601345.1 Chlamydiota bacterium | reverse complement strand
TACGCTGACAGCTTTTGAAACACACGTCATTTTGAGTTTGCGCTAGATGACCAATAAGTTCAAAGTCAAATGGGTCTGCTAGGGGATTATCAACTAAAATGATGTTAATATACTTAACCCCAGAATGGTTCCATTTTTCATAGATGCCACTTTTGATCAAAGCTTCAAAGACACTTCCATTACCATTAGGACCTATTGCGATATGGTGCTTATCACTTCTAAATAGTTTATTGTCATAGTTAACAAATGGAAGCATGGGTTGATTAAAAAAATCTATTTGACTTGCAGCTAATCCAAAGTTTTGATTTTCTTTAAAATGGAGTTTTGTTTGTTTTTCATTTAAAGGAGATGTCATTATTGCTAGAGGTAAATTCACATTACAAAAAGAGCTAGCAGCACTTATTTTTTCTGAGAAAATTTGAAAGAGGCTTTTGTTCTTAATTGGGGAAATGGGAAACGTTCCTTTTGGCCCTGAATGTCCCAAACGAGTTCCTTGGCCCCCGGCAATAATAATGCAGGCAACTTCTCCTGCTTGGGTAAGCTCACGCCCAAGTTGTTGCCTATCACCACAGCCAGACTTTACCCAGCTATTGTAGGGCTTTACATTTGTAACTGAGCTGGCACCAGACACTAGTAACTGGCTTTGCTCTTCAAGGGCATTCAAATCCAGCTTTGAAATTTCTTGATCTAAGCCCTCAAAATGAGGTAAGTTAGAAAAGAAACTTTGCAAGTGAAGTTTTTTCTTCGAATTTAAGTAGTTTACGAAAGAAAAGTTGTTCATGATAGAATGTTGTACACACAATTACATCTGTTAATAAAATGAAAATTATTTATCCTTACAATGAAATCCTTCCTCTAAAGAAAGCACACGATGCTTATATTATCCGCAATTGCGCTGCTCTTGCAGATTCAGGAGCAGATGTAACACTTTTATGTGGAAAAGGATCTCTAAGTAAATCTGAATTATTTTCATTTTATAAAATTAATCCTAATAATCCACTAAAAATTGTTCAATTACCTATTTTAAGGAGAAATAATATTTTTCACCTTAATTGGAACTTTGTTTTCTTTCATGCAACTAAACGTTATATTCAGCGGCATCATCCCGATATTGTAATGTTTTCTGTTCTCAAACATGCCGATTTCTTATTAAAAAATAAGGTTAGAGGTTGTAAATACATCTATGAAGCTCATCAACTTCAGTGGTACCCAAGCTATGGAGCTCAATTAAATTTAAACAAGATTAGATGGGAACGTTCTATTTTTAATCGCAGTGATTTGGTGACAGCTACAACTATTGCCCTGAAAAAAATATTGAGCATCTATCCATACGATTTGCAAACTAAAGTCGAAGTTCTTCCTCTTGCCTGCGATTTTTTGCCGTTGAGTGCAAAAAAGCCCTTAACTCCGTTTAAACTCTATTATATCGGTCAACTTTATACCAAACAAGGGCTGCATCATTTGTTGGATGCATTGGAAAACGTAGAAGGAATAGAACTTAATGTGGTAGGCGGGCGTGATGTGCAAATTACACACTATAAAGAGTATTGCCAAAATAAGAACATAGCCTCAAAAGTTGTATTTAAGGGGTTTGTGCCTCCAGATCGGTTTCAAGAGGAGCTTGATGATGCGGATGCATTTGTTACAACCTTTGACAACAGTGAGCGTATGCCATATGTTGCGCATACAAAAATATATGAATATTTGGCGCTTCAAAAGCCAATTGTAGCGCCTAATCTAGAAATTGTGAACGAACATGCACCATATGGTGTTTTAACCTACGATACTGCAGATAGAGAGTCTTTAGTTGAGCACCTCACGCAACTTTTAGACGAACAAACTTATAAGCGTCTAGCAAGTGAAGTTAAAAAGAATCCAGTACTTAATTGGACTGAACGAGGCAAGACTTTAAGAGCAATTTTAGAAGAAAATACACTAATAAAACAAGAATGTTAAGGAAATATAGAAGATGAAAGTCGGATATCTAGGTGCAGGGACATGGGGAGTTTGTTTAGCTAACCTACTAGCAAATAAAGGTTATGAAGTTGTTGTTTGGTGTCGCAGACAAGAACTTGCAGACAAACTTAATCAAACAAAAATACATCCACATCTAGAGGGGTTTAAAATTAACCCTAAAATAAAATTTACAACAAATTTGGCTGAAGCTTTAGACAATATCCACTTTTTGGTGGAAAGTGTAACCTCGTCTGGAATACGTCCAGTCTTCGAACAAATAAAAACAATAAAGCCTAATTTAGATTGTCCTATTGTTTTAACTTCAAAAGGAATTGAGCAAAACTCAGGGTTGCTGCTTTTAGATGTAGTTATTGATGTACTAGGTAATAAGTTTAAATCAAACTTAGGATTTCTAAGTGGTCCAAGTCATGCAGAAGAAGTTATTAAGGGTGCTCCAACTACAGTTGTATGTGCTGCCTTTGACCCAGATACTACTCATAAGATTCAAGACCTTTTTGTAACAGATAAGTTTCGTGTGTATCCCAATCATGATATTAAAGGTGTTGAGTTTGGTGGTGCTATGAAAAATATCATTGCTATCGCTTGCGGAGCATCAGATGGTCTAGGCTTTGGAGTAAATTCAAAAGCAGCTCTAATGACGCGAGGATTGCACGAGATTAGGAAGCTTGCAATTGCAAAGCAGTGTCGCGCTGAAACGATTAACGGCTTAGCGGGAATGGGCGATCTTTGCGTGACTTGTTTCTCAAACTTTAGCCGAAATTACCGCTTTGGTTTACTTGTAGCCCAAGGGCTTTCAATGCAAGAAGCAAAAGATAAAATTGGCATGGTCGTAGAAGGTGCTTATACCTGTGTTTCAGCTCTTCAAATTAGCAAAGAAGCAGGAGTTCCTCTTCCAATTGCCGAAGCTGTTCACAAAGTTTTATATGAAGGTGTTAAACCCATGGTAGCTGTTCGAGAGCTCCTTGAGAGAGAAGTTAAAGAGGAGCATCTATAGTAGATGAAGGTAGTAACAGCAACCTATATGGCATCTATTGAGAAAAAAGCTCTTGAAGAGGGCTTTAGTGGCGAAGACTTTATGTTAAAGGCTGCTGCCGGGATCACTGATGTTATACGAGCTTATGCTCAAGCTCAGTCTACAGCAAAAAAGGTTACTCTTTTTGCAGGCAAAGGCAACAATGGAGGAGACGCTTATTGTGCGGCTCTACTTTTGATGAAAGATGGCTTTGAAGTAGAAGCTTATCAAGTTGGCTCACTTGATGATTGCAGTGATTTGTGCAGTAAGTACGCTGCTGCATTTCAACAATGCGGTGGCAAAATACATAAATTGGACCTACCCTTAGAGATCGAATTGCCAGAGCAAGGGATTATTTTAGATGGTATCTTAGGCACAGGATTTAAAGGAGCCCCTACTGAGCAATTAGACGATATTTTTGATCTGATAAACACTTCAACAGTACCTATATTTTCAATAGACATACCTTCTGGACTAGCAGGTGATACAGGTCTTGTAGAAGGTTCTGCTATTTGCGCAGATTATACAATTTTTCTAGGGCTTGCCAAAACGGGTTTTTTTGTAAGCAATGGCTGGGATCACATAGGCAAATTGATTTATGTCGATTTTGGATTAGAAATGCGCTACCTAAAAGAGGCTCCAGCTGATTTTGAAATGATAACAGCGCAAGAGTGTGCAGCTCTTCTTCCTCCAATTCGCTCTAGTAGAAATAAATATCAAGCAGGTTTTGTAGCGGGCTTTAGCGGTTCTAAATCTATGATAGGAGCTTCTATTTTATCTGGAATGGGCGCTTTGAAATCTGGTTGTGGAATAGTTAAAATTGTTCATTTGGGCGATGAAATTCAAAAAAGCACCCATTACCCAGAGCTCATTCATCAAACATTTTCACATGATCAGATGGACCAAGTTAATGAATACATTAACAAGGCCAATGCAATATATGTTGGCCCAGGTCTTGGGCTGTCAGATCAAACTCAAAACTTTATAGAGCAGCTTTTAAAGAGCGTTGACATGCCATGTATTATCGATGCAGATGCCTTGAATATTATGGCTCTTAAGTCAATTGCTCCCCCAAAAAATGCTATTTTAACTCCGCATCAAGGTGAAGCTAAAAGGTTGCTTAAACTTGAAAATTGTACGCAAAAAGAACTTATGGCGGCTTGCCAAGAGTATGTGGAGCTCCATAAAATTGTTCTTATTTTAAAAGGTGGCCCTACATTTATTTTTTCTAGCGGTGCTACTGCTGCAGTCTGTAGTGCGGGAGATCCTGGCATGGCTACTGCTGGAAGTGGAGATGTGCTCACAGGGATTTTGGCTGCTCTTTTAGCCCAAATGGGGCCTGAGCTTGTAGATGTGGCCAAGCTGGGTGTCTATTTGCATGGTAAAGCTGGAGAGCTTGCTGCAGAGAAAAACACCTCATATTGCATGATAGCCACAGATCTTTTGAAATCTCTTTACAAAGCTTGGGAGTATTTACTCGGTTCATCAGTAGTATAGCTCTCTCAATAAGAAATCTTGACACTACCTAGGTAACTCTTTATATATTCAAATAAAATGTTTAATGAGGACAGCAGTGTCAGAACCAGAAAAAATAAGTCCGTGGTCTACGATTTGGTTGCACCCAAAGTTAACTATGAGACATATCTTAGATAACTTTCCAACTCGCTATAACCATCTTCTTGTAATTGGTGGTGCTTTTACACATGTAATAGCTTATTCTATAAGCTGGTATTCGTGGTGGCTTACAGTTGTGGTTTGGGTCTGTTTGTCAATATTTTCGGGTCTATTTACCCTATATATAGGAGGTGGGCTTTTAAAATGGACAGGTAGTTGGCTCAAAGGGCAAGGATCCTATCAAGATGTACGCTCTGCTATTGCCTGGTCTCAAATACCTGTTTTGGCTTTCTTTATAGTCGAAGTAATTATTCTATTGATTGTGGGTGGAGACGGAGGAAACCTGTTTTATACTTCGGTCTTGTTTCTATTAAGTCTTTGGACAGCTATTGTGTTTTTATGTTGCTTAGCTGAAGCTCAAAAATTTTCTTTTTTGAAAGCTTTAATTTCATCTATCATAACTGGAGTGATAATTGTTGCTGCAATTGTTATTTTGATGTTGTTAATTTCTGCTTTTTCTCCTGACGTAGCAGCTCCTGGTGGCGCGGTACAAACCACTGAGCAAACTTAATAAGACCATCTTTTAGATTGACACTAGGTTGGTATCCTAAAAGACTTTGGCTTTTGTCAATATCTGCATAAGTAATGCACATATCACCTTTTGCTTGAGGTTGATAATCTTTGATGGCTGTAGTGCCTAATGCTTGCTCAAGAGTAGAAATAAAATCGTTTAATAAGATGGGTTTGTTATTTCCAAAATTAAAGACTTCATAAGAAAAAGTGGAGTCTAGAGCCGCTAAAATGCCATTGATAATATCGTCAATATATGTGAAATCACGTTGGATTAATTTTCCCTTAAATACCTGAATAGGTTTTTTCTCAAGAATTGCTTTTGAAAACAAATAGTAAGCCATATCGGGTCTTCCCCATGGACCATAAACGGTAAAAAAGCGCATGCCCAAAAGGCGAAGCTTGTAAAGAGAGTGGTATGAATAGGCCATGAGCTCATTTGCTTTTTTAGTCGCCCCATATAAGTTTTTAGGCTGGTCTGTGGTATCATTTTCAGAATAGGGAACTTTTGAGTTGTTGCCATATACTGAGGATGATGAAGCATATAAGGTGAGTATGTCTGGGTGCTCTTTGAGTATCTCAAGAAGATGGGTAAAGCCCACTAAGTTACTTTGTACATAAGCATTTGGGTTTTGAAGGGAATAGCGAACACCTGCTTGCGCAGCTAAATGCACTACGTGCGTAGGTTTAAAGTCGTCAAAAGTTTGCTTGAGTAATTGATAATCAATTAGATCTACTTTTTTTACGATGCACCCAAGGTTTTTTAAAATAAGAGCGCGGTCCTTTTTAAGCTCTGGTGAGTAGTAATCATTGAAGTTGTCGATACCTGCAACCTGATGGCCTAGCTCAAGAAGTTTTTTAGCTAAATGAAAGCCTATAAAACCCGCTGCGCCTGTGATAAAAATCTTCTTCATCTCTCAGATTGGACCTCTTCCAATAGTTTGTAATAAGAATCTAATCTTAACTGAGAGACTGCTTTTTTCTCTAGAGCCTCTTCAATGGCACACCCATTTTCTTTTTGGTGGAGGCAATCTGAGAACTTGCATCCACAACTTACGAGCTCTGGGAAACAGTTGCGCACTTCAATAAGAGGGACGTTTTTAAAACCTAAACTTTGAATGCCCGGAGTGTCAACGCACCACCCTCCAAATTTAAGGGGAAGTAACTTTGATGAAGTTGTTGTATGCATCCCTTTCTGACTTTTAGTGCTTACATTACCAACTTTTAGATTAATTTTTTCAATTGCGTTAATTAATGAAGACTTTCCGACGCCAGACTCTCCAGAAAAAACAGAGGCTTTATCTTTCATAAGCTCTTGAAGTTCTTTAAACCCTTCTAGATTTACTGCACTAACGGGTATTACTGGAATGTTTAGAGAGTTATACTGCTCTTTAAGTTTGGCGATGAGTTTTTTCTTTTTTTGTGCGCTTTGAGGTTGTTTCTTAGACTGAAGCAGATCAACTTTATTAATCAAAATAATTGGTTTTAAATGAGAGCGCTGAGCTGAGATAACATAGAGATCAATTAGATATGAATTTAACTCAGGCTCTAAAATAGAGGATGTGATTAAAATTTGGTCTACATTCGTAGCTAGGATTTGCTCTTGGAACTTATGAGAGGGGTTTTGGCGCATTAAAACAGTTTTTCTAGGCTCAAGTTTTTCAACTACTTTTTTCTCAGGGTCAAAGTGAGCTAGATCACCACAGCATATTCGATCTTTTTCTTGTTTCAGTCTTTTTTTAAAAGTTCCTTTGATGCAACACAAAAAGATTTTATTTTTATATGAAATATGTACAAATTCAGGAGATATAAAAGTAACTCGTCCAATAACTAAAGACGCATTTTTTTTAGAATGCTTTTTTAGTTTTGTTGAACGCATTGACCTTTCTTCAAAGTTTTCAAATTCATCATCAAGAGCTTCAATATCTATTGGCATGAGCTCTCCTGAAGTTGATACATTAAAAGGCTTCCAGCAACAGCAACATTAAGTGAATCTACATTTTCAATTGGAATTGAGATAAGTTTGTAATTGGAAAATTTTTCTATTTGAGGCCCTTTGGCTTCATTGCCTAAAATAAGAGCAAAGGGTTTTTGTACATCTTGCTTATCAATAGCATTGCCTTGTGCATTAGCAATAAAGGTGTGAAAAGATCGTGCGTTTAAAAGATTTTGAAGCTCTTGATAGTCTCCTTGTCGAATAGGAATATGCAAAGCAGCTCCCATAGAAGAGCGTATAACCTTTGGGCTAAAGGGGTCCACGGATTGGTCTATGATGTAGATTCCTTCAAAATTAAGCGCTAGTGCCGTGCGAATGAGTGTACCTAAATTTCCAGGGTCTTGAAGGTGGTCAATAACGAGTATTTTTTCACAAGATAAGAGCTCATTATTTAGAGGTCTTTGGATTTCAGCAAAATATCCATCGCAACTTTTTAGTGAAGAAATTTTTTGTGCTAGATCTTGCTTCAAATAATCAAAAGAATGACCTTCAATGGGTTTTGAATTTTCAGGTATAAGCAAGCTTTTCAAAGAGTGTTTTTTAAGAGCTTCTAAAATAATTTTTTTACCTTCCAAAAGGATTTTCCCCTCTTTTTTTCGATAAGAGGCGTCTTTTCTAAGCTTGGTCAAATGTTTGACAATTGAATTTTGGGAACTAGTTATTACTTTCATGCAAAACATAATAACATATAAGAAATAATATAAATATAGTTATTTTTTTGTAAATTAACTGTGTAAATAAATTTTTTAGATAAAAACATCTATGGGTAAAAAAGAGGTTTGTTCTCTCAAAGAAATTTATCAAATCAAAGCTTAGTTTAAAGAATTTTTTAATATATTTACTCATAGATCTAGGAAAGAAAGATATTGAAAGGAAGAATTTTCTATCATAAGCTGCTATTCCAAAATTAAATAAATAATCTTTTTATGGAAAAAGTTGCCTCTTCCCACGAGGAAAAGACACATCTATCAAGTACGCTGATAGCATCGAGCTGCGCTACAGTTGGAATGAGCACTATTGGTGGCGCTCTTATTGGTGGCATTTCGGGAGCTCTAACAGGTTTGACAACGAGTATTTTTGATGAGGTTTTAATTTCCAAAAATAAAACTGAAAAGCATTACTTAACTCAGTCTTCGTTTTGGTCTTTTGCAACATTTTTACCCGCTGCATCTTTAATTTCTAAATTTTTAGATATTGAAAACACCGTCAGCTCAGTGGTTCTTCAAGGAGCTGCATTAGCCTCATCTATTGCACTGCCACATTTAATAGATGACTTTTTGGATTACAGAGAAAGGTTAGAATTTCCAATTCGTTCTTTTCAAGCAATCAATCAATTTTTCGATAGGGAAGGAGTTTGCTCTCTCAAAGAACTTTATCAAATCAAAGACTCTTTTAAAGAGAGCTACTTGAAAGGATTAGAGAGGGCTCAAAGCACTTTTAACGCTCTTTATAACAATGTGTTTATCACTACAATGGCATCAAATACTTCTATTGGTCTTTTGCAAACAATTGTAAAAGAAATTACTGCTTGGTATCTTGCAAAGCACGCTGGAGGGCTTTTCATTTCTAATTTATTGGGTGAAAAACCAAAAACAGCTCAAGATATTTTCTACAAATCAATGAGTGTTCTAGGACTGTACCTTTTTCATGCTACGGTAAATTGTATCATTGAGAAAAAAAGATACGCTTTTTTCTGTGATGTCTACAAAGAGGTTGTTCCAGCTTATGCAGAAATTTTCCTAGAAAAGGAAAATGCTTCAAAGATTTTAGAAGAGAAAGAGGGGTCTGAAATCCTTACACAGATGCCCAATCACTTCTTTTCAGTCTTAGATCAAGGAGTCTACAGTCTTAATCCGATTATTTTTGACTCTGCACTAGCGTTAACTGCAATAAGAAATTTAATGAAAATATCTCCTGATGCGTTAGCCCCTTATACAATCAGTTTGATCTTGTCGCATAATATTCTGAAGGGTTTGGTTAAAGAGGGTAATCAAACAGCTTCTAAGCATGCAGAGGTTGAACAAGCAGCCTGGATGAAGCGTTGGGATATAATGAGCAATCTGGCTAGAATTAACCTAAGGGATGCTGGGAGCTTTGCACATGAAAAATTTTGCGGTCCATTAGTTGAAGAGCATCGACTAGATGTAAAATCTAGGCAGCTTAGGGTTAAAGAATCTTATTTTAAGGACTTGAAGAGAATTTTTAATAATGCAATCGATGGATTGTATATTGGTGCAAAGTTTCTTTATGGTCAGATTGAAGCTGAGGAGGTTTTTAACCTTAAAAAAGCTTTGGATAATATGACAAAGTTTTTCTTAAGCAGCTTAAACTATCAATTTGACCGAAAAAGATTGGCTGTTTCTTTAGGAAAAATTAATCACTTCTTTGAAATGATTAATAAAGCACAAAACTCCAGTGTAGAGAGAAGCACAAATGATCTAGGAAAAATCATTTTTAAAGACTATGAACTTTTTCTAGGGGATCAAAGACTAATTTCAATTGATAATTTTGAGTTTGAAAAGGGCTCTCGTTACGCTTTGACAGGACCATCTGGGTGTGGTAAAAGTAGTCTTCTCGCTGATCTTAAAATAGGTTTATTTGGAAATTTAACCAGCCATGGTAAGATTTCAGTAGGGTCCAATGGAGCAACATCTTCCATGATGTTTATTGATCAAAACCTTTATTTACCTAGGGGATCTACTTTGCTTGAGCTGGCCTATTTCCCAAAAGTTATTAAAGGTTTGGATGAGAAGGAAACTGAGACGTTAAAAGAGCGAGTTCTGCAGCTTTTTGATGAGCTAAATATTGACAAATTTACTAACGGTGATGAGGTAGAAGAGAGCCTGTCTTCAAGAATTATGAGCAAGGATTTTAAGCTTAGTGGAGGACAATCCAAAAAGTTAGCAGTGATTCAAGCAATTATTTCTCAGCCTAGCATTTTAATTATGGATGAGACATTCACAGGTTTAGATAAGAATTCTATGATATCTGTACAAAGTGCTTTGCAAAGATATTTACCTTCGACTTTGATGATATCAGTAGATCACCATCCTGATGATAATAACAACAATAACTTTTACAATAAGCTTATTAATTTTAGTGAAGGTGGTTTGCAAGAAGTTCCATTGGCATGACATTGTACATTATAAGAAAGTAACTTTAAGTTGCGGTTAGTAATATTCTTTAAAATTATCTGTTGTCTATCAGCGCGGAGTCTTTTCTTGACTATATCCAGAAATCTTGTTAATTCATTGGAATATCAAATTTTTAAATTTTTGGAGAAACAAATGAAAAAAAATATTCTACTAACAGCTGCTATTGCATTTTGCGCTTTATTCTCATCCCAAAGTTTAAGAGCAGAAGAAAATCAACCAACAGATACAGAGAAATACTCAATGAGCTTAGAGTTGAAAAAAGTTGTTGAGGGGCAAGTATCAGAGTTTATCTCTTCTAGTGAGATACTTTTCGATGAAGGGGCACCAGCTAAATTAGAAATAAATTCTCATGACGAATCAGGTAACGCTAAAAAGTTTCAAGTTGAGGCTTTAGTTGAGACAAATACTCAAGAGAACTAGTCTGCCTTTAAACCTAGATTACACATAAATGCATCTTGATTAGGAAGCCGGCCTAAAAAGTTTATTAAAAGCTCATTTGGATCACGGCTTCCACCCTTTTCTAATATTTCCCTTCTATAGCGAGTCCCAACTTTAGGATTCAAAAGTCCTTCTTTTTTTATCTGAGCAAAAACATCTGCTGAATAAACTTGTGTAAACAGGTATCCATAGTATGCTGGCCCATAACCTACAAGGTGCGCAAACGCTGCATACATCTTATCGTTGTCTTTTTGCTGAATATTAGGGATTTTTTCTTGGTAGAGAGTCGTAAATATCTGATCGACGTTTTTATTTTGTCCTTCCATAAAATAATTTAAAGAGAGGAATGATAAAAAACATTGTCTTTGTAAAGAGTAACCTGAATTAGCATTTTTACAATCTACGAGTTTATTTATTTGCGCATCACTTAGAGGCTCTCTTGTTTGGTAATGGCTACTTATCTTTTTTAAGATAGAGGGCTCCCACATCCAGTTTTCAAGCATTTGAGAAGGAAGTTCGACAAAGTCTGTTTTCATAAACGAACCTATGCCTTTGAAAGTTATGTATTCATGGTAAGAAAAAAGGTCGTGGAGAGCGTGCCCAAATTCATGAAAGAGCGTTGTCACTTCGCCATGTTTTAAAAGTGAAGGTGCGTCAGCTGTTGGTTTTGTAAAATTTGCAACAACAACGTCAAGTCCAGGTGTAATTATTTCACCTACTTTGATCCTTTTAGCTGCTCCAGAAACATTGCAAGCGTGTGAGTATTTATTCTCTCTTGGGAAAAGATCTAATACTACGTAGCCAATTAATGATTGATCTTGTTCTCTAATTTCTAGAAGTCTTACATCTTCATGCCAAAGCCCTGAAACAGGAACCTCATCGATTTGAATGTTAAAAAACTGTTCATATATTTCCATCAACCCATTGAAAGTATTATCTAGTGAGAAATATTGAGCTATTTCTTCTGCATCTACTTGGTAATGCTTCTTTTTGTGCTGATCAAATACATAGCTATAATCGTAAGCTGCAAGTTTTCCATCTGCAGTCAGTTCAATAGGGTCAGGCAGATTTTTTGTAAGAGCTGTAAATTCTATAGATTCTTTTGCTAGGGATGTATTCCAAAGCTTTTGCAAAAAGGTTGATGCTGCCTGAGGGCTTTGAATCATTTTATTTGAGAGGGAAAAATGTGAGTAGCTTGGGTAGCCTAATAAGTTTGCGTAGGTATCTCTTTTTTCAATGAGCTGCGTTAGAATTTGCCCATTTTCCGGGTAGGCACGATTACCATAAAGCTCGGATAATTTTTTCCGTGTTTGTTGCACGCTGCAGGTCGTCAGAACAGAGCTGATTGTTGGGTAGTCACAACCGATGCGGTATAAGCCTTCTTCATTTTGAGTTAAAGCATTTAGAGCACTTGGGCTAAGTCCAGCAAGCTCTTGCTTGGAGGCATAAAAGTGAGAAGAGTCTTCCTGGACATTTTTCTCATAAACATGTTCAATTTGGGTGATTTCTTTTTGCAAGCTTGAGAGCATTTCTTTTTGATCTAGAGGTAAAGATTGCCCTGATTGCTCAAAGTCGATTAGAAGCTGCTGGGTTAGATAAAGTTGATCTTTTGAAAAGTTGTTTTTGTTATTGCTGTAGCACTCTTTAATTTTTGTATAAATTTCAGTTTCATTTGTGAAGATATCTGAGATGTAGTTTTCTAAGATTTCAGCTGATTTAGCTGCTTCATTTCTTAGGTTTGTATCTGTAGAAACCAAAGTTAATGTCTCAATAATGCAGTAGCGGTTTCCTAAATAGCCAATTAATTGATCAAAGCCCAAAATGGTTGTTTCAAAGGAGTTATCTTTGTTGGAAGCTATTTTGAGATTTTCCAACGCAGCCGTTGCTTGATTTAGTGTTTCTTCTCTCAAAGCTAGGGCAGATGCCGCACTTTTTGGAAATAAGTTAGCAATGTCGTCTGGACTTTTTAGCACTGGAAAGGTAAGAGGCGCAGAAAATAGTGCATTTGAAAAGATGACTAAAAGACAAAGTATGTGTTTAATTTTCAAAACTTGGACCAAAGTAGGGTTGTTTAGTATCATTGGTGATGCTAGCTAGAACATTCTTAATTTTGAAGTTAAATCTAATGCAGGTAGTAGGTTTTAAAACCTTCTTTAAAAAAAAAATTATCGACTACTTGTTAATTACACAATGTGAATTTAGAACAGGAGCTAGCATATATAAGATGGTGTCTAAGCTGTCTTTATTTCCTCCAACCATAAAACATGTATGAGGCTTGTCTTTAGACTTGAATAGCTTAGATAGAGAGTCTGCCAAAGATTCATGGTCATGAGAGTCAATAAAATTATTTAATGTGGCTCCAGAGTTAGGGTTGTTAATCAAATGATCTCTTCGCAGAGCATGCTGAGCTCTAGGATGTATAATAGGTGCTAGAAATTGGCCATGAAATACAGAGGCTCCAGTTTTTTCAATGCGTTTAAAATAATCCTCATCATAGCTTCTATCTCCTGAGAAATATGAATCTACTTTAGATTCAATGACAACAACTTTTTTATTTTTAGCTTTCTCAGAGAGCTTTTCTAAATAGTTAGGAAAATGCTTTTCAGGGTTTGCATCGAGTCCGTATCCCCAAGCTAAGTTATAAATAAGTCTATTCAAAGGCCAAAAAAGTATTGAAGAAGATACCTTATTGATGGAGGTTAGGCCTCGATCGATGATAACGGTGTCAGGTAAAACATCTTCATCTAGGTGGTGAACGGCATCAAGAGTTAATGCTCCTAGTGAAAAACAAAATAGAGAATCTACATCAATATTATTATGCTTGAGGGTCTTGAGTATTTCGACAGGGGCTAGACCCACTGCTTCTAAGCTTTTAGGGTCCCACTGGGTGACTTGGGAGTCTTTTTCTTGTTGGTGCCCATAAAAGCTAAACAAAATAAAGCGCATGCCATTTGGATTGTTTTTAAAGTCTTTGCTTTCGACAATTCGAACTGTAAAATGGTAGGTTATATCATTGGATTGAATACGTATCGGAGTATCGGTTACTTTGAATAATTTTTTAAACTGTCCAAACTCACTAAACGTGTTATCTACACCTTCAATTTCTCCTTTGAACATATCTGTAAAATGAGAGAGGTATTGACCTGTTTTAATTAAAAATTCGTGTTCATTTTTTATTTCTTGGATTTCATGAGCTTTTGTCATGTCCATTTTGTTATTAGGTAAATAAAATTGATCTCTTAAAAATCCGCCTAGAAAATTATTAAATATTGAAGGAAGCCACCCTTTTGAGTAGTCGTAGGCATTGCCCAAAGTGGGGCTGTGAAGCGTTTTTATACTAGAAGGGAAGCTGCTTTCACTCGACGTTTTCTCTTGGATGTTAGGTATTTTTGATGTTGGACTTTTACTACTTGAAACCTGCGATAAAGTGCTCATAGTTGATCCTCCAAAAGGCATAAAAATAAACTATGAGATGATTGTAGCTCGTAAATTAAATATACCCAATAGTAATTATTTTATAATAACTTACTTGAATGTTGAATTTTACATTTAGCTCAAAAAGTCTTGTTTTAATCAATTAGGTATAAGATACTTTCTGTGATTTTTTTAAATTTAGGTGAATCTATGGCTACTTTTGTAGGTAATGCAGAGCAAACTTTAACTCTTAATATAGCTATGCCTCCGAGTGACTCAAAAAATTATATGTGGTTTTCAGAAGTCTATAGGCCAAATCAACCTGATAACTGTTTAAATAAATCGCTCTTAAAGTTTGGGGACGCTAAAGTGGGCGATCTCGCTCTTTCCATTTTGGAGCTTCCTGCAAGTTACAAATCTCAAGGATTTGATTTTACTCTGACCAGAATATCGAGAAAAGATGCCTCAAATCTTCCGATGTTAGTGACTCAAATAAGATTCGAAGAAGAGTTTCAAGGTGATCTTAACATAAGAGTTGGTGATGGAAGTTATCGGGTAGTTAATTCTTATGAAGAAGACCAACGCCTTGATCAGCCCAAGTTAAATAAAAGAGTCTACAGAGTTTTAGACGTAATTGACGAAGAAGGGTAGCCATAGAACTTTTCTGCTCAGACGGATGATCTTGGAAAGTTTTCATTTCCTCTTTATTATTATGGAGATTCTCCCCAGAGTTTGAGCACATGAAGCTCTTTTAGGATTTGATTGGGGTCATCTAAATTATTTTCGATTGCAATTTCTTCTGCTTTCTCTAGTAGTTTACCTAATTTTTTTCCTGGGACCACCCCATGATCCATTAAGAACTTTGAACTCACTATTGGGTTATTAGTTTTTTTTCTCTCTATTGCGCTGCGTAGTTTTATTTGAAATTTTGCATTTTCTTCTAAAAAGGCTATGCGTCTCTTGGCAGAAAGAGGTGCTGCAATTACTTTTAAAACAAGTTCTATATCAGGATTTGCATATAATTGGACTCGCTTTTTTTTTGTCAGCTCAGTTTGGATAATCTTTTTGGTGTCCCAACAAAAAAGTGCAAGTTTTGTATTTGTATTAGAGACTTTGAGGTAGTCCAACACATCTTCTAGTTCATCTCTTGTTATCTCAGGAAAAAGATCTAAGAGATAAAGGATTGTTGGGCACTCATTGGGCATTTGATCAAACGACTTTACACATGAGTGAAATTTTTTAGGACTATATCCATTGAGCAAGGGAAAAATTTGCTGAAGCAAGTTCATTTCAAAAAGAAGAATGAGTGCTTTTTTAAAGCAGCTGGATTTCATTTTCTTAAATTCTTGATAGATGCGCTCAATAGAAACAGAGGGGAAAAGTTCATGAGCTTGATCTAAAATAGCTTCTTTAGTTGCTTTTTCAATAGGAAAGTTAAAACGAGCTGAAAATCTGCAAGCTCTCACCATTCTTAAGCGATCTTCAGTAAATCGTACTTTTGGATCTCCAATGGCTCGCAGGATGCCTTTTTCGAGATCTCTTTTCCCATCTACGTAATCAAATATTTTTTTGTGTAGGGGATCGTAAAACATTCCATTAATGGTAAAGTCGCGCCTTTGAGCATCTTCTTTAGGAGAGCAAAAAGCTATTTCTTCGGGTCTTCTACCATCTTTATAGTGAAGATCTTTGCGAAATGTTGCAATTTCAAAGGAAACGCCATCAACAACAACAACAACAATTCCAAATGAAAGACCTACTAAAATAGTTTTTTTAAAAAGGGCCTGGACTGTTTCTGGTGCAGCGTCGGTGGCAATATCAATATCATCACTTGGTATTTTTAGGATCATGTCACGAACATATCCACCTGCATAATAGGCAATGTAGCCTTTGCTTTGCAGTTTCTCACATATTTTTATTGCTAATCGTTCTTTATCCATAAATCCAAAGTCGGTAAACTCCGCAAAGTAACATGTTAGAGTTTTTCTGTCGAAATCCATTAGTGCTATGCCAAATCAAATACATATATTAGATGAGAAGACAATCAATCAAATCGCTGCAGGCGAAGTCATTGAAAATCCTTCTTCCTGCGTTAAAGAGTTAGTTGAAAATGCCCTAGATGCAAAGGCAAGACAAATAGAAGTGCACATTGTTGCAGGAGGAAGAAAGAAAATTGAAATAGTTGACGATGGCTTAGGAATGAGCTTTGATGATGCCTTACTTAGTTTAGAGCGCCATGCAACTTCAAAAATAAGAACGATTACTGATATGGACACAATTAGTTCAATGGGTTTTCGAGGAGAGGCCTTAGCATCAATTGCAGCAATCTCAAGATTTGAGCTGCATACAAGTGATGGTAAAGAAGCATCAAAAGTGGTTTGTCATGGTGGCAAAATGATTGACCAAATGGTTGCTTCTCGAACTCGTGGAACGACTATATCTGTAAGCTCTCTTTTTTATAATGTGCCTGCTAGAAAAGAATTTCAAAAGTCTGTTAGCTACGATGTACGTGAAATAACAAAAGTGATCACAAATTTAGCGCTGGCTTATCCCAAAATAAGCTTTAAGCTTACTCAAGACCACCAGGAAGTATTTAATTTACTTCCTAAAGTTGCATTAGATGAACTTGAGAACCTAAAGCTGAGGATTCAACAGCTATTTGGCTCTCAGCTTCACGATGAACTTATAGCTATTGATTCAAAAAAAGATGGGCTTAAATTAACGGGGTTTATTGCAAAAGCAAAAATGCATAGACCTAACAGGCTCGGTCAGCATCTTTTTGTGAATAAAAGATTTGTAGACTCAAGATTTATTTCGATGGCTGTTAGAGAAGGCTACAGCACAAGGCTTGCAGAAGGTCGGTTTCCTCTTTTCTTTTTATCTATGGAGCTTGATGCACAAAAAATTGATGTGAATGTGCATCCTCAGAAAAAAGAGATTCGCTTCAAAGAACCTTTTGAGGTCAAACGTGTTATTTCAACACTCGTTGATAAGGCTTTACAAGGTGCAGCGTTGCCGCAAACTATCACAAACAATGCGGTGAAAAAAGAAGTATTTTTTCACAGTGATGATAATAATTGCTATCCTTCATATGTAGATCAAGTTCAAGAGGTCCAAGTTTTAAAGCAAGAAACACCTTCCTTTTTTCCTGAGCCAGAGCTCGATTTTATTCCCCATATTATCGGTATTTTCAATGCTTTTGTTTTTGTGGACGCCAAGAGCCTCAAACAGAAGATGACCTTAAAGGCCGATGAACTAGATGGGATGTTGATGGTACATCAAAAAAGAGCACAAGAGCGCATCTTATTTGATACATTGGTACAAAAATCATCAAAGGTTTCAGTGCAAAATTTATTACTTGCTGAAACTTTAGAATTTTCTGATGCCGATTCTCAGGTGGTCGAAGAGTATTTGCAAACTTTTAATGATTTAGGAGTCAGCTTGCGCCTTATTGGAAAAAATAGCTTTATTTTAGATGGTTTGCCACCAATGGTGCCTGCAAGCGCTGCTAAAAACTTAATAGAGTCTGTTTTAGAAGAAGTGCAGCTTGGATCTTCCAAAAATCCACTCAAAGAGCAAAAGAAGCAAATCTTGGCATTAGCTATTTCAAAGTCTATTGCTTGGCAAAATATAGATAATCATGAGCAAGCAAGCATCTTAATTACTAAATTGTTTAAATGTGAAAATTTTGAATATTCTCCCAAAGGTAGACCTATTATTTTACCTATGACCGGGCAAGAGCTCATTAAAAAGTTTCGCTAGTTCTTTGCTCAATATTTCAAAATAATTGAAATCCATTTATATCCGTCAATGACTAGTAAAAATTTTAAAAAATTAATAGAATAAAAAAGAAAATACGCTATAAGAAAATCAACATAAAAATAATTTAGAGCTACAATGAAAAATCATTCAAAATTGCAGGAGCGTAAGTCAAATTTAGTAAAGTGGGTTAAAGAGCACAAAACTTTTGCATGTGTTATCCAAGACCCGACTAACCTGCTGTACTATACAGGCATCAATATTTCGACAGGCATTTTGTTTGTGGGGGAGAGAAGACAAGTTTTAATTGTAGACCATAGATACTACGCAAGATGTAAAAAAGAAGTTCCATATACTGTGTTAGCTACCAAAAACTTTAAAGAAACTCTAAAAAAATTTGATTTTCCCAAAAAAATAGCAGTCGACAGTTTATGTACACTTTTGAAGGATTATGAACTCTACAAAGAGTTTACTGAAGTTGTTTCATATCCAGGGTTTCTAGCTCAAAAGCGCATGATTAAAGATTCTTCTGAAATTAAGTTGATTAAAGAGAGCTGCGCGATTACTCGAAGCGGCTTTAACTACATTCGTAAGCATTTTGTTGATGGGATTACTGAGCTTGAGCTCACGCAAAAGTTGGAGCTATATCTGCGGAAAAATGGTGCTCAAAAAATGGCATTTGATCCCATTGTAGCTTTTGGAAAAAATGCGGCTAACCCTCACTATACCCCTCAAAATGTAAAACTTAAGAAAAATGATTTAATTTTAATAGACTGCGGATCTGTCTACAAAAATTATAACTCTGATATGACGCGCACTTACATCAAAGGAAAAATATCAAAGCGCATGGCAGAGCTTATTGACATAACAGCACAAGCCCAAGAAGCAGCAGTTAAGATGTGCAAGCCTGGGGTTGCAATCAAACTTTTAAATGAGTGTGTGCACAAAATTTTTGTGAAACACAAAGTTAGAGACTTGTTCATTCACGGTCTAGGTCATGGTGTGGGGCTAGAGGTGCACGAATACCCTCCACTAGGGAGCAAAGAAATGGTTTTAGAAGAAGGAATGGTTATTACTATTGAACCTGGGTTATATGCTTCAGATCTAGGTGGTGTCAGAATTGAAGATACTCTGCTCATAACATCTAATGGGAATACAAATCTAACGCGCATTTAGATTTTTATTTGTGATTTTTTAAGAAAAAGTTTAAACCAATAAAGCAATATTTGAAGCGTTATTCAAAAAAAACAGGTCATTGTTAGATGCAAAATATACACCTGCAAATCAGCCAATGGGGACTTTTATTTGGTCTGCTTGTTTTGTCGTCGACCTTGTTTTTGTATTGGAGGTATCGAAAAAATAACAACTCTCCATCCATTCTATACTCAGATACAGATGCAATAGAGTCACTAGAAAAATCGTGGCGCATTCAGATTATTTCTATGCCTACTTGGTGTAAGAAGATAGCTTTTATATTATTTATATTAGCTTTATGTGATCCCGTGCTACAAATTCCGATTCAAAAAGGCAATTCTAACCTGGCTGAAGAAAATTCAACAGCTCCAAGCTCTCAAAAAGGAATGGAAAACACACATATCCCAACAGAGGGGCTTGCCATCTATTTTATTTTAGACCAGTCTGGGTCAATGAGAGAGGAAATTGATTTCTCTATTCAAGGTTTAAGATCCAAAAGAGTAACTCGTATTGATGCTCTAAAATTTTTCACCTCTCAGTTTATTTCAGGTAATAAAGAGTTGGGCTTGAAAGGAAGACAAGATGATTTAGTAGGTCTTGTAGCTTTTGCTCGGATTCCTAAAATTATTACTCCATTAACACTAGATCATGAAGAAGTTAAAAGGCAGCTGCATACTTTTGCTCCCGTATCTAACCCTATTGAAGAAGGTACAGCTATTGGGTACGCTATTTATAAAACGGCGCACACAATTGCTGCAACGGAGCATTTTTCTCGAGAACTTCAAGGTGAGGATAAGCCTGCCTATGATATAAAAAGTACTGTGATGGTACTCGTTACTGATGGTTTGCAAAATCCTTCTAGTGAAGACTTAGATCATCCATTGCGTAGAATAAGGGTTGAAGAGGCTGCTGAATTTGCAAAAGAAAAAGGGATAAAACTTTATATTATTAATATTCAGCCAGCCATTGACTTTCCCAATCTAAGAGCTGAGCGTGACTCTCAAAAACAATCTGCAGAACTTACTGGGGGAAAATTCTTTCTAGCAAGTGATACCCAATCACTGCACCGTATTTATAGAGTAATAGATGGGCTTGAGCGCACGAAACATTATGGCACTAATAAATATCAGGTCACAGTAGAGGAGAGCGTCTCAGCTGTAGATAAAGGCCAGCATACTGAGATTTTTTTATACACCTACTTAACAGTAGCTGCAATGCTGCTACTGCTTATTGCTATTTTATTAGAAACAACCCTTTTAAAGAGGGTTCCATAAGATGATAAAAGATATACATTTTTCAAACCCATCAGCCTCTTATCTTTTAATCCTTGCATTTGGAATAGTCCTTGTATTTGCTTATTCTTTAAGTCAAAGGAAGAAATCTTTAAAAGACTTTGCAGATTCAGATTCTTTATCAAGCCTACTTTTTTTAGAAAAGCGCACATTTTTTCGTTACATCATGCTGGCCTGTGTTTGGTTTTTATCCACAATTGCATTGATGCAACCTGAAAAGATTCAATCTAAAAACTATTTAGCTGATCATCAAAAAGAGCTTATCGATGAAAAAATAGTTGATAATACCGACTTAGAGAAAATTTTAGTCAAAAGAAGAGCATGCGATATTATTTTTCTACTAGATGCTTCAGCTTCTATGCAGGTTAAAGATACTAGGCAGCTCAACTCGCGTTTGGATTATGCAAAAGAAATTGTTGATGAAATGATCAGTGGAATGGATGGGCAAAATGTAGTGCTTTATACCTTTACATCGGCCTTAACGCCAGTTGTTCCTCCTACATTGGACTATTTTTTTACAAGGCTTATGTTAAAAGACATTCATGTAAATTATGGAGATATTGCCGGGACAGACCTTTTTGAAGCTATAGATCAAATTTCTAAGAGACATTTTTTGAGCTCTCCAAAAAAGCAAAAAGTGCTTGTTCTCTTGACAGATGGTGGAGATACTTACTTGGATTCTTTAGAAAAATCTGAAAGAGCAAAACAACTTCAGGTAATGCTTGATAAAGTTAAACAATACAAAGATCAGAATGTAAGAGTATATACCATTGGTCTTGGTGGTCGAGAAGGAAGTGTTATTCCTGATATAAAGTACAACGGTCAGCCCGTAACTTCTTCGCTAGACAGTGATTTGCTTGCACAATTGAGCAAAGAAGGGAGAGGGCAGTATTATTTTGCTAATGACTATTCAGCGGTTACACTTTCTGATTCTATACTCAGCGTTGTACAAGCTGAAAACACCTTCGTAGAAGAAGAACAAATTCCCCAAAAGAAAATTCAAAGGTCTACGTTGGAAACAAGCCCATCTACTGTGGTCAAGAAAAAGCTATTTCAACTGCCACTAGGTTTAGCCTTACTTCTTTTAGGATTTGAATTGACTTTGCCTCTTTGGCCAGTAAGATCAAAGGTAGATTATGACTAAAAAATATCTTTTAACAACCTTTTGCTTTCTCTCATGCTTTTTACAAGCCGATGATCTTAATCAGGCCTTTGAAAAGGCTACAACTTATTTCAAAGCCGGAGAGATGAGCCGTGCAATTACCTATTTTGATCAAGCTTATCAAAAGGCTCCTGCAGGAATAAAAAAAGATATTATTGCGTACAACCTTGCGACAAGCTATCTGAAAAATGGCCAGAGTGAAAAAGCAATAGACTTATTTAAAGATGTTTATGAATCTAAAGATAACCTACCCGAGTATCTTTTTGAAAGATGCACCTTTAATTTTATAATGGCCCAACTTGGCAGGGTTAATCAAGCTTTGAGCAGCGAAGATGCCTCTTTGGAGAGCCTCAATAGCGCCCAGGAATTTCTAAGTTGCGCAGAACAAATCTATCGTATGGCTTATCAGCCAGAGGACGGCTTTGTTCGTCATTTAGATCATGCAGATCTTGGATTTTCAATAAAAGGTCTGAAATCAGATTTGCACTATAGAATAGAGCAAGCAATGCTTGAGAAACTTTCTATTGAATCGGCTATTGAAAAATTGAAAAACCAAATAGGTGATCAAGTATCTTATTATGAAAGGCTGGGGCAAAAGAAGCTAGACACAAGCCTTAGGAGATATTTTTTAAGTCAGCAGTATACTCAAGAGAAAAAAGCCAAGTCAATTTGGCAAAAACTTGAGGAGCTTGTCGAAGATCAAATTTCTCAGCATACGTTGAACTCATCTTCAGAAACTCAATTTGAAGAGCAGAAGAATCTAAAAAAACAGATTGTTCATGGCTATAATGACTACCTAGCCTCTCTAGATTGCATGAGAGAGAATCAACTTTGGGTTGGGCGAGTTAAAAGTGCTAAGTCTAAACTTACATTAGATCTTTTAGATCTATATTTAAAACAGCAAGATCCGATTGAATATTGCCTTCAAAAAAGAATAGACATTTCTGAAAAACAACAAGAAAAAAGTTTGGATTCATCGTTTGTAAGTTCTTTACATAAGGAACTTAAGCACACAAGCTCAACAGCCTCTGCACTTATAGAGCAAATGATACCCGTTCTTGAAACAAGCGACAATTCAGGTGAAAAAAAACATATAATCTCATTAGCAGAAAACTTAAAAAAACAGGTTAAAAATCTATATTCAGTCTCCTCAGTCTATAAAGATTATTACGTGTATCAACAAATGGTTAAGGATCCCATGGATGTGCTCTACCCTGTATATGTAAATATGAAATCAGAGCAACATTTACAACACTCTTTATATCAGCTGCAGGCTGCATATGAGTTTTTTGATATACAAAAAGATTTAAGTTGCAGTGAAGATAAGATGAGAAAAATTAAGAGGTCGTGCAAAAGCTTAGATGGAGCTACAAAATCATTTGAAGAAAAGGAGTATAAAAAGAGCGCATCTTTTTTAGAAGACTTCCTATCCCATTGGAATTTTAAAGGATTTATAATCAAAGAGCTTCAAGGACTATCTTCAGAATTTCAACCTCTATTACAGTCCCAATACTTAGATTCAATACGCCTAGAAAAAATCTCTGCAGACATAGCAGCAACTAACGAAATGCGCGTTCAAGTTGACCTTTCGACTGAAGATTTTGCGCTATGTAGTCAACTAGAGCCTGGATTTAAAGGAGCAATGCAGTCTATGCAGATGCAAAAAAAAGCTTTAGAGCCATCCTATCAAAAAATATTAGTTACAAACGCTCACCAATGGATAAAGAGGCTGGTTAATTCTCTGGAAAAGAAGGAGCTAGTTTCAACGCAAATTCTCAGTCTTGCCATTGAAGAACAAGAGCTCGCTTTGGGTTTCTCTAATGAATATCCAAACCTTGGCCAAGAAGGCTTAAGTTTTGATAATGACTTTTTGAAGATGGCAATAAGAGCAGAAGAATTTCCAATCGAAGCTGCAAACTCATTTGAATCTAAATATTATCAAGAAAAAGCACAGGAGGGCTCCGGTCAAAAAATTAAAAAAGATAAAGTTATTTCTGCCTTTCACAAAGGGCTAGAGTGTGCCCACAAAGCACAAAAAAAGCTCAAGAGTAATGCTATTGATTGGAATGAAGTAAAAGACTTGCAAGAGAAAACAATTGAGCATTGGCAAGAAGCTCTCTCATTATACAACCAATCAGAAGATCAACAATCTGATCAAAGTTCTACAAGTTCTAATCAAAGCCAAGGTGGTGAAGAAGAGCGCAACAACCCTTCAAGTATTGCTCAATTCAGTGACAATCTAGAAGAAAACCAAACAGACTCTAAGGCAAAGGCGCAGCCTACTATTATGGGAATACTTGAAAAACTTAATGAAATGCAGCAGGATGATAAAATTGTTGAAAATAATCCTCAACAGGCAAAGGAAGGACTTCGACCATGGTAATGTTAAGACGCACTTTATTTGTTTTTGTTTTGTTATTTTTTCTTACGGCTTTTACTCCTTTTAATCAAAAGTAGGAAGAAAAGGCAGATATTGTCCTTAAAGTAGAAGTTCAAGACGAGTTGGTAACAGAAAATCAACCTTTTCTTGCTAAGATTATCATATACCATAGCGAAAATCAAAAAATAGATGAGAGAAGTTTTAAAGTTGATAAACAGCCATTGCCTGTGCAGTTTTTGAGCCGAGGGAAGCAATTTTCTATATCTCAAATTAATGGTGAACGCAAAGAGATGCATAACGCTGTTTCTTGTTATATTTTTGAAGTAAAAGGCTCTGCTGAAGGCTTGCATACCCTGCCACCAGTTAGTGTGAAAGTTGGAGACAGTTTTTTTGAAACTGAAGCTGTAAGTTATTTTGTAAATAGTCCTCAAATTTCAAATAGCTTTAATCTAATTTCATATTTAGATACCCCAGCGCCTCTCTACCCAGGGCAAAATTTTACAGCGACTTATCGCGTGATTATGTCTGATGATTTGGAGTTTGTTTATGAGAATCTTCCTCTTTTAGACCTAAAAAATTGTCAAAAGAAGGGAAAGCAAAAAAAACGGGTTTTTTATCAAGGCAATCAACGTGTTGTAGAATATTCTCAAACGTATCAAACAAAAACAGTAGGTGAATATCAAATAGAGCCTTCTTTTTTAGAGGGGCGCCTATTTAACGAAGATTTTTTTGGTAGAAGGCGTTATAAAAAAGGAGTTGAACGCGCTGTTTCAGAGGGCCACACATTGCAGGTTCAAGATTTTCCTGCAGAGGGTAGACCTACGACCTTTAATGGAGCTATTGGCCAGTTTTCAATGGAAGTCGCTCTAGATTCATCGGCTCAAGTTTGCCTGGGAGACAAATTAAAGCTTAAGATCAAGTTTAAAGCGTCTGAAGGCCTAGACACGATTCACTTATCTAATCTATCTCAGCTTGAAGGCTTTAAAGATCAATTTCGCTTTAATGACTTACCTATATCAACAAAAAATGCAGCAGATGAAAAAGTATTTATTTGTGAGCTTCGCCCTATGAAAGAAGATATTGTGGAAATACCTCCAATTGAGTTTTCCTTCTATAATCCAAAAAAATCCGCTTATTCTACAATCTCTAGTTATCCAATAGCTATTACGCTGCTACCGATGAAGCAGCCTTTTGAAAATATTGTAGAGCCTATTGCTAAGGTTGAAAATATAGAAAAAGTGCAACAAGAAGCTCTTGAGGGGCCTCAATGGATTGACGAGGGCAAGGCAGCTCTTATTGAAATTAAGGGCGTTTACCCAATTGATGCTAAAGACACCCCAAAGTCTCATGTTAATTATCATGAATTTGAAATTGTAGCAGTGCTTCTAGTTCTTATTTTAGTTCAGCTTGTTTGGAAAAATTTCTTCTCTTCTCAAAGCAAAGGCAAAGATAGCTTATTTTATTTGCAGCTTGCACTGAAGAACAAACAGCACTTGCAAAATTACCAGCTTCTTTTAGAAAAAGCTTTGCTCTTAAGACTTAGAGAAAAAAAATTTACAAAAGAAACCCTTTCTATTGATCAATTAGGTTTTCAAGGAATTACAGGAGAAGTAAAAATTTATATTCAAGAGTTGCAGCAACAACTTTTTTCAGGTCAAAGTACATTTGATCTTGAGAAAAGTTATTCCAAAGCCAGAGAACTGTATAAGAAAATAGGGGAGAGTTTATGAAGCAGATAATCTTAGTGTTGTTTTGCGCATGCCTTTCACCTCTTTTTGCTAGTCAGTATGACCAAGCGTATCAAAGCTATCAAGATGGAGAAGAGGCTTCACTAATTGTAGAAAGAGAAAAACATTTTAATGAGGCGTTAGAGCTATATACAGCAAATGAGCAAGTTGACGGTAAACTCTATTATAACATTGCAAATTGTTATTATCAGTTAAATCAAGTGGGAATGGCAATTTGGTATTATCATAAAGCAGAACAACTCCTTCCAAGAGATGTTAAAATTAAAGAAAATCTCTTAAAAGCTCAAGAGGTGGCAAAAGCAACTCCTACACATTGGGAAGTCATAAAAAAACAAACATTTTTTTGGCATTATTTACTAAATCCTCAGGAGAGATCTATTGCCTTTATAGGCCTAGCAGTTCTAGCATTTATCGTAGGTTCATATTACTTTTGGGTTCGAAAGACACTGTTGAAGTATTTGACAATGGCACTAGTTGTTGGATGTAGTGCAGTAGGGATAAGTCTTTCTGCCGGCAAACAAAGTGCTAGGTTAGGCGTTTTTGTGCAGCCTTCACTTTTAAGGTGTGATGCAGGAATGCAGTATGTAGAAGTGGATTCTGAAATTTTAACAGCCGGGCAAAAGTTTAAAGTGTTAGAGATTTCTTCTGATCAGCAATGGTTAAAGGTTAAAACTCAAAAAAATAAAAAAGGGTATGTGCCCTCAAGTCAGGTGCGCTTGTTGTAGTCTATTTTTTAGACTTTTTGTAAACTTCAGTTAGAAACTTTTGAGCATCTTCTTCAGTAATAAGCTGCTTTTTAACAGCTTTCATACAAAGGTATTCAGCACTTTTAGCACCTAACCAAAGTTCAGGGTGCTTTGGGTAAATCATTTTAGTAATACCTAAATATGCCGGCATTAGAGGAAAAACTAGCCCTAACAATTCACGGAAGCTGTAGTTCTTATCACTCTCAATATAGTAAATGAGTTTTTCAACCCTCTCTTTAAAGGCTTTGAGTTGGTAGTGCCCAAGAGTTTTATGAGGAAGCTGGTCAAGCTTTTTGAGGCCTGCTGGAGAGTTTAAGTAATTAAAGAAGTCATCAAATTTTTGTGGCCAATCTTTAACAAGGTCTTGGAGCCACTTCTTTGTTTCTCCATTAATTGGTATATCTGCTTGAGGAAGAGCTAATAATGCGCAACGAACAGGGAGGAAAGATTCTCTTATTCTTAGAGTTTCTTTTTTCTCGGAGTTTACTCGCTCAGGGTTAGGCGTTTTCTCATTTAATTTCGAGCCTTGCTCATGGTCTTCTTCTGAATAAGACCTTTCACTGAGGTTTTCCGAGGCAGTGCGGTCGCTTTTGTATTTTTTATATGAAGTTAATACATAGTTGCTATATTGAAAGCAGAATTCATTGTCGAAGACAACAATGCCATATTGATCATTTTCTTTTTCTACAAAAAAGAAGTTATTGCTGTGGAGGTCACGATTTCCTAACAAAGTTGCCGCAAGACACGGAATCAAAAAGTCTTTTAAAGAAATTTTCTTTAAAAGATCTTTTTGTTCCTCAATAGTTTTCAATGAAAATTGATCCCAAGAAATACCATCTTGAAAAACTTGAATGCTACCTGACATTCCTTTTAAATTTTTTTGTTTTGTAGGAACCAACCCCTCTTCTAAGCCAAAAATTAAACTAACGTCGTAGGCTAATGCCTCCATTGCTCCAGACACAGCTTTTCGATTTGTTTGCGTTTTGAACACGGCAACGCTCTGGCTATTTTCTGGTGAGTCTTTGCTTTTTAAGAAAAAAACATCGTTGAGATTTCCGAGAATGCTTTTATCCATAGGGGTTAGTTCTTGCTCATTTTCCGCCCAGCGACCTCCATCAAAGCTGGCTTTAAAGAGTTGTGAGTACTTTTCAATAGCTTGCTTTTCAACTAAAGGTTTAAAATGTTTAACGTTGCCTGATTTTATGCACAACTCTCGACGTAAATCTTCCAAGGAATGTGGATCTTTAAGAGATTGAATTTCTTTAACTAAAGTGTCAAAGTGCTTTCGAACTGAATCGTAGGGCATTACATTGATTAGTTGATATAGCTCCTTTTCTTTTGCAAAAACTAAATCAATTTTTTCACAGAAAGTGTCGTATTCTGGAAAAGGAAGCTTGCCGCATAGTACCTCTGAGGCAGCAATAGAGTAGTGGTTTAGTGCTCTATGAGAAACCCATTCGCCATATTTTTCAATTAAATGCGAAAGAGCATTTAATAAATAAATAAAGTTAAACTTTGCTTGATCTAAGTGATCAATTGTTAAAGGGTTTGGCTTTTTTAATTGACCAAGTTGAGTTGTTATTTCTGAGCGAGTATGACGAATGTAGCGTTTGAAAACGCGCCTAACTTCTGGAGTAGCTAAGCGCGCTTCCTTTTCAACCTTTAGTTCCATATCATAATAATGGCAAAAAAGTTTGATGCGTGTAATTTCAGATTCGGGCAGTGATGTGACTTGATAACTGTCTACCTGTTTGAAAACGTCACTTACAACTGCTGCATCATATTTCTGATAAAGGCTCTCTCGTAAAGAGTAAAAAGGATCTTCATTATTCTTAGGATTGTCTACTGCAGACACCAAAGGAGTGTTTGCCAAAGGAGGTGAAGTGTTTAAAGTTTCTGTTTTCATAGAACAAATAAAATTTAAAAAGAGGCATTCTAGTCTTTTGACTTGTACAAATCAACTGGAAACATTTTTTTAGTCACCTAACTTACTGACTTTTATAGGGACAAACTCTAGATGGTCTGCTGCTGTAAAGAGGTAGTTGATGCCGTCTTTCTCCCCAAAGAGAGGTGGGTTATCCGGCTTAAGGTTGTGAATATGGCCAAAGACACAAATGTCAATATTGTATTTCACAAGCATCTTGTGAACTATAGAAGGCTTGAGGTCATGACTAAGTGGTGGATAGTGTGTCATAGCAATTTTTAGCGGAGCATTTGGATCCATTTGAGATAAGCTGAGCTCTAAACGGTGAAGCTCTTTTGCAAATATTTTTTCATTTTCTTCTAGAGTTAGGGGCTTTACTTTTGGATTTGCTTTGGGGTTTTCTTTAAAATCAATAATTTCAGAACAATTAAATTCTTTTGTATCCCACAAGCGGCTACCTGCAATTGAAACTCCAGGTAAATGGATGGAATTATTTTGAATAACTTGAATGCTATCTGGCAAGATTCTATGGACTTGCTTTAAAGATTTCCACCAATAGTCGTGGTTACCACGAATCATGATCTTCTTTCCTGCAAGAGCATCTATCCAGTCTAAATCAATTTTTGCTTCTTCAAGTTTTAAAGCCCAGCTAATGTCTCCTGCTATTAAAACGATGTCTTCAGCTTGGACAAGTTTGTTCCAATTATCTTTAATACGCTGGATGTAATTGCTCCATTGTGGCCCGAAAACTTCCATAGTTTTTTGTGGGCATCCAATGCAAAGATGTAAATCAGCAATAGCCCAGATCTGAGGCATACCTTTTCTCTTTTTATTTGTATTGTCTGCATAGTAGCTTAGGAGATAGTTGAATTTCAAGAGATTGTATCAAAAAAATAGTTGATTTTAGCTGTTTGTACTGGAGGTATTGTCATGCCAAATGAGTTTAGAGAGTAATTAAAATTTGTTTTTACAAGCTTTTGGTTAGGTTGCAATTATTCGATATTCATGTTAAGTTAGTTGGGAAACTAATGAATAATTCATGAAAAACTTAAGATATAATATGCTTTCATCAGGCTATTCAAATTGTCTATTAGATCAATCAAAGGAAACCTTTGATTTAAGTTTTGCCCTCATAAACTATATTAATAAATAAATTTTACTCTTAATTAAAAGAGAGAGCTATGGAGTTATCACTCAGACAAAGATTCAATTACTTCCCCACGGGATTTGCTATTTTTTCTATGTTCTTTGGGGCAGGAAACTCTATTTTCCCACTCCTCATTGGTAGTGTTTCAGGAAGTAAAAATTTTTATGCTGTTTTAGGTTTGACGATTTCAACAATTATTGTTCCCGTTTTGGGCCTAGTTGGAATGACCTTATATGATGGCAACTACAAAGAATTTTTTTGTAGACTGGGGAAGACCCCAGGTTTCATCATAGTTTTATTGATCATGATCCTCATTGGTCCTTTTGCTGGGATTCCTCGATGTATTACACTTTCTTATTCAACGCTTCAGCCACATCTTGGAGGAACTCCTTTGATAGCTTTCAGTGGAATAGCTTGTGTGATAATCTTTTTCAAAACAATTAAAAGGCGACGCCTTGTAGATATCTTGGGTAAAATATTGACGCCTCTTTTGTTGTTTTGTTTAACGATTATTATCATCAAAGGAATTTATTCGCCTTCAAATATGGCTGCCCCAGTTGGGGTTTCAAGTCGCTCAGGCGTATTTTTGAAAGGTCTAACTGAAGGCTTTCAAATGATGGATCTATTAGCGTCATTCTTCTTTTCGGCAACAGTACTAGGTTGTATTAAAGCTAAAAGAAAAGAGAAAGGGCTCAGTGAAGATCCAAATAAAACGGGTAATTTTTTGAAAGCTATTACTCTAGCTGCAACTTTGCTGACAATAATATATATAGGGTTTAGCTATGTAGCTGCAAACAATAGCGTATTTTTTCAAACCATCCCTCAAGAAGCTCTTTTAGGTGCAGTAAGTAAAAAAATTCTAGGCCAGCATTTAGGGTTTGTTATGGGGCTTGCCGTTGCTCTTGCCTGTTTAACTACAGCTATCACACTTGTTTCGGTGTTTTCTGATTTTATTTTTAAGGAATGCTTAAAAGAGAAAGTGCCGTACGCTGCTTGTATTGTGGCCACAATTTTATTGGCTTTTCTTTTTTCAAATTTAGGATTTGTAGGGATTTGCAATATGATAGCTCCCATTTTGATGGTCTGCTATCCAGCGCTCATAACACTGACAATTTTAAATATTGCCCATAAGGTGTTTAAATTTGAACCTGTGAAGTGGCCAGTATACACTGTTCTTGTACTCTCATTAATTGCAAATCTAACTTTCTAGAAGCGCCATTCTTTTTTTGCATAATCTACAAAGATGTGCACACCATAAATGCCGCAAAGACCGAAGATACAATAGATAATACGCCCTGCCTTGGGTCCAAAAAATACTGGAATAATCTCAACATTAAAAAATCCCCATATTCCCCAGCTTATTGCGCCAAATACAATTAGAACCAATACAACTAAGTTAAAAATTTTCAATATATTTGACATGTTATGCCTTCAATTTTTAAATCATTATTTACTGAGAAGTAGTGCAGATCTATATTATTAGCAAGCTCAATTTTTAAATTGGATGCTTGACAACAGATAATGAAGGTATTATTTATCAACTCATATTAACTTATAGATAATTATGAATATCCACAGCCATCCAAATTACTCTTTTTTTCGTGCTCTCATAATATATATAGTCGCAGTCTTATTTTTGTTTTTTGAAATGGGCGTTCAAGTTTCACCAAGTGTTATGGCATTTGAGCTTATGGATAGTTTTAGGCTTGATGCAGCAGGTCTTGGGGTTATAGCAGGAGTTTATTTTTACTCTTATTCATTAATGCAATTACCTGCGGGTCTAATGTTTGATCGACTGGGAGCTAGGACTATTATTCCTCTTGCTATCTTAGGTTGTGCAATAGGGGCATACTTTTTTGGAAATACTGAAACGGCCTTTTGGGCTGCTGTGGGAAGGTTTTTAATGGGGCTCGGGTCAGCCTTTGCTTTTACAGGAGTATTAGTTGTCGCCGCTCTTTGGTTTCGTCCACATCGTTTTGCTTTGCTAGTTGGGCTAGCTCAGCTCTTTGCAGCCCTAGGTGCAATGGGAGGAGCGTATCCTGTAGCTGTTCTCTTAGAGCTTACTGATTGGAGAACCATTATTGTGGGCCTAAGCATTATTGGCGCTATTTTAGCTGTCTTAGCATGGTTAATTATTAGAGATCATCCTAAGAAAAAAGTTGCATCTGATGTGTTTCACAGCCCACGCATTAAAGATAGTTTGCGCAGCGTTTTTTCTAACCCACAGTCATGGTGGATAGGGCTCTATGCCTTTGCTTCTTGGGCTCCTATGGCTCTTTTTGCTGCTCTTTGGGGAGCTCCTTTTTTAAAGGTGCGATTTGCAGTCTCCAATCAGCTGGCGGCATCGAGCTTAAGCTTTGTTTGGCTAGGGCTTGCTGTGACAAGTCCTATAATAGGCTGGCTCTCAGACAAAATTGGCAAGCGTGGAATCTTAATGTTTATCTGCTCAATCGTTGGAATTTTATCTTCATTGATTGTGATCTACATTCCAAATCTTTCTTTTTGGACGAGTTATATTTGGATGTTCTTAATGGGATCAGCATCTGCAGGGCAAATTTTATCTTTTGCTGTAATAAAAGATATTAATTCGCCAACAGGCATTGCAACAGCCATAGGCTTTAATAATATGGCAGTCGTCTTAGGGGGAGCTGTTTTTCAGCCATTAGTGGGCCTTATTTTAAAATGGAACTGGGATGGAAGCCTTCTTGGGAATACTCCATTCTACACAAATTATGATTATGCAATAGCTCTTGTAATTATTCCTCTATGTTACCTGGTGTGCTGCGCAGTCTCAGCTTTATGTATTCGAGAAACAAATTGCAAGCCGAGCTACTAAAGGCAGTCTAAAATGCGCTTAAGGCGCTTTGTTGCATGTAGGCCAAATATAATAATAAATGCCCACAAAGCACAAAAACTAGCCCAAAATGGCAGGTAACCACTTTGACCTATTAGTGCGACTCTAGAGATCTCCATGATATAACAGAAAGGATCTATTAAGCTAACGTAACCAATCCAGGGAGAAAGATCGTAGGCAACGCGCCATGTATAAAAGTAACATCCAAAAATAAATAGGGGATTTAAAAACCTAAAATAAATCCTAGAGAGGTCAGTGACTTTGTGAAGCACACTCACAATCCAAAGAGCAAAAAATCCGAAAAATATATTTACTGTTATAAACACAATTCCCAATTGATACCAAGTAATGTTGCGTAAACTAAACTGAGACCAGAAAAGGGCTTTTCCTACGAAATAAAGAGGAAGAGCTAATAAAAATGATTGGATGCTCCATGAGATTGCTGCATAGCAAAACACAAGACGCGATGAAATGGGCAACATTAAAAGGTATGAGATTGTTCTGTTGCCTTGGATATCGTTGATCATGGTTCCTGATTGCCCAATCAAATCAAAAATTCCAAAACTTGCAATAGCTCCAACCATAATGAAAAGGCCATAGTTGGTCTCTGCTCCCATTTTGGGGACAAAGTAGCCAAAAACAAGCACCCAAAAAACAAAGGTCAAAGATACGTCTAGAAGTTTACCTAAGTATACTTTTTTGAAAACCAACATGTCTCGTTTGATCAATTGTATGAAAATTTTCCAAGACATTTTTACGATTCCTTTTTTTGAATAGCAAGCAAGACATCCTCGAGCTTGTCTTTGTCATAATTTTTCATTACCTGGCTAAGAGTGCCTATGGCATGAACTTCTCCATGATCTAGCATACAAACTCGGTCGACTAGTGCCTCAGCCTCTTCAAGGTAGTGTGTGGTCAAAATAATTGTAACGCCATCCTTTTTTAGATCATTGATAACTTTCCAAAGTTCATGGCGAATGTGGGCATCTAGTCCAACTGTAGGTTCGTCTAAAATAACCAGCTGTGGACTGTGGATAAGTGATCTTGCAATTAAAAATCGTTGTTTATATCCACCAGATAATGTGGAGGCTAAAGAGTCTTTGTAACCTTCAAGGGCAAACTGCTCAATAAACTGGTCTTTTTTCATCCTAGCTTCCTTGTCGCTCATTCCATAAAAGCGTCCTGCAAAAAGTAAGTTTTGATCCAGCGTTAGGATTTGATCCAAATTGGGTTTTTGTGGGCAGAACCCAACAATGCGCCGGTAAGCGTTAAGTTGTGAGTAAATGGAGCGCCCTTGCCATAATACATCTCCCGATGATGCCGGAGTAAGAGAAGCTAAAATAGATGAAAGGGTTGTTTTTCCTGCGCCATTAACACCCAAAAGGCCAAGAACCTCACCTTTTAAAATGTCAAAGGAAACTCCTTTTAAGGCTTCCTTGTCAGGGCGCCTTTTAGTTTTAAAAACTTTTTTTATTTGTTCTACGGTGATGAATGAATCTGTCATGAGAAAGAGTATAGTTTAGTTGGGTCAAATTGCGCAATCTAGTTTTTCCTTATCAAGGTAGAGTTGCATTTGTTAAACGAAAAATTCAGTTTAAATTGTAAGCAGTTTGCTTTTTTGCTCTTGTTTTTTTGGATTGAGTAATTTTACAACATGGGCAAACACATCATCTACTTTGATTTCTTCCATGCAAAAGGGTAAATGACATTTTCTTCCTACGCATGTGATACAAGGCGAGGGATTGGATAAAATTTTTACAATCGGGCTTTCTAGATGTGGCCAGCAAAGATGATCTGGAGTAGGTCCAAAAATAGTGACGAGTGGAACTTTAAAAGCTAATGCAAGGTGTAAAGGCCCTGTATCGTTGGTGACAAACACACTTAGCCTTTTTAAAAGAGCAGCGCTTACTCGTAATGGCAGTTGGCCTGCCGCTGCGATAACGGGCGCAGTCTTTTCAATTTCTTGTGCATATGCCATTTCTGAGCTATTTCCAAAAACAATGATTTGAGCGCCAAGTTGTTGGTCAATTTTTTTAGCTAAGCTTGCAAAGTGCCCAAGTGGCCAACACTTAAAAATTTCACTGGCTCCTGGTTGCAGTCCAATGAGAGGTTTTTTAGGATCTAAATTAAATGAGGCTAAAAAGTCATCTGCTTGTTGCTCTTCTTTCTTAGAAAGGTAGAGTTTCATTTGATAAAGTTCATCTTGCACTCCAATGCGTTTGACTAGCATCAAACGCTGAACAATTGGATGGTTGAGCTTAGCATCTAACAAGTCTGTTAGAAGGAAATCAAAATTTTTTGCATCGTGTTTAAAACCTATTAGTCGATTTGGCCCTAAAAAGTAGGAAAAGGGTGTTGCCCATTTATAGGATGAGTGGAAAAGAATAATGGTGTCAAACTTCTTTCTGTAGAAAGAAAAAAAACGAGCAAAATAAGGAAGGCCTCCTCTTCTTTTCATCGTAATAATTTCATTGACATGGGGATTTGCTTTGAGCACTTGCTCGCTTAATGGTGAGGCTAAAACAGCGATATGACTCTTTGGATATTTTTTATGCAGTACATTAAGAGCCGGTGTTCCCCACATTGTGTCGCCGATGCCAGTGTTGCTAACAATAAGAATGCGGCTAAAATCGGGTTGAGAAAAATGCCTTTTTGGAAAGTTGTATTTCTTACAAAGTCTATAAACTTTGCTCATAATACGTATTTTTAGTTTAGGCTTCTTAGACATAAAAAAACTTTAATCAGGGTCTGACATTATCACAGTGAATCTTTTTGGATCTGCTTGACAATCTTCGTTAACCGTCCAATTTGGGGGTAGTTGTAGTTGTAGGTTTTTTTTTGTTAAGAAGGGTGCTGTAAAAGTGGCTTGAGGAAAACGGTTACTATAAACCCATTGTACACTGACATTTTGAGGAATGAATCTGAATAAAACTTCTTCCCAATCATTACAATAGTGTGAGGGTGGCTGTGTTTGGGGTGGACCTTGAAGGGGCACTAGCTCTATTATAGGAGATCTAAAAGAGGAGTTTACTGATAAATCCATGGCAACAACCTTAACTTGTTAGTCTTCTTTTGTTTTATTGTGATCGGAAATACCAGTGTACACGGCGCTCTGAAAATATTCAACAAGAGGATTTTCATCTGATGGCTCAGGATTAAGCGTAATCAAAAACCTGCTGACTTGTGTATCTATAGATTCTAAACGTGATGCTGAAGCGCTTTTAACTTGAGCAAGCCTGAAGTACTGCGAGAGCTCATGATCTCCCGATTTGCCAGGCCCGCAGATAAGAATATCAGATAAACTGCTCTCATCAAGGCAATTAGGCGGACCAAATGATATCATAACGGATTTGTCTTCAGAAGATCTAAATGAGGCTTCATACCATTTGATCCCACCAGGCTCTCTGAAAGAAGTGTGCATCGCCTCTTCTACAACAGCGGCTTGCCAGCTTAGAAGTGCGTTAACAGGAGTGCTCATAATCTTGCTCCAAATCGAGTAGTAATCTTGTTGTACTATTATCTAATTAATGTATAAAAATTTCAAAATGTATATATTATAACCGTGAGGCTTTAAAGATAATTTTCCAAGTCTCTAGTTTCTTAGTATACCCTAAACAGCTTCAAATATTTTTTTATATGAGTTAGGGAATGTTGATGACTTACTTTTGCCGCACAAGCATCTGATTGGGAAGTAAGGGGCAGGGCTCACTGAGCAAATCAAAGATAGCTTTGATCCAATCTGGTTTGTCATTGAAAGCCTGCAAGCGGTATGCATTAAGCCCCATATCTTTAATTACTGGCATGTACTCGGTCTCAATTTCAAAAAGAGTTTCAATATGATCAGAAGTGAAAGCTAAAGGAACAAAAAGAACATTTTTTTTACTTTCAGATATCTGCTTAATATTTTTGCAGATATCAATAGTGTAGGGTTTGAGCCATTGGCCAGGGCCAAACTTAGACTGATAGGCAAGTAGACTTTTGCATTTAGGAAAGTTTTTAACGATAGCGTTATAAGAGAGTTCACATTCTCTTTGGTAAGGGTCTCCTTCTTCTACAAATTTCTTGGGAAGGCCATGGGCAGAGAAAAATAAAAGCCAGTCTTTCTCTAAAATATGACTTTCAGTCATATAATTTCGTATGCGTTTGGTGAAAAGGTCGATAAAGGGCTTTTGGCAAGGATAGGATTTAAGCCAAAACATGTTATTTGTAATATGAGAAGGGAGTTTTTTGGAAAACCAACGAGCAATACTTCCTGAAGTAGCATAGCTAAACTGTGGGAACATTGGAAAAATCTTCCACTCATCTATATCAGCCTCAATGATCTCTCTCATAAAATTTGAGTGAGTTTCAGGTAAATAGCGGTGAAATGTATAAATTGGATATGGAACATAGTTTTGAAGCTGCTTGGCAACAGCTTGAGTATCTTCATAAATAGGGGACTTTCCTCCAATCATCTGATAGTCAAGGGCCACTTTTTTAGATCTTTTTTTAGCAACCCTTGAGAAGAGGTAGTTGTGGATTAGGCTTGGAAAAGGGGTTCTCACTACATCTTGATCAGTTAATAGACTCTTTAAAAAAGCAGGAATTTCATCCAAATTTCGTGGCCCACCAAAATTGACGATAACAAGGGCTGTTTTTTTCTTGACTTTTGTTGAGTGCATTTTCATATAGAAATCAGGGGATGGAGTGTATTTGCTATGAAAAGATTATTTCCTTTATTTGTTATTTTTGTCATCTTATTTTCAGGCTGCTCAGGTTTTGGAAAAAAGTATAGTGTGGCAATTGACCCTTCATTCTACCCTTCTAATTTAGGGGGTCAATCTGAGAATGTTTATGGATTTACAGTAGATCTACTGAAAGAAATATCTAAGTCAGAGGGCATTCGCATCTCTTATGTCAACGCTGGATCAGAATCTTTATTGAATGGTTTGCGGCGCAATGTTTTTGACGCAGTCATAACTCCTAAGTCAAATGTTGCCATTGAAAGCAACATCTACTCAGTATCTAAAAACTACTTTCAAACTGGGCCAGTTTTAATCGCCCCTCCTAAATCAAAGTTGGGCAATCTTGCTAATATGCAAGGAAAAATTGTTGGTGTCGTCGGTCTTTCAGGTGCAGAGTATGTAGCTCAAAGATACTCTAAAGTTCTTATATATGCCTACACAACCCCCTCATTTGTGATGGAGGCATTGAAATATAACCTAATAGACTCAGCTCTATTAGACATAATGGTTGCAAGAGCTTTTGTAACTAACCTATATAGTGGGTCATTTGAAATTGTATCAAAGCCCTTGAATGATGATGGTTTATATCTTGTAACGATGTTAAATCAAAGTCCTCGCTTAATTGATGCCTTTAATAAAGGGGTAAAGAAAGCTAAGAGAAAGGGAACTTATAAGGAATTGATGGTTAAATGGAACATTTCTTCTTAAAATTACTGCTTTAAAAAAAAATCTATAAAGTCTTGTTATGCTTTGTGTATAAGCTATTTGCATCAAACTCTTCTTTTATTTGCTTAAGAGTTTCAGGGGCAATCTTCTCGGGGTTAATTTTCCAAACGTTTTCAGCATAGTTTTTAATAGAAACATCAGATGAAAAAGGAGACATGCTGGCTATGTTGTGAATTGCAAATTTGGCCCACTCGTGTGGCTTAGAGTAAAGCTCTTCTACTTTAATCTGCGTTTGATAGTAAGATTCTAAGTCGTGTAGGACAAAATAGGGGTCTGGGTTAAAACCCTCTAGTAAATAGTGATATAACTGATGAGTGACCTGTTTTTCAAAATCATTTTCAGCAAAAGTATTGTTGTTAAGGGCATCTAATGCCATTTTTATTTTTGGGTTTTCTTGGTAGATTTTTTGAGGGTCGTAACTCATTTTTTCTCTAAAGTTTTCAATCTCTTCTTTAGTAGAGCCAAACCTAAAGGGCCACCACTTATCTGTAACAGCTTCTCTCATTTCAATATTGGCGCCATCTTCAGTGCCTATAGTGAGCGCCCCATTCATAGAAAGCTTCATATTACCTGTCCCTGAAGCTTCTTTACCGGCAAGAGATACTTGCTCAGATAGATCTGCTGCAGGAATTAGAATTTCAGCTTTAGTTACATTATAATTTTCAACAAATAGGATTTTAAGTTGATTGTTTGTTCTGGGATCTTGATTAATGTGTTTGGCAATGAAGTGGATAGCATAAATAAGGTCTCTTGCTTTGTCATATCCTGGAGCTGCTTTACCTCCAAAAAATAACGTGCGCTTAATTTTTCTAGATTGAGGATTTTCTAAGAGCTCTTGGTAAATAATAATTGCATGAACAAGCTTTAGTAGTTGTCTTTTGTATTCGTGGATACGCTTTATATGCATGTCATAGAGAGAATCATTTCCAAGAGGGGTCATTTCCTCAACAAATGGATCGTAAGCTCTAAACTGTGCGTTATATTTTTTGATATAATTAGAGCAGAGGTCTTTGTTTTGCTTTTTTATGTCGATAAACTCTTTCTGAGTTTCACTGTCATTTGCAAAATTATGTAGTTTACTAATTTGATTGAAATCATATTGCCACTCATCTCCAATACGCTTTGAAATAAACTGGGTCAGAAGCGGGTTACAATGAATTAACCACCTTCTAGGAGTGACTCCATTTGTTATGTTCAAAAATTTGTCAGGGTAGAGGTTATGAAAATTTTTAAAAACTTTGTCTTTTAATATTTCTGTGTGAAGTTTAGCCACACCATTTACTTTTGTTGAGCCAAAAATTGCAAGATTTGCCATACGCACATGTTCATGATCTATAATTGCAATCTTAGAAAAGGCTTTTGGCTCCTTAAATTTATCAGGAAGCGAGTTTTTAAATTGCTCGTTAATTCTTTCTATAATTGCATATTGTCTGGGAAGCATTTGCTGCAACCTAGAAATCTTCCACTCTTCTAATGCTTCAGCTAGCACAGTATGGTTGGTAAAGTTAATGCAAGATGTTGTTGTTTGCCAGGCTTCATCCCAGCTAAATTGATGGTTTTTAATTAAGGTGCGCATCATCTCAGCAACTAAAAGAGCAGGATGTGTGTCATTAATTTGTATGCATATTTTATCAGAGAGGTTTTTTAAATCAGAATTACAAGCTAGGTGTCTACTATAAATATCTTGGAGAGAGGCTGAAACAAGTAAAAATTCTTGCTTTAGTCGGAAGCGTTTGCCGGTATCATGGTTATCATTGGGATAAAGGACATCTGTAAGAAGTGTATTTTCAGCAGCTTCATCTACTTTTCCTGCATTAAATACCTGTAATCTGAAGTTTCTAGGAGATTCCTTTGTAGACCAAAGACGCATCGTTGCTACTGTAAAATCAGGTTTAGAGCTATGTCCGACAATTGGAATATCGTAGGGAACGGCTCTTACTTCTTCACAGTCGTGGAGATTGTGGCATTTTTCATTGATAGAGTTCTCTACCTCAGAAATTCGACCACCTAGTTTTACAATGTATGCGCGGTCATCTCGTCTAAAATCCCAAGGGTAGGGGTGTAAAAGCCACCGATCGGGTCTTTCGAGCTGAGATCCGTAGCATATTTCTTGCTCGAAAGTTCCGTATTGATATCGCAGGCCATATCCAATAGTGGGGATCTTAAGTGTTGCAAGAGAATCTAAAAAACAAGAAGCTAATCGCCCTAGACCTCCATTTCCTAGCCCAGGTTCTCTTTCTTTATGCATAATTTCATCATAATTGCGATTGAGGCGTTTCATTGCTTCTCGTGCAACATCTTCGATTTTTAAAGACTTAATCGTATTGCATAAAATTTTTCCTGGAAGATACTCCATTGAAATGTAATAAAGTATACGACTGTTTTTCTCTTGATAAGTCCGAAAGCAAGCTGCCCAGTTCGTCATAACCTCTTCGCGAAGTGCATATGAAAAAGCTTCATAAAAGAGTTCATTGGTGACTTGATCTGATCTTTTTCCCCAATGAGAGATCAAATTGCGCTTTACTTTTGCAACTAGATGGCCCACTTGGCTCTCAAAAAGATTTTTATCCATAGAGTTAAACAATTTGCAACTAAAATTTCGATATAGACCGAATGCGATTTAAGCGGTAGTGCTATTCAATAATTTTTATAACATTGTTTAAGTTGGACAAGAGCTTTATCGGCTCTCAATAACAGAAGAGTCTTTGCAGTAAGTTTCTTTAATGAAAAACGTTAAAATAAATGACAGTGCAAGAGCGATAGTAATAGGATTTAGGGCAAATCTAAATACACTTTGAGAATTTTTTGAATGCTTAATAAGCATTGCAATAATAGGTTGTAGCACTGGCGCCCCAATTGCCAAGCAAAGCATATTGGCAAAACCCATAGCTCTACCTTTGACATTTTGAGGCAGGATTTCTTTAATAAGTGCAAAGGCAACAACATAGCTGCTGCATGCAAATCCCAAAATGAAAGTTAAAGAAACTGTCAACACAATAGGTGTGTTTATTTTCAATATAATCCAAAAGCAGACAACAGTGACAAAAGATGAAATATTCATAATAATTTTTCTTCTTTTTATTCTATCTGAGAGCCAGCCTAAAAAAGGGCCTCCAATACCTACCCCAACAAGGCCAAAGGCATTAATGGTGGCTGCTTGAGTTGATGAAAGGTGGTATTTATGCATAAAAAAAGGAATTCCCCAAAGGGAGAAAAAAGCTGGGATGATGCTAAATGCAAGCCCCATATAGACTCCACTTACCCAGACTTGAAAGCGTCCTGTGACAACTCGAAGCTTTTTAATTTCACTTTTAATTGAAAAGCGATCGTGAGTTTTTAAAATCCATGAAGAGTCGCCGGGCTTGTTGTGTACTATGAGGACAATTAAGAGAGAAATGAAGATTCCTAGTAGGCCGCAAAGAAAAATAGCTCTTCTCCAACCCCACCAAGTAACTGATACTGATAGTAATACAGTTGAGAGCGCAGCTCCAGCCATACAGAGGGTTTCCGTTAGCCCCACTAACAGGGCAAATCTCTTAGCTTCAAACCATTGAGTTATTAGTAGAAATACAGAGACGATTCCAACTGAACAAACAAACCCCATAATTAGACGGCTAAATTCAGCAATCCATAAAAGTTTGCATGATGAAAAAATTATGCAAGCGAGTCCAGCTAAAAAACTACCCACACTTAGAAGTATTCTAGGACCAAATAAATCTACTAAAATTCCTGATGGAATTTGCATGATGATGTAACTGTAATAGAAGAAGGTTGTTATGAAGCTCGCTTCAACTAAGGTAATACCTAAATCATGGATGAGCTCCGGTAGCATGACACTTGGAGAGCCTTGAAGCATAAATTGGTACATTGGAAATAGAGCGGCAATTGCCCATACCCACCAACTTTTGGAGCTTGTCTTAGAAAAAGAGTTGCTATTTGGTTTTGCATTCATGGGGTTTAATATACAAAATTTTTTTTTGAATGGAAAGAATCGAATTATTCATAATATTAACCCGTGTTTTTAGTGTTAAGTTGTTTGTTATTAGATGTATGAGTTGTTCTAGGAATTTATTTGGGAAAAAATAAACTTTGGTGTACATCCAGGCTAGGGGGGTGGTTAAAATGATTAAAGGGATCCAAAGGCTATGCGCCATATTTTACTTAAGTATTTTATTTGTCTTAATAGCAGGATGCTTTGGAGCATTTGACAATTTATATGCTTCTGCAAAAGTGATTGAAACTTTTGAAGCGGGCCCCATTAAAACTGAAAAGAAATATGTTGTAAAAGTAAAGTCTCAGTTTAGCTGGGATTTGGAAAACCCTTGTCAATGCGATGGAGAAGGGGGCCCTTGCATTAAAAGTTTTCTAGATAAAAATCAACCACCTGGAGCTCCCAAAGATATTCAAACAAATGAAAACTTAAATCAAAATAGTGAAAAATATCAAGGAAGTAGCCTTGTCCCCACAACCATACAAAATTATTCTGTTCGAATAATATCTGTTCCATTTTGTCGTCAGTCAAAATCCAAAGAGTAGTTTTAAAACACGACTTTCATCTATAGTCTAAGCTTATGCTTAGAAAATATATTTTCAGTTGCTTAATTTTATTCATATTTAATATGAGCTTTATAAAAGGAGCTGATTTCGTGACATCAATAGATGCGCCAATATTTTCAGATATATTGGATTCTAAAAATAATCTATTAGAGATTGATGAGTTTTATCAAAGTACACTTCCCAAGATTTTGGGAGAAAACTTTACGCCTCAAGGTGAGTATAAGATCTCTTTTTTTGCCTATCCCAATCATTTCCACCCTTTTTCCAATGATCCATTAGTCAGTAGCTTGTGGGAACTTTGTAGTGGCAGTTTGTCTCAGCTTAAAGTGGGCCAATATGAGACCATGTCACCTTGCCTTGCTAAAACTATTGTTGAAGAGGTTAAAGGAAACCAGGTGCTCTACCACGTGACTTTGGATGAAAATGCTTTTTGGTGTGATGTCGATTTAGAGCAGTTTGGGTTTAAAGATGTAGATGTGGCTCATTTTCAAAAAACACCGGTAACATCTGCTGATTTTAAGCTTTATATAGATTCCATTAAAAACCCATATGTCGACTTGCCCAAAGCCGTTTCATTGCGAGGTCGTTATCAAAACTTAAAAACTATTGAAATTATTGATAGTAAGCAGTTCACAGTTGTTTGGGAATTTGATAAGCAAGCTCCATACGGCACAAAATATTTGACAGGGCAGCTCAAGCCTATTCCAGCACATGTATTTGAATATTGGCCAAATGGAAAGAAGATTGTTTCAGAGAGCTATCAGGATAAAAGCAACTATATCTTTGCAAAACACTTTTGCAATCACTGGGCCAAAAATTTAATTTTTTCTTGTGGTCCTTGGATTCTTCAATCACATAACCACAATCGTATAGATCTAGTGCGAAATCCTGACTTTCACCTCTCTTATAGCGCTCTAATGGATAAGATGACTTTCATTCGAAAATCTTCTCCAATTGGTGCTTGGCAAGCTTTTAAAAGTTCAGAGCTGTCAAGTTGCAACTTGAGCCCTCTTCAGTATAGAGATTTAAAATTGTTTATGGAAAAAGGCAGTTCTAGTGATGTGAAAATTATGGAGTATTTTTCTAAGATTTATTACTTCATTGGTTGGAATCAAAAAAGTCCTTTGTTTCAGAGTAAAAAAGTAAGAGAAGCACTGACTTTGGCAATCAATTGCGATGAAATCATCCAACATTTTTTAAAGGGTAGAGCGCAGAAACTCTCAGGTCCATTTATGCCGAATTCATCAGCATATGATCAGCAATGTGCACCTTTATCCTACGATGTGCAAAAGGCTGTAGACTTACTTGAGCAAGAGGGTTGGCATCAAAACAAAGTTTTGGGTGTTCGTGAGAAAATCGCTGATGGCAAGAGCTTAGCTTTACGCTTTCACTTATCGTATTTTTTAAATAATGAGCTGGCCCAATCTATATGCCAATATGTTTCAACGAGTTTAAAAGAAATAGGAGTAGAGTGTTTGCTTCAGGGTCTTGACTATACAGAGTTCATGGATCGTTATAAAAACAAGAATTTTGATGCCATGTATATGGCATGGTCATTAGCACCTCCTCCTGAAAATCCACAACAGAGTTGGCATTCAAGTGAAGCGGATAAAGTAGCATCTTCAAATATTATTAGTTTTAAAGATGAAGAGGTGGATCGCCTTATTGAAAAACTTAAGTTTTGCAATGAGGCTCAAGCAAGACAAGAGCTATACCATAAAGTGCACAGACGCATTCACGAGCTACAGCCCTACACATTTTTGTATGTTCCAAAGCAAATATTTGCATACAGAGACAGCCTTCAAAATGTTTGCATTCCCAAAGAAACACCGAATTTATTTTCTAATGCAAGTGTTGAAGAGCCCTGCCCAAAAATATTTTACATGAAATCAATAGATTTTCAGTGACAAATTCCCTGCTTTTGCGTTTACTCTTTAATTATTGTAAATAGCAGAAGCTCTGATAGCAATGCCTCGAAATATCATTTGGCGTTTTTCTTTTATCCCACTGACCTGTTTCTTAATATTGCTTGTGAATTTTGTGTTTATTCACAGTATAAAAAACTCATTGGCCTATGGCCAATCCATTTCTGCTGACCCTTTTGAGTCGTTTGCAAACCTTGAGCATCAAGATGATTTTTATCATCAATACGGATTGCATCTACCTATTGCTTTTAACACTTGGCCTTTCTTAAATGAGCAAAAAATAAGTAAGCTGATTCAAGAAGATGATCCAAGGCTTTTGGAATTTGCGCCCTACATTTTACCAGTGCTTTCAAAGCTTAGTCAAAAAGAAATTAAAACCTCTCTTTGTAAGTTGGTGCTCATTGGGCAGCGACATAGGATTTCTTCAAAACACTCATTTGAGCATAGGCCATTGAGCCAAGAAATTGCTGTGCAACTGATGAAAATTGAGAGCTGGTTGTTGGCTCCAGAAAATATCGATAGAGAAGATCCTCTTTTCTCAATGAATGAATTTTCTTTTATGGAGAAAATTAAAATAGGTTTTTGTGAAACGCGTATTTATAAATATTTCAGTAAGATGCTTAAACTAGACTTTGGGGTCCTTCGAGGAGATTCAAATCAAAAAGTTGTGCCAGCTGTCTTAACGCGACTTAAAAGTTCGCTATTTTTTTTGATTCTACCCCTTATTTTTACTTTTATATTTTCTCAGATTTTTGGTTTGGTTATGGCTTTTAAACAGCGTCGTGTAGTTGATATGGTACTTAGTGCATTATTTATTGCAATGTACGCTATTCCGCTCTACATTATGATCCCTTTAATCATTGAGAAGATAGGACTGCGTTTTAATTTGCCCATTCATGGAATAGGCTATAAGAGTCTCACTCACCTAATACTACCTTTCATTGCTTTAAGCTATGGAGCTTTGGCTATCTATTCGAGGCTTCACAAAGCATTGTATTTGAATTTACTGTCTCAAGAGCACTTGCTTTGTGCAAAAGCAAGAGGAGTAAGCCGGGCCCGTCTTATATTTGTACATACTCTTCGTCAGTCCATCTTAACTTCAATACCGCTTTTTTTAGGTTCCTTTAGTTTTTTTATGGGATCTTTAGTCATTGTTGAGACTTTATTTGAAGTGGATGGATTTGGGAGCTTTTTCTATCAAAGCATCTTACAGCATGACTACAATGTGACTCTATTTTGTATACTCACATGTTCAATACTATCAATGTTAGGCTATTTACTTTCTGATTTATTTTTATATCGATTCGATCCAAGGATAAGGCATCATGGCGATCAAAGAGTTTTTTAAACAACTATATAGACATCGCACAGCTAAGTACTTATTAGGGCTACTTGCACTTTTAGTTGTTTTAGGTATTTATGCACCGGTGTTTTCAAGCTCGAAGCCCTTTGCTGTTTGTTATCAAAAAAAATGGTATTTTCCATTCTTTAAATACTTATTTTATCAGGGTCTCTACACAAAGAAAGTTGATATTTTTTACAATTTATTCATGCTTGTGTTGCCTATTTGTTTGTTTGCTACCTGGTCGCTTAAAAAGCATTATAAAGTAGTATGCTTGTGTTTTGCACTGATTCAGGCAACAGGGTTTTATTATTTTACCCATGCATCAGATAGCGATTTTATCTTGGGTTCTAAATCTTCAATAAAGGCTCTGGCCTATGTTCAGCTTGAAAGTCATCTAAAAAATAATCAGTATGATGAGGTTAGCTTTTGCTTGAATCCAATAGGTATAGGACATCACTGGCAAGAAAATGCACTAATTCATTCTTCAAAATTAAGTTCTATTCGCGTTAACGGCCAAAGCTTATGGGCATCTCTTTTTTTTGGGATTAGGTACTCTCTTACAATTGCACTTAGTGCTACTTTTATCGCTTTTGTAATAGGGATAACAATAGGGTCTCTTGCAGGATACTTTGGGAAAAAAATTGATCTGTTAATTGGGAGATGGATAGAGCTTTGGGAATCTATTCCGGCTCTTTTTATCATTCTTTTGTTGGTATCGAGTACTGAAAAATCATCCATGGTTTGGATGATTATAGCCCTTTCTCTCTTTAGTTGGACCTCGATTGCTCGAATAGTTAGACTAGAAGTGTTAAAGCAAAAAACTTTGCCTTATGTGGATGTCTTAAAAGGGTTTGGATATACACCTAAAGATATTCTTCTTAAGCATGTTTTGCCTCAATTGAGTTGTACCTTAATCTCCCTAATCCCTTTTGCCTTAATTGGGGCGATAACATATGAAGCAGCGCTATCATTTTTGGGGCTTGGCGATCGACAAAACTGTTCAATAGGTCTCTTAATTGATGAAGCTAGAATGACTTATCCTATGCAGCCTGAGCTATTTTGGCCTCCGGCAATTTTTTTAATAATAATTTTAGTGAGCCTGGCTTGGCTTGGTGACTTATCAAAAAAAATCTTACAGCCTAGAGATTTCGCTATATAAAAATAGGCTTTAGGATGAAGTAGGTGGCTATTGTAAAGACAGCTCCAGCTGGAATTGTGATGATCCATGCTGCTGCAATGTCTTTAAGTACTCCTAAGTTTAAAGCTCCAATTCCTCGAGCAAGTCCGACACCTAAAACTGCGCCAATCAAGGTGTGCGTAGTAGAAATAGGAAGGCCTAATTTGGAGGCGAGTAGGATTGTAGCGGCAGCACTAATTTCTGCTGCAAATCCTCTAGTCGGGGTCAGATCAGTAATTTTTTTCCCAATTGTCTCTATAACTCGCCATCCCCAAGTCATAAGACCCACAACAATACCTGCACCACCTAGTGCAAGCAGCCAAAGAGGGGTCTGGGCTGCTGCAGCAACCGTTTTATGTTTGATAATTGCCAAAATAGCTGCCATGGGACCAATAGCATTGGCAACATCGTTGGCTCCGTGGGCAAAAGCTACAAAGCAGGCACTAAGAATCTGCAAGTACCCAAACGTTTTTTCTACTTGGTTGTGCTGATGGCTTGTAACTTGCAAGCTCATTTGTTTTTTTGCATTATGTGCTGCTAGAGAAAGCTTTTTAAGCATGCTATTTACGTCTACTTGGAGCTCTCCAATGGCAATAGTTTTTGCTCGGCGTAAATGCTTAATAGATTTGTTTAATCCGCGAAGCAGCTGGTAGTCTATTTGTTGCTTGTCTACTTCATCTTCAGTTGAGGATTTAATTTTGTTTTTGAAAAATAGGCCACTAAAGAGGGCAGTTAGAATTCCTAGAAAAATGGATAAGCCTAAAGCTTGAGTAAAGGTAAAATTTAAGTGGAGCCTTTTTAGTCCACCTGCAAATAATCCTAAACCAAAAACAAAAAAGGAAAAGAATATAAAGATAGGGGCTAACCTGCGCGTGGCTCGTAGAGGAGTTGCTGAAAATAGGATTTTGCGTTGAATGACTATAAAGACTAAGTAACTGATGGTGGCTCCAATTAAAGGAGAAAGGATCCAGCTCATAACAATGTAGTAAATTTTAGCCCAATGGATAGTTGCAGGACCTGCAATAACTAACCCAAATCCAAATAATGCTCCAATGATTGAATGAGTTGTGGAGACTGGCCAACCAAAATATGATGCAAGCTGCAGCCATATCCCTGTCCCTAATAAGGCTGAAATCATGCCTATAGCTAAAATATTGGGGTTAAAGGCAAAAGCTGAAAGGTCTAATATACCGCTTTGGATGGTTTCTGAGACATCAGAGCCCACTAAAAAAGCTCCTGCAAACTCCAAGATAGCAGCTAAAATAACAGCTTTTTTTAAGGTTAGTGCTTTGGATCCTACAGAAGTTCCCATGGCATTTGCCACATCATTAGCTCCGATATTCCAAGTCATATAGAATCCGAAAACTAAAGTAAGGACGAGCAGTGTTGTTTCCATTTTATATTGTCTATCTTCTTTCTATCGTAACTCTTACGCAATTAGCTAGTTTTTCAGAGAGATCTGAAATCTTAGAAATAGCCTCTAATATACGCATAAGTAGATCGAAAGAAGAGTAAGAAAGCTCCTCTTCTAAATTAAATAACTTCTTTAAAAGTTTGCGTTGTTCTAGGTCAACTTGATGTTCTTGAAAAGCAACATCTTCAACCATAGAACGTACAGCCTCAGCTTCAACGCCTCCAAAGGAAGACTGGAAAAGCTCATGCAGTGTTGAAATAATTTCATGTGCTTTTTGAAAGCAGTGAATATTTTTTTTAAGCAAATGTTCGAAATCGTTTACAAGTTTTTCGTTAACTTTCAATTTTTTCAAGGTTAACAAAACAGCGACGTCTTCAGCGGTGTCTGCAATGTTATCTTGAATAGTCAAGATATTAAGAAGCATTTCTCTTTCAATGGGGAGAAACAAACTTTTGGGAAGGTGGTTTCGAATCTCATTTTTAGAGAGGTCTGCAAGGTGCTCTAGTTTCGAAACTTCTTTTGCAAGGCTTTCTAGCTTTTCAAAGTTCTGGGCCTTCATTGCTGCAAAAGCTTCGCTTAGCTTTTTAATGCAGTCAGACACACGATCCATATGCTCTTGCAAGGGAAAGAAGGGTGACTTGCCAAATAGGTTTGCTAGTGCTCTCATTTGTTCCAGGCGAACTTACAATAATAATTTGTTAGCATTTTATCTTATTAGGGGTGATTTGTTCAACTCAATAGAGGTGAAGAAAAAAATTTAATTTTTATGGTTTATATATAGAGGGTTGAATAGTTTTTTAGAGCAAGGCTATATTAAGAAGTATGAAAAATATTATTGAAATTGAAAATTTGTCCATTCGGATTCCTCCTCACAAGAGACTTTTTTCAAGAGTGTCTTTGTCTGTAGAAAAAGGGCAGTCAGTAGCATTAATGGGGCCTTCCGGGTCTGGTAAAACCACTTTTGCACTTTCTCTTTTAGGCCTTCTTTCTTCGAAAGTTTTGATAGACGGTCGTGTGGAAGTCTTAGGCATTAACTGGAACTTTCTATCAGAAAAACAAAAGGATTGTATTCGAGGGAAAGAAGTCTCAATGATCTTTCAAGATCCCTCTTTGAGCTTAAATCCATTTTTTAAAATAGGCTTTCAATTTAAAGAAATTTTGGCGCGCCATACAAAGCTCTCCAATTTTGAAGTTCAAAACAAAATTGAGTCAGGACTTAAAGAGGTAGGGTTGGAAAACTGCAGCGGCTATCTAAATGCATACCCGCATCAACTCTCAGGTGGTGAAAAGCAGCGTGTGATGATTGCCATGGCTCTATTGTGCGATCCGATGCTACTGATTGCTGATGAACCTACTGCAGCTTTGGACCTAATTATTAAAGTGGAAATTTTAAAATTAATTAGCTCAATACAAAAAAAAAGAGGTCTGAGTTTATTTCTAATTACTCACAACCCCTTAATTGCACAAAAAATGGCAGACGTCATTTATTTTTTAGATGAAGGTAAACTTCATCCTCAAATTTAGAAGTCATTATTTTTTGTCATGCTCATCATGATTTTCTGAATGCTTTTTCTTGGCTTCAAAAATGCCATATCTCACACCTACTCCTGCAGGTATTCCAACTAAAATCCCCATCATGATTGACGGAATAATAAATGCTAAGATAATTGCGATAACTGCCACAATGATGTGAACAACAAGTTCTTGTTTAGTCAATAAGTTGTTAACTAATCCGGCAGTGTTCTTCATAAAAGAAAATAGGAATACGCCTAGTAAAAAGCCAATACCAATAAATACAACTGCTGAACGAGGCGAGTGAGTCAGTGAATATATAAAGGAAATAACAACAGCGATTAAATAGAATATCTCTACAAAGAAGTTTGAAAACAATGACTGGGTAGCCTGCACTTTCGGATTTTCTTTCATCTCTTTGTACTTATTTTGCATCGACTTCATGTCTTTTTTGAGTTCATCATGCTCATCATGATTCTCATCTTTGTTAGGTTTATCGCCTTCTGCCATTGCTTTTTCCTCCAATAGACCTTTTTAACTGAGGTATAGTCTATTAGATCTTTTTTGTCCAAATTCTCTTTTATTGAATTCAATGATTTATTAATCTTCTTAATTCAGTTTATTCAATGTATTAATTACTAGACGTTTATTATATGAGATGGATCAGCAGATTTTTGTGGTTTTGCTTTTTTTGTGCCACTTTTCTTTCTTTATCTACTTTACTTAGCAAAAAAACTTCACAAAAAACTTATAAAAAAACTCCAAAGGAGTTTGTTTCTGAAGAGAATTCAGTACAAAGTATATCTCAAAATTTTGAGAATCTAGGAGAGGGGATTTTAGGTTCGAAAAGTCAAAGAGTGAAAAAAGCACTTCAAGAATCTATAAAGTACTTAGGGTCAAATAGCAGGCCTGATTATTCCGCGCCTGTTTTATTTTGTTCTTTTCAAAACCAAGCATGGACCTTTAATGCGCATAAAATCAATGAATTGAGCATGTTTTCAGATGACCATACGTTAAAAGATTATTCGTTCAAAGTTCGTGCTAAGCAAGAGCAGGCTTTTTTTGATATCTTTTATAAGGGGAGCCCCTCATTTAATTTGTCGACTCCGTGCACAAATATTTCAAAGCCAGCCCTTATAGATAACTACAAACTAGATAGTTATATTTTGGTTAGGCAAAAGGTTTCTTGGCTGGGTCAAGATCAATTCTTAAAAGAATATGGAGGGGATGACTTTCTTTTTGCACAAGAGAGCCAAAGGTTAGATTTTTTACATCAAAAACCGCCTTACTTTATCTTTGCTAAGCAAGGTGACTTATTTTCATGGAAGGATGGCAGATGGTATGAAGCGGGCCAGGACTCACAAGATTACCCTCTTATGCAAGTTGGCAAAATTGACGGTCAAGTCATGAATTTGTCAATTTGGGATACTTCAGGGAGACATAAGGAGCAAATTCAGCTAAGTCGATCGCAAAGTGGGGCAAAAAAGCAAAATATTGTCCCTCTTAGGTATATAGGAGCAAAATCTGCTCAAAAATGGCTTGTGAAGTCTAACAAGGAGCGTTTTGTTATTGAACCAGGAGATTGGATGGTTCATTTGGGCTACAAATGGGAAAAAATGGATTCTTTAGGCTCAATAAATCGTTATATAAATAATTTGAATATAGGTGAACTCTTTGTTATTAAGGATCTTATAGAAAAAGATGGAAAGAAGCTTTTAGTAGGGGAGCTCTTTAATGCCGCTAGAACTGAAAAGATAGACTATCAGATAGATCTTTCAGCTCAAATAAAATCTTTAAAGTAGAGCAGGGTTTATATAATCTTAATAATGTGGTAGTATTGTAGTCGTTTAGTTAGTAAACAAATCAAAAAATTCACCAAGGGGAATCTAAATGTTTTCATCAGTTAGTTCTTATTTTTTTCCAGAATCTGTTAAAAATTCTCTAGATGAGGCTATGAGAACAGGGGATCTTTCTCTTGTGGATACTCTAGTAAAAAGCGGCTCAAATCCTTCTGAGAAATCTTCTGATGGGTTTACCATTATTGATCATGCCATTTTTAAAAATCAGATAAAAGAATTACCTCACCTTTTCGCAGGAGCAAGTTCAGATCAGGTAACTGCGCCAAAAATTTCTCAAGACATTTTTGATTTCTCAAAAACTCCAGAAGCTAAAATTTTTGCTGAAAATTTGTCTCAGATTAGTCCTGAAAACTTACACGACAAAGATTCAGCAGATTTCAAATCTTTGCAATTAGCCTTAAAGGCACCCATTAGTATAGTAGAATCAAAGGGAAATGGTTTTCAAACTATCCACTTACTTGCAATGTTTGCAAAGCCAGCAGTACTTAAAGCTGTATTAGAGCACAATCGAGATCTTAAAGATTGTCGTGATAGCCATGGCAACACCCCACTTCACTACTCAGCTTTTAATCCAGATCAAGGAGCTTTTGTAGAGCTTTCAAAAGCTGGTGCAAATATTTTTGCAGTAAATTCTAAATCTGAAACCCCATTAGGAAATTTAGTAGCCCTTGCACAAGCAAAAGATCCCCTACAATGGGCTAAAAAAGACATCATAATCTTCTTAGCTCAATGGCTGCCAACTGCAGTGAAAGCAGCATATGAATATGGTTATTTAGGTGATGAGGAAATGCTTGCAGCATCAAAGGTTTTATCTTTTCTTGGGATTGCGGCTTCAATTAGCAACTTTAGGTTTCTTTTAGATAGTTGCAGAAATCGCCCACGAAAGTTTTTGTTTGCGATTGCATATCTCTCTACAAATTGGATTCCAATAGTAGGTCTTCCCATGCATGCGTATAATACGTATGTGCTTGCTTCAAGAGCTTTAGAGTCTTTGAAGCTTGCTTATCACCATTTTGGAAGAAGATCATTAAGGTCTCTGATGATGGCAGGTGTGAAATCGTCAAATGCATACACCTCTATGCAAGGCTTATATGTACATGGTAAAATGGCTCATAATCTGGCCAGAATTGTTGCAACAGCGCAAAGCGTTTACGCGCGATTCGAAGAGTACCTTTCTGCGTCATCCTCTGATTGTGGAGAAATGCCAGAACCGTTGTTGTTTAGAGGAACTAAAGTGAATCCAGAATTTCCAAAATATGTAGATTGTGCAAATCAAAAATTTGAAGAGATTTTTAATGAAGAGCTTGAAAAAAGTCCGGAACTTGATAGCTTCTACTATGATGTTTTAAAACCAATGACTACTGAATATGCAAAATCTTGCCCAGAAAGTGATAGTCAAGGTGGTGGAGGAAGTTGCTTTGTTAAGATGGTTGAACATTACGTTTATCCTTACTTTAACATCAATCCAGAAGGCAACTCAGTGAATTCTTGTGGTGACTATAAGCCGCCAAGAAACATGAAAACGCTTTCGGTTGTAGAGCGAATTCGAGCAATTGGTAGTCCAAAAGGGTGCCTTGCAAAAGCAAAAGATATCTTAGGGTTGAAAAATATTTGTGATAAAAAGTTTAGACAGCTCTATGGTAAAATCTCACTTAAGGTGCATCCAGATCATCTGAAAGAAGCTGATGCTCAGAGTTTATTTACATACTTAGGAAATGCAAAAGAAATGTTGGTTAACGAGCGAAAAAGCGCTTGCTAAGCTTTCTTACTCACTAAAAAAAAAGCCCTATCTCCTTGATAG
>JAJACU010000042.1 GCA_022601345.1 Chlamydiota bacterium | reverse complement strand
GGCTAGAGTTGTTGATCTCTTCCATTTTTATCCTGTTGTTATTTTATTAAATAATTCGAATTAAAATAGTCTTTGTCTTTAAATAAACTAAAAATATTTACTAAAAATAAATTATGTGCTTTAGATAATAATAAGATATCTAAATTAATTTATGGTTTTTAGTGAGCATTCCTTCTCCAAAATTCGATGACTTACGACAAAATTTTCTAAAAGATCTTTCATCTTTTAGAAGGAGACTAGGCCTTTTTAAGGCAGATGCTTGCCGAGATAGGGCAGTTAAAATTATTAAAGGTATTGAGAAGGATTACAGCGCCTGTGATTACCTCGATTCACAAAGGCGCTTGAATGACCTTTCTTTTGATACTGCTATGAAAATTGGAAGGCTCTTTAAACTTATTTCTCCAATAGTTTCTGAAGATTCAGTGGAAAGTGTTAAACTAGAATTGAAAAATCTTAGGGATGAAGTCTTTATATTTAAAGACATGGCTCCTCTCCACAACGAGATAGACGAGAAAGGATTAGAGCCCTTCTTAAAAATGAAATGGGCTAAAGCTGAATTTGTAATACTTGTAACAGCGGGTCAACCCTGGGCCGTTGCCAAGCTCAAAGAGATGTTGGAGCAAGGAAAAGAGTCCGCCTTTGTATTTTTAATTGGAATTGCTCCACATAAATATCACTTGCAACCGCTCTTGAAGACTTATGTTGAACACCCGCAATTAGTGGAATTAATTGAATTTTTTTTGGACGAGGACCCAGACAAAAAAGAGGTTGCTTGTTGGGCTATTATGACTATTCTTCAAGATTCTGACTGTAAGTGGTTAAGTCAATTAATTGTTAAGAGGCTAGATGATTTAGAAGACGTTTTGGTGCAGAGACTTTTCAAAAAGATTGTGTGGAAACATATGGGTCAGTATCCATGGATACAAGATACAATGATCAAAAACTTAGAAAATCCTAAACCTTGGGCAGTGAGCTTAACCTGCTCCTACTTTGCAAAGGTTCCTAATCGTGCTTGTTTAGAGTTTATGGTAGTAATTTTAGAAAGAGCTTGTAGCCGCTCTGTTCTACAAGAAAATCTAGCGGCAATATCGGTGGTAGTAGGTTCAGATAGTCCATTTCGCGGTTTAATATATAAATATTTAAAAGACTTCAAAGATTTAAGGTCTGGATTTGGCCATAGTTTTAGTAGCCAACTCGGCAGAATTGAGCGTTCACAGCTCGATTTAGACTTAGAGTTAGTTTCGGGAAAAGGTAATTTACATTATGCAGATTTCGTATTGAAAAACTGTTCAGATCTTTTTAAAGTAAATGTTTTTAGGATGCTGATGCGCTCAGAACAAAATCTAATACGTGTTTTAACGGGTAAAGCAAACCCTGTTGAATTTGTCGATCCTCCCATTTCAAAGTGCTTTCCTAAAGTTAAGGCTGTTTTAGTAGGAGCTTTAAGAAATGGAAATGACATCATGTGTAAAATACTTGTGGATATGGCAACCATTTTAGAACATCATGGAGTTTCAGTGCATTGTCCCACATCTTCTTCTAGAAGGATCAAAGGTAAACACCGCAATATAAAATTTATTGACTGCACGCAGCACCAAACAATCTGGCTTCAAGATAGCCATCTTGTTCATGAAGGTGGCATTAGATACCCCTGCTTAACTTTATATAATCGAAAAAACAGGTTGTGCATGGAGGAGGATCGCAAAAGAAGAGTTCCTCTTGAGAAGCCTAAAGAGGATATTTTAGATGAAAAGGCACCTTCTAAAGTTTCTGAAAAACCTGCAAAAAGCTCGAGTAGTAGCAGTCCATTTTGCGCAATGGGAGCTGTGATGAGTCATCTATCTCAATTTAGTTTTTTAGAGGCCATGATGACCAAAGATTTAATGGCTGTTTGGCAGTCCATTAATTTTACGTATAATGAAGGAGGAAACTGTTTAATTGGGGAGCATGAAGGAAAGCGCTATGCAATTATTGGAAAAGATGCTCTTGCTCTTAATAAAAAGTTACTGGCCGATCGACTCTCTGAAATAGGATTAAATAAAGATGATGATGGTCGCTGGGTTATTGGGGATCCTTATAACCCAAAGGATTGTCGCATTGATGACGAGGATATTAAATTGCTTATTTCTTTAGATTTGGGTTTAGAATCTCCAGATTTATGCTACTTTACAGAGCAACCTGAATTCCACTTGGACATGGCAATGACTATTTTAAAAGATAAAACAGTTTTGTTAAGCGATAGTACACAATCTGTAAGAGTTATTGATGCATACGTGACTGAAATGCTTCATAGCAATGGAGTTCAAAGTCAAGAATACCTAGAAACTTTAGGGAAAAGAGTAGCTGTTTTTAAAGAAGAGGCTTCTAAAAGAAAAATATTTGAAGACTGTGCATCTCGAGATCTTTTACAACAAGGATTTAAGGTTGCTAGAGCGCCAGGAATATTTAGGGATATCACCAAATCGCACCCAGAGAATCACAAAATAAATTTCTTTAATTTTATCTCATTAACTACTCCAGATGATAAAAGGTTAATTTTAGCTTTAGGGTGCGGTAGTTTTTTTAAAAGTAGATTTGAAAAAATAATTAGGGAACATTTAGATGATGTTGATGAAATTTACTTTTTAAATCGAGGAGATTCAGAGTTTCTTCTTTCTAAAGGCGGTGGAGTTCACTGTATAACGAAGTTACTGCAAAAAGAACCATAGAATTGTAAGTTAATGTGATATGAGATATTATTAACCAAAAAAGAGAGAATTTATGATAAGCATATCAGATTGTAGAACGCTTTATACTGACCGTGCAAAGTACAATCTTGGGACTCCAACTAAGCTGGAAGGAGACATTTGTTTTCAAGGAGATGGTGGGGAGGATGCTGCAGATAAATCAAAGTTTGAGTTGACCCTTTCTGAGGCTTCTTCAGTTGGAGTTCACAACGGTAAATATAAAATAACCTATCTAGAAGAAAAAAATCCTAACCTTCAAGTTGTTGAAGGGCATGTGCGCGCATTTTTTGAAGAAGAAGGCGAGAAGTGGACTCTTAAGCCCTCAGGCTTTGCAGATGATAGAATTTGGCATTTCACTACAAAGGCTCAGGAATAAGCTCTATACAAAAAATCACACAAGAGTTCTCTAAACCTTTTATAAAAGGTTTAGACTTTTGTGTTATTCTACCCATCTTTTTTATTCACATTACATCTATTGACTAAAACCTTTTTTTCTCATAAAAATACACTACTAAAATGTAATTCAATTTAGGTAAGTATATATGAGCTCAACAACAGACATTCGAGACTTAAATAGCATTGTTCGGGAGGCTAATAAACCTTTTAGTGCTGTGAAAGAAGAAATTAATAAAATGCTGGTGGGTCAAGCTTATTTGGTAGACAGGTTGCTGATTGCACTTTTATCTAATGGTCATATTCTACTAGAAGGTTTGCCAGGTCTTGCAAAAACTTTAGCGGTCACAACGCTTGCAAAAGTAATTGGATGCGATTTCAAGCGCGTGCAATTTACACCAGACTTACTGCCTGCAGATTTAATTGGAACGTCTATTTACAATCCAAAAGATGGAACATTTTCAGTGAAAAAAGGTCCAATTTTCACAAACTTTGTACTTGGAGATGAGATTAACCGTGCCCCAGCTAAGGTGCAATCGGCTCTTTTAGAGATCATGGCAGAGAAACAAGCTACGATTCAAGGAACAACTTTTAAAGCTCCCGAGCCCTTCTTGGTGCTAGCGACGCAAAATCCAATTGAGCAGGAAGGGACTTATCCACTTCCTGAGGCGCAAACAGACCGTTTTATGTTAAAGGTAATTGTCGACTATCCTCAAAAAAATGAGGAAAAAGAAATTATTCGTCGAATGGCTTTTTTATCTAATAAACCTCAAGTTCAAAAAGTTATAGATATCGAAGAAGTTGTCAAAGCTCAAAAAATTATAGATGATATCTATGTCGATGACAAAGTTATGGATTACATTTTAGATGTTGTTTTTGCTACGCGCAATCCAGCAGATTATGGAATAGATATAGAAGGGCTTATTGAGTATGGCGCATCACCTAGAGCAAGCATTGCTTTGACGTTGGCCTCTAAAGCCCATGCCTTTTTGGCAGGACGTGGTTTTGTAACGCCTCACGATGTTAAAAGCATTGGTCGAGATGTGCTTCGTCACCGCATCCGCCTTTCTTATGAAGCAGAGGCGCAAGAGTTAACAACAGACGACATTATCAATAGAGTGTTTGAAACCTTATTAGTGCCATAATGATTTCAAAAGAAATTTTTAAAAATATCAAAAGAATACAGATTCGCACAAACAAGTATGTTCAAGATGTGCTTGCAGGTGCATATCACTCTGCTTTTAAAGGCAGAGGAATGGAATTTGAAGATGTGCGAGAGTATCAGCCTGGTGATGAGGCGCGTAGCATTGATTGGAATGTGACAGCTCGTATGCAATATCCCTTTGTTAAAAACTTTAGAGAAGAGCGTGAGCTTACTGTTATTCTGCTTGTTGATGTTTCTGCCTCTTCGTTATTTGGCACAACAGGCAGAAAAAAATCAGAACTTATTGCTGAGCTTGGTGCTTTATTTTCTCTTTCGGCTATAAATAATAATGACAAGGTAGGATTAATACTTTTTTCCGATCAAGTCGAGAAATTCTTACCTCCACAGAAAGGTCTTAAGCATGCTATGCGAGTTATTCGAGAATTGCTTGTTTTTAAACCCGAAGGAAGAAAAACAGATATTGCTAAGGCGCTTACTTTTTTAGGTAAAATTCAGAAGCGTAAAAGTGTAGTTTTTTTAATATCGGATTTCCTCTCACCAGATTTTAAAGACGAGTTAGCAGTTATTGGTAAAAGGCATGATCTCATTGGAGTAAATGTGCGCGATCCTCATGAGCGCACACTGCCTAAAGTGGGCCTTTTACAACTAAAAGATCTGGAGTCAGCTAAAACTCTTATTGTAGATACCTCTAAGAAGAAAATAAGGGAAATGCTTGCATCTCGCAGCAAAAAGATCGCCGATGAATTAAGAAAAATGTTTGATATGCACGCAGATGGATTAATTCACGTTCATGCTGGAAAACCTTATATGGAATCTGTAAATGAGTTTTTTTGCAAAAGGAGGGTTTCTAGGTGAGGCTACTTTTCCTATTAACTGTTATTCCAACTCTTTTATGGAGTCAATGCTACTATACAGACGAGAGTCATAAGGAATTTACTGCTGCTATAAAAGAGTCTCCAAGTGCTCTGCGCCTTGATGAAGGGGGTAATGTGAAATTAGAATTGCAGTTTCCAGAAGAGTTCAATTTGAAATCTGTTTCATACGAATATGATCAAAGTGAATTTTCTTGGCACCAAGAACAAAAAATCAAAGAAACAGTCGATCAAGGCCATAAGAAAGTATTATTGAGCCTTCAATTTGATCCACAACTCACAGGTGAGTTTAATTTGAATTTACCCACTCTTCATTTTGTATCTTCAAAAGATCCAAACAATTATGTTTCTTTGCATCCGCCTTTGAAAACTTGTAGTGTCATGCCATACTTAGATGATCCACAAAAAAGACTGCTAGTTAAAGATGCTGTAGCATTAGATCTCAGACGGCCTATTGAAATGAGTAATATCAATCAACAAAATGCCATGGATCAATCCAAAGAAGAGCTCGAACGTGCCCAGTTGCAGTTGCGCAGCAATTCTTTTAAGAAACTATGGAAAGGCCTAGTCATACTTGTCTTGCTTGTTCTTTTAGGCTACAAAGTCATTCAATGGCTCAATAAAAAAACAAAACTAGGACAGGTCTTTAACAGAGAAAAGGACCCAAGAGAACTAGCTTTAGAAGAACTTCGTTTATTGCAAAAGCAAATGCTTCCACAAAAGGGCTTTTTTGAAGAGTTCTACATACAACTAACCCAAATAGTGCGTCTTTACATAGAACGTAGATTTAAGATCAATGCTCCTGAGCAGACGACCCAAGAATTTTTGATTGAGGTTTTAGATAAACCTCTATTCAAAGTTGAGCTAAAATCCCATTTGGAGGAATTTTTAAAGTTTGCTGATCTGGTGAAATTTGCAAAATTGCACCCAAAGCATGCTGATTGTCAGCAAGCAGAAGATGCCGCATTTGGTTTTATTGAATCTACTGATAATGAGGAACTTTGAAATTAACTAGATCTCTATTTGGATGATGTTGCAGTCGGTTGCGTGTAATAAAGTCTTTTAAAAAACAGTCTTTATCTGCCTGGGATTTATTTTTATTACTATTAAATTTTTTTAAAGAAATTTCAAGATCATTTGCTACTGCATCACTAAAAATAACCTCTATAATTTCTTTTGGAGTGTTGTATAGGTTAAATAAGGTGTCTTGAGGCGTTATATCTGGATGTATAAAATTTGTTAAAGGCGGGAAGCCTTCTTCATTAATGCGGTTTGAATTCATTAGATAAAAATATGCATCGTAAAGTTTTTTCTTGGGATTTAAGTTAGAAAGATTAGACAGCTCACTAACATAAACTCGTCGACCTTTGTCAACTTTGGAGGCATCAAAGACCACTTGCTCTTTAAAAACTTCTAGGAGGTCATTTTCAATACCCTCATAATAGAAACTAGCTTTTTCGTAGACGTGCTTTACGAAGTTACAAAATATTTCTTTGTGAGAAGCATCGCCATTATTAAGCTTACGCAGGTTGAATCCGTAGACATTTATCTTTGAAGATCTGTGTACATAAGGTTGGTAGAACTGCTCAAAGTAGAGATCATTTATTTTGAAGTTCTTGTATTTTTGGATAAACACATTTCCAACCAGGCCAAAAAGAGTCAAAAATAAAACAGTATAAGCAATGATCATCTTAGGCGTTTGGGGATTTGGATTGTTTAAGTGTAAAGAAGTACTTTGTAGGTTTTTCTTTATTTTTTACTTTTTGAAGAGGGTAGGCTTCAATTCTTAGCGTCACCCATTTCTTGGGGTTGGATTTTTTATAATCTGAGGATTTTGTAAAGTGGTACTTTTTTTGTGTCTCTTTGCTTTTAGATTCAAATTGATAGTCTAGCTTTATATCTTCGATATCTGTAAGCATATCTTCAGAGCGAATTAATTTTTCCATTTTGTCATCAGAGTATAGATTTAGCTTTAGAATATGATTTGATTTATCTAAAAAAAGTGATGCAAACAGCTTGCCCTTTGCATTGGAAGTGTAGCTCATTCCATTGTCAAAAACAAAACCTACTTTTTTTTCACCAAAGTAATTTGATTTTAGTTTGTCTTTTTCAACCCTATCTAAAAATTGTTGCATTCTCCTTTGGAAATAATGAACTTTTAGCACTTTTTGGTGAAGCTCTTTTGATTTTTTATTGAGAGCCAATGTTGCTGTAAAATTTTTAAGTAAAAAAGTAAAAAGAAGAGCAACTAGGGGCAGAGCAATAATTAACTCAATAAGTGAAAATGATCTTCGCTTCATAATGAGGTATCATGAAGCTCAGAATTAATTATTGTCAAAGGGTACTGTTTTGATTTTTCTGTAAAAAATATTTTTAGCATAGGCGGTGTCAAGAAGAGATGAATGAATTAAAATTTTTATTATCACAATGTAGTGTTTAAAAGATTAAACTTGGTTGAAATGGATGATTTTCCTGAGAGACTTCCTTATAATCTGTTGGCAGGTTTTGGCTGAAGTTTATCAATTCTTTATAATTTCTTTATATTCTATGATTATTATTGCTATAATTAGACATTATGCACTCATAGGAGAAACAATGGTTTATTTAGACACGCGTGTAAAAGAAACTTCGAACATAGAACAGCTTCGCTTGGACGTTAGCCAAAGAAAAGAAGCTCATAAGACTCTTGTAAAAGGTTTTTTGGCAGTTTCCGGTGCCATTTTAGGAGTCTATGTCATAAGAGACAACATGGATCATACTGCGCCAACAACTTCTTCAGCATTAGCAGCAATTCCAGAGAATATTTTTGGCACTTGTATGACTCAAATATGTACTAATACTCAATTAGTAAAAGATCTTCTTGTTAGCGCAAGTAGTTGTAGCGCTGTTTTGGATGAAATTAGCAATATTAGTGACGTTAGTACGCATTCTATTTATGGAGTTGGTCAGAAGTTGGGAAGCTTTGTCAAAAATTTATTAATGAGTTCAACTGTTGATGAATCAGTTGAATTCAACCCTCAAGATTGTTTAACACTTTTAAAAAGTAACGTTGCTCGTGATTCATTTTATAACAATGATGACGCCCTCACTATATTTGATTTAATAAATTATAAGGGCTTAAAGAGCTCAAAAGCATTTTCTTTTGCTAAAGAAATTTGTGAGTCGCATATTGTGGAAACAAATGATCATCACCAAATAGTGCAGGAAGGGTTAGTTGAGTTGTCTTTTAAAATGGGCAGTCCATATGTAGAAAATTTACTGCAGGATTCTAATTATCATGGTGCAATTGTTAATTATGTTAGTAGGGTTGAGCATGCTCCAATACTTGCAAAATATGGCGTATACCCTAGCTTCAGTCTAGATAGGGTTGTTGATTTAAAGCGCTGTGGTTTAAATTACAGCGAACATAAAAAAATAATGGATGCTCTTTTTAGTAAGGCTACTTCAGAGGATTTTGTTAAACTTGCAGCAGAACTTGCAAGAGGCGATACAGAGTTTTTAAAGATGCTTAAAATTAAATTACCTGAACATAGATTTGCACTTATTGAAGAGTTCATAGATTCTAACCCAGAGCCAACTTGAAGAATAAAAGAGCAAAGCTTAGCCTTTTAGCTGTTGAGCTTTTTATTGGCCCTTGCAACCTCTAAGTTGTAATATAGCTCTTTGGCTTTTATATGATCACTTAAATTTCTGATTATAGAGAGGATTTGATTGTTGTGACTATCGTTTATTTTGTTTTGGGCTTGCTTGAAAGTATTTAAATTAGCGAGCCTGATTCTCAACGTGTTTTCAGCTTCATCTATCAGCTTTTGATTTTCACTAAGCAGTTGCTTTTGATCTCGAATGGTTTGTCTATACCTATCTATTGTTTCGTGGCTTAGATCCACTTTATTTTCAAGTGCATTTAAAAGCTCATCGTACCGACCTTTTCCATCTCGCTCAATGATTTCAATATCTCTCTGATACTTTGCAATATCTCTGGTAATTGTAGCAATCTCTGCTTCTAACTCTTGAACATATTGTAAACTTCCTGCTGATTGACTGCGAAATTTTTTTAATAAGTTTTCATAAGTGCTTATTTTTAATGCCCTTTTAAAATCATTAATAGTATTTGTATTATCTGTATGAACATCTGCTAAGTACTTCTCTAGTTTCTTGGTTGTTTGGAACATCATATAAATAGAGCCGCGTATATGCATAAGATCAGCAAGTGTTGAAAATCGTGAGAGGGCTTCATTTGCAAAAGCAGTAGTTGTTGAAGATACAATACTCTCTAAAGGATTTAATATAGTTTGAATATCACTTGCAGTCTCTAAAATAGCTTTGGCAAGGAGCGTTAAATCATCATCATTACCAGCTCTTACGTTGCCTAGCGCACCCTTTACTCGCTCAGTTACAAAAACAGCTTCATTGATAGTTTTAAAATTATCAATAGCATTAGTAATCCTATCAACTTCAGAGAGGAAGTCTGCTAGTTTCGGAAATTGCTTAGCTTCAGAAGTTGGCAAACAGCCGAGCCCAGATACTAAAATAGGTGTAGGGTTTGTAAAGAAGGTGGATGCTAAAGCGCCTACTGTAAGAGAGTTTAAACAACCCATATTGCTTTTTGAGAAGTTTTTCTGTAAAGAGCCACCCTCTTCTGAATAATTAAAAATTTTGGGTAGATAACGATGTAGAGTGTCTAAAATTATTGTTGAATATGAAGTGTCAACAAAGTCCGATGCAGCTGGGTGCATATTTGGATCACTTAAAAAGCTACAGGAGTTTAATGGAGAGGTAAGAGAGGTTTTTTGAAGCATAATATTCATAAAGATCCTTTTGTGTTAATTGATGCTAAGGTTGTGTAAAATAACCCGTCACTGTAACAGGGCAAGTTTTTAGGCCCTCTTGTTATTTATTAAAGATAATTGCAGTTTTAAAAGATCCATTGTTGATGTGAGGGCTTCGGCTGTGGCCTTCTCATCTACAGAATGACCTGAATTTTCGGTAAAATAAAGTTGAGAATTTGGCCAAGCTTGATGGAGTGCAAAAGCGCACTGGGGCTCACAAATTAAGTCGTAGCGTCCGTGAACAATAGTTGCAGGAAGGTGCTTGATTTTATCCATATTTTTTAAAAGTTGATTCTCTTCTAAAAAGAAATTATGGGTAGCATAGTGAAAAAATGCACGTGCAACCCCCAATACTAAAATATCATTTTCTAATGCTTCATTAAGCTTTAAATTATTTGGAGTAAGTGTTGCGCAATGCAAATCATACTTCATAAAAGCTCGAGCAGCTGATATGTGAATATCAGGATTAGGGTCCATAACTCGACGGTAATATGCATCTACTAGATCAGATCTTTCATCCTCTGGAATAAAATTAGCAAATTCTTGCCATACTTCAGGGTAAAATTGCTTCATTCCATATATGAGATGGTTAGCATCTTCCTTTCGGCCTAAAAAAATACCCCTTAGAACAAAACCTTTGCAATATTCTGGGTGAGCTTGTCCATAAGCAAGAGAGAGGGTCGAGCCCCATGATCCACCAAATAAAATCCATTGATCTACTTTTAAATGTTTGCGCAAAGCTTCCATATCTTCAATAAGAAGTTGAGTGTTATTTTGCTGCATCTGTGCAAATGGTTTAGATTGGCGGGCACCGCGTTGATCAAAGAGAATGATATTGTAGAAACTGGGATCAAAAAAACGTGAGTAACTGCTCGGGCAGCCTACGCCTGGGCCCCCATGGACAACAATTACAGGCTCTCCATTAGGATTGCCGTATTGTTCATAAAAGATTTTATGAACATCTGAAACTTCTAAATAGCCTGCATTAAAAGGAGGTGTGGGTGCATATTCAGCGCCTAAGAGGGACGCTATACTCAAAAAAACAGACGAAATTTGAAATAAGAATTTTGACATACGAATATGTTATTATTATTTTCAAATTCTTGGAAAGGAGTTTTAAATTTTCATTATATTAAAGAGAGGTAGGCTCATTTTTTTCTGGGAAAGCAATCCATCCCATAAAGATGGCTAGAGCTAGAAAAGCTATGAGTCCAAAGATCGGTCCAAGGAGAGGAGGCGCTGCAATATTAACTATACCGCTCACAGCAAAAAAGGCCACCACAATGCCCATCAACGCATCTCCAGCAACAAGGCCCGAAGCAAACAGAATTCCTTTTTCTGTCCATCCACTTTCACCCGATTTTAAATGGGTAAAATAGGATACGGCTCCTCCTATAAAAATAGCTGAAGTCGTTTCTAGCGGGAGGTATAGACCAATAGCCACTGCTAGAGCATGTACTCCCATAAGTTCAGCTGCAAGTCCAATGAGCGCTCCTACTAAAATGAGTTGAAATGGCAGGTTTCCTTGAACAAGGCCTTTAGCTAAAAGAGAGAGCAATGTAGCTTGTGGAGCTGATAGGGAAGGAGAGCCAAAGTGGTAGGCTTTATTAAGTAAGATTAAAGTAACTCCCATTACTGCTGAAGCAGCAATTGTTCCAATCATCATCCCTATTTGTTGTGAGCGAGGTGTTGCTCCAATTAAAAACCCTGTTTTTAAGTCTTGGGAAGTATCTGATGCGATGCAAATACTAATAGCAACAACAGAGCTCACTGTTGCTGCCATCAACATGTACGCTGTGTCTCTCCACCCAAAAGCCATAAAAATTAGGAGAGTGATTAAGAGAGTCATTATAATGATTCCAGAAGCTGGGTTAGAAGAGCTCCCAACAATGCCCACGGTCATAGAAGTTACGGCCACAAAACAAAATCCTAAAATAGCAATTAAAATTACCGCTGCAAAATTTAAGTTAAGTAAGGGCATAAGCCAAAGAGCCACTAAGGTAATGAGAGAGCCAAAAAGTACAAGCTTAAAAGGAAGATCACGCTGGGTGCGCAGTGGACTTGAATCTATTTGGACTTCACTATTGGATTTTTTTGAAACCTTAAAGATACGAAAAATTCCAGGTAGAATGCGAAAAAGGCTAAAGACACCACCTAGAGTTACTCCTCCAGCACCGATGTATCTAATGTAGTTTGCCCAAAGTTCTGAGTTGCTCATTGATGCAATAGCAATAGTTGCCGGAGCAATAACTGCTTGACCTTGACCAAAGATTTTTATCAAAGGCATAATAACCCACCAGCCTAATACACCTCCTGCAATCATTGTAGAGGCTATGCGCGGCCCAATGATAAATCCAACACCTAAAAGAGCAGGTGTTGTGTCTAAGCTGATCATTGTCTTTTGGAACTTTGTAGTCGTCCATTGAACGACTTCACTCCATAAGTGTACAAAGCCGATCAAAAAACGATAGACGGCGCCAACACTAACTCCTAAAATTGCTAGAAGTGCTTTTTTTGCTCCAGATTCTCCAGCTTTTAAGATTTCTGCGCAGGCTGTTCCTTCAGGAAAAAGAAGCACACCGTGCTCTTTAACCACAAAATGCTCTCTCATAGGTAGCATAAAAAAGATGCCTAAAAAACCTCCAAGAATAGATAAGACAAATGTTCTCCAGATTGTAATTTCTTGCCCTAAGAAAAACAGGGTAGGGATTGTGAAAATAGCTCCTGCAGCTAGGGCTTCTCCTGCTGAGGCAATAGTTTGCACTAAGTTATTTTCTAAGATGGAAACGTCTTTATAAAGCATTCTCAAAATGCCCATTGAAATAACAGATGCAGGAATGGACGCGGAAACTGTCAATCCTACTTTTAAACCAATAAATGCATTTCCAACTCCAAAAAAGATAGAAAGGATGATTCCTAGGATGATGGCTCTAACAGTAAATTCAGCTGGGGCATTATCTGCAGAAATATAAGGCTTAAAAGCTTGCTCGTTTGACATGTCGAATCTTTTTTTAACAAAAAAATATTCATAGCCTACCTAGTATTTTTTTAGATAGAAATTTTGAGTGTTTGATTCATAGCTTTTTCGATTATAGGGCAGGCCAACAACTCTAAGTGATGCTTTAACTTGATAGTTTTTGGATTCACTACTTTCATTATTTTTTGATAAGATTAATAATGTTTTATAAGCTTTCCCATTAATGAGAGTGTCAGGGTACTTAACAGTAAGAGGCATAAGATCCAAATTCTTAATTTGATCGTAATACTTATCGTCATAAAGTCGCTCGTAGAGATTGAAGGCTTGCTCTTTAAAAGCGCATTCAAAGGCATTGTAAAAAGAAAGCTTTTCAATTTCGAGTCTGTAAATTTTTTGGTTTTTAAATAGGCTAGGTAAAAAAAATGCTAAAAGAGAAAGGGCTGTTAGAACCTCAAGTAAGATAAAAGCCTTTTTTGTTCTATTTTTCAATTTCCAGAACATGTGGGTATCCTTTGACTATGATTGAAAGCTTTTTAGATTGAGGCCCCAAGAAACTGATCTTCTCAGGGTTGTCTAATCCCCCAGAAAAGCAGCAGAAAAAGTGAAAAGTTCTGCTCTTTCTTTGCGCTTTTGAAATGCGCATTTCTTTGACACTAGAATATAACCTTTCTGTTGGGAATGCTTTTTCAAGTTGTTTGTTTTCTAATTCAAATTTACAGGCAAGGCCTTTTGCTGTTTGCTTTAGGGTGATTTTGACAGGAATATTGCATTGCAGAGACAAATCATTTGCTAATTGGAGTTGAGTGCATAGCGCCTCTACATCTTGCCCAAACCTTAAGCCTTTTAAAAATTTATGGCCTTGTAGGCCAATTGAGGGCAACGCCATTCCAACTAATACTATGCACAGAATTATCTCAGTGAGAGAAAAAAAATGGCCTTTAGTTTTATTTGATAATTTTCCCATCTGTACCAATTTTTGCTGAACTCACCAAGAAGCTTCCATCATTTGGGTCAAGTTCCACTTCAAAAGGGTTTCCCCAGGCATCAACAATCTTGTCTCCTACTTTTTTGACTTTGACAATTGGGGATTCGCCTACAACAGTAGGCCATGTATCTAGGACGACAGAAGGGCCATCTTCAATAGCTTGAATACTTAAAATAGCCTCAATTTTCTTGTGGGTCTCTTCAGTTTTAAAAGCCTTGCCTTTATCTAGAGCTCCACTAAGGTTGAAAGCTAAAGCTCCACCTACTATCCCAATAAGGACAATAACAAGCATAATTTCAATAAGCGTTAATGCATGACGTTTTGTGTAATTCATATAAACTCCTAGTTCAATAGAGAATTAATATCTGTTAATGGCAACAAGACAGCAAGCATAATGAGTCCAATTAAAGCTGCCATGATTATTAATGAAATGGGTGCAAGTAGAGTCATAAATTTACTTAGCTTTTTGTCTATATCTTCTTCAAAAAGATAAGAAAGCTTAGCAAATGAGGCGGCTAGATCTCCAGAGTTTTCTCCCACTGCGATGACTTGCACAAGCAAAGGAGAAAAGAAAGAGTATTTTTTCAACTCTACGCTAAGTGAAATGCCTTCAGAAACCTTTTTTGAGCAATGTGCAAAGGTTTCTTTTAAAAGAGTATTAGAAATAAGGTTTTGAGCAAGCTTTAAGGCGTCTAAAAGAGCAACATCACCTTTTAATAGAAGTGCAAGAGTTGAGGTCCACCTAGTGAGTTCAAAGCTAACAATATAATCTCTAATTTTAGGTATAGAGAGAATAAACTGGTCATATTTTTTTTTGTATTTAGGTATTTTTAAAAGTGAGCGAAAAGATAAAAACGTAGCGACTAAAAAAATGCCGTAGCTAATGCCCCAATGTCTAATGTGATGACACATAGACATAACAGCCTTGGTAAAGCCTCCCATCGAGGCAGATTCAAAAAGGGTCTCTATTGAAGGGATAATATAGTAGATCAAAACTCCTAAAACAATGCAGCAAAAGGTGGCTAAAATACTTGGGTAGAGCAGAGCTGACTGTAGTTGTTTTTGAATCTTGCAGCTTTTGGAGATTTCTTTGGCAATACGTTTAAGCGCTAAATCTAAATTACCACTTTGCTCCCCCATCTGTGCAAGAGTGCAATAGAGTAAGTCAAAATGTTGCGGATGTTTTGCTAGTGCATCGGAGAAAGACACTCCATTGCTAAGCTGCTCACATAGGTTATCTAAAATAGGGAAAAAAGCGTCTTGTTTAAACTGGTCTTTTAAAAGTTTGAGGCTATCAAAAAGGGGGATGTCTGCTTGTAAAAGCTGAGAGAGCTGCTCAGTGAATAAAAGCAGGGATTGTTGGCTAATTTTTTGAGCTCGCTTTTTTTTTCCTTCTTTTACAGATACAAAGGGGATGCCAAGTTCTAATAACCTTGCTTTAGCGTCAGTGAGCGTTTCGCAATCGATACTAGACTGGTACGACTTTCCACTTACGTTGTAGGCGCGATAATAATATACTGGCATTAAATATCCTCCATACCCAGAGCTACTCGAAGAACTTCCTCTACAGTTGTAGTCCCTTTTTGTATTAAGTCACAGCCTTGTTTTTTTAGCGTAATCATCCCATCAGAAATAGCACATTTTTTTATAGCTTGGCTGTTGGATGACTGTGAGATCTCTATTTTAGTTTTTCCTTTAACAGGCATGAGTTCATAGATTCCCTGACGCCCACGGTAGCCTGTGTTATAGCATTCTTGACAACCCGCTCCATGGTAAAAAAGAGCGTTAGGTTGCATTTGAAGGCCTAATGTTTCAATATCTTTGTTGGGGGGAAGATGACTCTCTTTGCAGTGTGGACATATTGTTCTTACTAGTCTTTGTGCTAAAACTCCAATCACACAAGATGAAAGTAAATAAGGCTCAATACCCATATCCACGAGTCGAGTGATTGCAGATGGGGCATCGTTAGTGTGGAGTGTACTTAAAACTAAGTGCCCCGTAAGAGCTGCTTGAATCGCAATTTTTGCTGTTTCTAAATCTCTGATTTCTCCAATCAATATAACATCTGGATCTTGACGTAAAATATGTTTAAGACCCTTAGAGAAAGTTAAATCAATTTTAGGTTGCACTCCCATTTGAGCAATCCCTGAGAGCTTGTATTCAACGGGATCTTCAATAGTCATTATATTGAGGGATTCATGGTAAATTTCACTGACAGCGCTATAGAGGGTTGTTGTTTTACCACTACCTGTTGGGCCGGTAACTAAAATGATTCCTTCGCTGCGCTTGATCATTGTTTTGAAGCAATCAAGGGTATTTGTACTCATACCCATATGTTCAAAACCTAGCAGCAAATTATTTTTATCTAAAATTCGAAGGACAATACGCTCGCCGCTAGAAATTGGAATAGTGCTGACTCTAAAATCAATTTCTTTATTCCCCATCTTAAGTTTAATGCGTCCATCTTGAGGACGACGTGTTTCAGCAATATCGAGTTTTGCAATTAACTTTAAGCGGCTTGTAATATTAGATTTATAGTGAGAGGGGATCTTGTGACGGTTTTGTAATACTCCATCAATGCGATAGCGTATTCGAAAAGTTTCTTCAACTGGTTCAAAGTGAATGTCTGAGACCCCCTGTGAAATGGCCTCTTTAATGACAGAGTTTAAAAGACGAATAGAGGGAGCCCCTTCTTTTTCCTGGTCGAGTAGATCGTAGATCTGAAGGTTACCTTCGCTTTGAGGTTTATCTGAAAGTTTTTGAATGAGTTTTGAAGCCGCTGACCCTTCGTGGTGAAAATACTTATCAATTAAGTTTGATAACTCTTCTTGAGGAAGATAAAACATTTGTATCGAAGCATCTAACATAAAAGCAAGCTCAGACTCAACACCAGCTTGAAAGGGGTTTGAAGTCGCTATTATAAATGCGTTGTCTTGTTTTTCAATGGGAAGGAGGCTGTGTTTTTTGCAGTAGCTATAGGGAATCTTGTGGCCATTTTTCTCAATCTTGATCTCTGCTTTGCTCAAAATGGGGATTTCAAAATATTGGATAAGTTTTTCTATGGAATGCTTTTTTGGATCACTTGTAAATGGATTAAAAGTTAAATCAGACATGGCGAAACAATTGTTTGAGTGACATGCGATAATTCTTTTCTTTTTCTATTGCCTTTGACTCCAAAAGTTTTTTTAATAGCTCTGGCGTGTCACCAGGTCTTTTTTTTAGGTCTATATTTTTAAATTTTTCATAATCGCTTAGAGGATCTGCAACAACTCTTGGGGTGATAAAAATAAACATTTCAGTGCTTTTATCGTTTAGAGTCGTAAAGCTAAATAGCTTCCCAAGCCCGGGTATGTCTCCTAAAAAAGGGATCTTATCGACGTGATCTTCTGAGTTTTTTCTTCTAAGTCCTCCTAAAATCAGAGTCTCTCCATCTGCAATGCGAACCTGGTTTTGGATATGTCTTCGATTTACATTTGGGCGATTATCCACTGAAGACGTTGTGGTATCGAAAGTTATATTTGTGTCGAGCGTGACATAATTTTGAAAGTCATCGTCTTCGCTTCCCATATTGACAGTAGGAGTAATTTGGATGAACGTTCCATATTGTGCCCGTATAAAAGTATTGGTTATAACACTAGTTCTGGGATCTTCTACAGTTCCCATATTCACTGATTGTTCTTCAATTAAATCAATAACAGCTGGGGTCTGGTTGACAGTCGTTATAGTTGGGTTTGAATGTACACAGATGTCATCTTGTGAAATCAAAAAGTTATAGGCAAAATTAAAAGCTGGGAATGTTCCAGGTCTTTTTTTTCTTCCGAAAAAATAGTCGAGAATACCCGGTGAGTTTCTGTTGTTCTTATCCACAGTCCAATTCATACCCGAATTAGTAACTTGGGATTGATCTCCTAATTGTAGGACATTGAGTCCAAATTGAGTTTGATCTATAATCTTTTTCTCAAAAAGCAAGACTTCAATTTGAACCATTTTTTTTGCGACATCTAACTTTTTTGCAAGCTCTCTTAATTTTTCTAAATAACATTGCTTGACAACCATAATGATCATCCCAGTCTTAGAGTCGACAATAAAATTGGGAAGGTTTTGTTGAGGTGCAGGTTCATTTGGATTTGCAGAAGGCTTTGCTTTAGGAGGGTTTACTACAAGGCTTGGAGCTGTGCTACATACTGGCGGAATTTTTCCTTCTCGATTGATGCAGGGCACTGATGGAGCTTCGGCAAGAGATGCAACAGCCGAATCGATTTCTTGGTCATCCATTTTATGGACCATCATTTGGTAGACTTGTTGCATAAGATTAGCTAGCTCGCCAGGCTCAGAAAATTTACAAGTGTACCAATGGATAGTCATTTGATCAGGAGAAGAAATTTGAGATTGAATCTCAGAAATAATGTTTTCAGCCTTTTGGACATCTTTTTGTGAACCTAACAACAGTAAGTATCCTTTCACTGGATGAATCAAAATAGGGCATGATGCATTTTTGCTATTAGAGTCAGTTTCATTATCTTTAAAGCAGGCAGTTAGAATGGCTTTAATGTCATCAGGAGGAATTTTATCGATGGGAACAAGTTTGTAACTTTTTTCTTGTTGGTGTTGCCTTATGAAGCTAACAAGTTTATTAATCTCTTTGACTTCTTGCGCCTCGCCTACAATAATTAGGCAATGTCCAATTTGGTGAAGGGATGTGAGTCTTTCATTTGTAAAGCGCTTTAAAAACTGATGCACTTTATTGAATTCTGAGCCTTCTAATGAAAGGACATAGCAAACTCTTTGGAAGGGATCCATGAAATCCAGCTGCTCAGGCAGGTGAGCAATCGTGCGAAGAGATGAAGCGTTGTTTCCTAAGGTCCAATAAAGAGACTTAACAAAAGAGTTTAATGGCTTAATGCCTATGCCATTTTGCGCGCATATAAGCTCTACAACCTCTTCCCAAGCTGCTTTAGGGATTGGAAGAGATGAATACATATTAACTTGGATTTTTGCCATCTCAGATGGGATCACATAGAGGTGATTGGATGACGCATAATCAATAACAAGTTGTTCAAGAGTAATTCCACTCTCATGCATCAAAGAGAAAGGTTCTTCTTCGCCACTTTGTGCTATCATTTTTCGAAAAGTAGCTTCCTTTTCTCCTAAGTTTTTCTTAATGGTTTGAGATTGTTTTAAAAGTGTTGAAAGATCTTGATCTTTTACATCAGCTTGCTGCGAAAGTTCTTGTGATTTTTGATAGATCAATTTGAGTTGGTCACGCAGAAGAGTCATCTCTTCATTAAGTTGATCAAATTCAATGTTCTTTTCACAGTTTGTGCTTTGAGATAAGCGGTCTTTTTTTTCGGCTATGGTTTCAGCTGTAGCTAGCTGAGAACAAAAAAGTAAAATAGCGAGGGTTTTTAAAACCTTCATAAGCCTACATTAAAATAAGAAAAATTCTCGGTAAGTTTAGCATTCGAAAAGATAAAAACTCAATTTGTATTTAGCCAATTTACATAGAAATTTAACTGAAGAATTCAGCTTGAGGAAGAATGATTGTAAAAGTTGTTCCAACGTTTGATTGTGAATCCACTGAAATGGTGCCCTTTAATTTTTCTACGATTGTTTTTACGATAGAAAGACCCAGTCCTGATCCTCCCATTTGTCGAGAACGAGCTTTATCCACTCTGTAAAAACGCTCAAAGATGTGTGGCAGATCTTTTGTTGGGATTCCCATGCCATTGTCAGAAATAGTAATCTTAACTTTTGTTTCTTCAAGAGTAAGCTCAACTTGAATAGTTGGTTTTTTCTGATTATATTTGATAGCGTTTTCCATTAAGTTCATAATCGCTCTGTTGAGCAGATCTGGATCTGCCATAACCTTAATTTTGCTGTTAGAGGAATTGCTTAGTTCTACTTTTGCATCTTTGTTTAGTGATTGAATGCTAGATATGCAATCTTGGATTGAGTGGACTAAATCACATTTTTTAAGGCGTGATTGAGGCAAGTTTTCAATGTCAGTTAGGGTGAGTAAATTTTTCACTAAAGCTTCCATGCGATGGCAATTACTCAAAATTTTGTCTAACATGTCCTCTTGCATAGAAGCATCAAGCTCTGGGTTTTCCTTAAAAACTTCTGCATAACCTCGGATGACGGTAATAGGTGTTTTTAATTCATGTGAGGCATTTGCAATAAATGCTTTTCCCATATCCAGAATCTGAAACAAATTGGATTTATCTTGAAGTACTAAAATGGCGCCTTGATCTTTTTTTGGAGTTACAATTAGCCCTAGCGGGATCTTTTTTTCTCCATCATTTAAATCAAGGGTGTCATAAATGGTTTTATTTTTCTTACGGCATGCTTTTAACAATGAAAGGCATTTGGGAGATTTTAAAAGGCTAACGTGCTGATGCATCAAAATAGATTTATCTATCCCAAACATCTTAATTGCAATCTCATTAATGAATATAATTTTCATCTCGTTATCTACAGCAATGACACCTTCAGCCAAAGAATTTAAGACGGTCTCTGTTTGGTTGCGCTCTTCTGTAAGGGTGTCAACTTGGTTGCGGATGCGATCAGATAAAGAATTTAATGTAGAAGCGAGTTGGACAAAGTCATGGGATACACGCTTATCTTCAAAAGTAATCTGTGGTAGATACTCATCGAGCCCTTCTTTGTAGGGTTTTACTTTTTCTATAATAAGGTTGATAGGCTTGGAAAGCAGGCTTGTTATTATCCAAGTCATTAAGCTAAAAAGAACTAGAATTCCAATTCCAAATTTAATCAAAACAAGTTTGAAGTTTCTTGTTAGATCTTTAATCTGTTTAATTGGAAAAGCTGTTCGCAAAATAAATGTTTTCCCCTGAAAGCTAAAGGATTGAGCTATATATGCAAACTGTTCCCCAAAATGGTATGAATAATCTTCGTGGTAGCCAATCTTATGGCTTAGAGCATCCTCAATCTCAGGATGTCGTTTGTAAAGTGGTAGAGCTGAGCGATCTGTATGGGATTCATAGAGAATTCTGCCGTCCTCAGACAATAGTGTAACTCTAAAAAAAACTAAGGCTTGCTGAGCATCAAGATGTTCGATCATTCCTTGAATATTATTTGACTTAGAGATCGTATCAATAACTGCTTGGGTGCGGTCCTCTAAAACATTTCTAATTGCATTGCGCACAGATGTTGAAGAATATGGAAATAGTAAAATCAGAAAGAACAGAAATACAATGAGATATGAAAAAAATATTTTTTGTCTAAAATTCAGCATGAGCCTAGTTCTATTCTTCTGAGTACCCTAATTCATGTAATAGCCGATTTAAGTCTGAAAGGCTATAGTAATGTAATTGGATAGTGCCTTTTTTTTCATCACCTACAAAATCGACCTTAGTTCCCATCTTGTTTTGAAGCATATCTTTAATCTGTTCTAGGAAGATATTGCGAGAGGATTTGCTTGGAGCAGGCTTTCTTAATGTCTTAACTTTTAGAGCTTCAGCCTTTTGCTCTGCTTCTCTAACTGTAAGGTTAGAGCGAACTATTACTTCACATAGAGTGGTCTGCTCCTTTTTGTTTTCTAATGAGAGGATTACTTTTGCATGTCCTAGGGAAATAGTTTTTTCTATGAGAGCATCTTGTATTTTTGTTGGCAGGGAAAGTAGCCTCATATGATTTGCAATACTTGGGCGTTTAACTCCAATAACAGAGCTAAGTTGCTCTTGAGTTAAACTCAAACTGCTTGCAATACTTTTCATCGCTTTTGCAATTTCAATAGGGTTTAAATCGACTCGCTGTATGTTTTCAATCAATGCTGAGAGTGAAGATTGGCTGTCGCTAGCTGTTTTAATTAGTACTGGAATTTGTTTTAGGCCTGCAAGTTTAGCAGCCCTGTATCTGCGCTCTCCTGCAATTAGCTCATAAACACCTTCACTCGTTTTGCGAACTAAAGGAGGATGGATTAAGCCAACTTGTTTAATGGTTTGAGCCATTTCATTAAGCTTTTCTGTTTCAAACGAATCTATTCGGGGTTGAAATGGGTTTGATTTAATTAAATCGATTTCAATAATTTCAATTTGCTCACTCATAAATTAATCAACTATACCATCTAAATTAAGAGAGTTTAAGTGTTGCAATTTAGAAGAATATATGTCAATTTAATCAACTTTAAACATCAATGTAACTACAGAATTATGACAAAGCAAAAAGTTGTTCCTTTAGATCCATCGGTAGATGAAGAAAATAAATTTGTAGCTAAGCTTCTAAAAAATAGAAAGCTAATGCTTAACATTCTCTATGGATTCATATTATTAGGCCTTACAATTGGCTTGATTAATAAGAAAGTCAATCAATCTAAAATGCGCAACATGTCTGTAGCTTATGCATCATTAGATGATCAAAGTGCATTAGAGCCAAAAGCTGATTTAAAGCTCGTGAAAAAAATTGCAAGCAAACACACTTTTTTACAAGCGCATTTAGACGGACCTCTTGCACAAGAATTTATTAATCAAGGAGATTATAAATCTTCAAAGATGCTTAACAAGCGAATCCAGACGCGGCTTGCTCCGAATCTAAATATTATCTCTAAGTTTAATCAAGTAACCTTTCTTATTTCAGAGAATAATCACAAAGAGGCTCTTGTTCTTTCTAATCAATTACATGAAGAAATAGATGCTGAAAAGATGCCCTTTTTATATGCCTATCATTTGCTTAGAATGGCGAACTTGGAAAAAATACTAAATAATAATGAATCGTATCAAAAGCATCTTCAAGAGTTTTCTGTTTGCAAAGCAAATGTTAATCATGATGATGTTTTGAAGCTCGGGCAGCTTTCCCTCAAAGACTACATAGCAAAAGGTCCGTCCTTGCGGTAATATTGTTTAATCGAGTATAGAAAAAAGTTTAATTAATTTGGTCCAATAGGTTATAAAAATTGGAACCAACTAGTTAATATTGTAGCATGTTACGGCCTCAAAGGAGGTGAAATCGATTATTTATAAGCCAGAAGCTACAACAATGTTTGATTTTTTTAAGAAAATGAACCTTATAGGCTTATGTGCTTATAAGGATTGGAGAAAAGGAGTGATATGACAGGCCAAAAAGGCATATGGCTCATATTTGCATTAGTTTTAAGTTCTGCACTTTTTGGGGAAATTCCCTTAAGAGAGCAAAATTTATCTGATGCTGCCGCTATAAAAGTTTACAAAGAAGTTTTCGTTGATAAACTTTTTAGTAGTGATAAGGTGTTGAAAACAAATATGTTTGCAGCAGTTGAGCTCGCTCACAACCATACAGCAACTCAACTGATGAAAGTATTTGATTTGGGGGAATTAAATATCTCTTCACCTTATATCCCTTACTGTCAAGATAACTCAAAAGCTCGTTCCGAGGCTTCTCTTAATTTAAATCTACCTCAGCAATGGGGTGGACTTGAAGTTCACGGAGGAGTGAGTTACCGAGTTGAAAATGAAAAAAAAGTGTCGTCTCCTCATGAGCACGTGCTTTATGTCGTTTCAACGAAACAAATATCAGAAAGTAAGTGGAAGCCGTTCGTAACCCTATCTTATGTACGCTCTCGAGTTAAGGCTATTACTAAGGCCAAAGATTTGAGTGTTTTAAAAGGTAGTAGCAATTTCTCAAGTCAAGCTCGCTATAGAAATATGGAAGTTTTGGGAACTTGTTGCGGAGTGCAGCCTAGTGAAAACCTCTCTATGATTCTCTCCTATAACTATCTAAAACCCTTACATAAAGGTAATCGATTGAGTCAAAATAATACAAAGGTATTTGACGATCTCAAGAATATGAGTCACACAAACGGAGTCGACTTTAAACTCGGCTATGCTGTTCGTGAAGGTCTCAATGTTTTAGTGAAGTCAGAGTACCTATTACCAAATGGTGTTTTAAGAGATACTGTGGACGCGCCTGTTCTTATTGAAGGGCAGCTCATTGTATCGTTTTAAAATTTTACCTTGGCGGCTAGATCTCTAGTCGCCATTTTTTTTCAAACCGAACTGCCCACATAAGAGCATCTACGAATAAATTTTACTGTTGCTCAGCTCTTTTTGAATCTAACTCTAGATTTTTTATAATCCAATGTCTAACAGATCCACTTCCATTCCCGTAACCTTCTGGAAATTCTGTCCAGTCACATGTCTGTAAAGCAGGAGGATTTCCCCAATGTTTAGGAAAAGGTTTTTTTTGCCCATAAGTAAGTGTTTGTGGAGCTTCGACTTCTTGGTTTGCTACCACATGAGCTGTATTTAAGCTATTTTCTGCTCTGCTAATCATAATAATCCTTGGTAAGTTAGTTTATAAGATTGTCTTTAATATTATATATTATGTTAAAGTTTTTGTAAAATTGTTAAAAAACGTTAGATTAATAATTTTAAATTGAAAAGTTAAATAATTAATTTGAAATCTATACAAAAATCCTTATGTCGTTGACTTGAATCCTTACTTGTTTTAATATCTTCACATAAAATTACATTTTCGAGGTTTTAATGTACGCAATAATTCAGACTGGTGGAAAGCAGTATAGAGTTTCTAAAGACGATATCATTGATGTTGAGCTTCTAGGTGAAGAGACAAAAGTTTCTTTTAAAGAAGTGATGCTTGTTCATGATGGTGAAAAAGTCGTAGTTGGAGCTCCTCATGTCAAAGGATGCGTTGTTAAAGCTGAGGTTCTTGAGGAAACAAAAGGGCCAAAAGTGATTGCTTTCAAATACAAGAAAAGAAAGAGCTCTAGTACTAAAATTGGTCATAGACAAAAGTACAGTCGCGTTAAAATCACTGAAATAAAAAAAGCTTAAAGGAGAGGAATACCCATGTCTCATAAGAAAGGCCAAGGGGCAAGTCGTAACGGAAGAGATTCTCATGCACAACGTTTAGGTGTGAAGAGAGCAGATGGGCAATTCGTAACAGCAGGCAGCATCCTGATAAGACAAAGAGGTACTAAGTGGCATCCGGCTAAAAACGTCGGTCGCGGCAAAGACGACACTCTTTTTGCTCTTGTGGATGGTAAAGTCAGCTTTAGATCTTCTAAAAAGACTTTTGTATCCATAATCCCTGCATAAAAAAATGTTTACAGACTCCATACAGATTAAGGTTATTGCTGGAAAAGGTGGCAACGGCATTGTCGCGTGGCGACGCGAAAAATACATGCCAAAAGGTGGGCCTTATGGTGGAAATGGAGGACGTGGCGGCGATATTGTCGTTCAAGGTGACGAAAACTTCTTCTCTTTAGATAGATTTCGCAATAAACGCCTTATCAAAGCTGATGGCGGTGGGGATGGCAAGCCTAATCTTCAGCAGGGTAAAACCGGTAAAAATCAAATTATCAAAGTGCCTTGCGGCACACTCGTTAAAGACCCTAAGACAGGGGTCATTCTCTGTGATATCACTAAGTCAGGTCAAAAAGAAACTATATGTGAAGGAGGTCGTGGAGGTCGTGGAAACGCATCTTTTAGAACCTCTGTGCGCCAGGCTCCCAACTTTTCTACTCCTGGAACTGAAGGGGAAGAGCTAGCAATTCACCTAGAACTTAAATTAATTGCTGATATTGGCTTAGTTGGATTTCCAAATGCTGGAAAATCAACACTTATCAATACTTTGACCCATTCACATG
>JAJACU010000041.1 GCA_022601345.1 Chlamydiota bacterium | reverse complement strand
TAAAAATTAAATTTTTTTATTAATGAAAGAAAACATGAATTTGTACGTTTTAACCTTAATTTTTTTGTTTGCATTGCTTCTATTTATTTTTTATTTAAAGGGAAGCTTAAATAAAAAAGTAATGCGACGCTCTTGGCTTGAAAGAATTGAAGCTATTGCCAGAGAAAACCACACACTGTGGTCAATGCAGGTTCCATATTATCAAAATAACAAAATATGCGCAGAACTACTAAAAATTGAAAGAGAACAAAAAGAGAGTGAGGTTGTTTTAAAAATGTCTAATGAAGGGGGATGGCACTCTCAATCTGATATTTTAAAATACCCTTTGGTTTAAAAAACTTTTTAGAAGATTGTTGCCGCACATTGAAGCTTATAGTCAAATGCTTGGGCTTGATAAGAAGTATCTGACAATCACAGCTTGGGCCAATATCAATCGCAAGACAGATTCAAATGTGTCTCATAATCATGATGATGCTCTTTTTTCAGGCTGCTATTATTTAAATGCTGAAAATAATAGACTGCTACAAGATGGGGGGATTTCATTTTTTAAGAAAGATGAAAATAGCAATCTTATGGCGACCTTTAGCCCTGAACCAGGGGATTTTTTACTTTTTCCAAGCGACATGGTTCATAATGTACATCCCTACATGGGTGATCAACAAAGAGTTTCGATTGCTTTCAACGTTCATTTTGGAAATAAACAAAAAAGCTGGTTTTTATCACATATTGAACGCTCAGACGTTCTACAAAAAATCGATCCATTTTATGAACTTTCAGGTCAAAAAAACGCTCCTGAATATATTGACGATAGTGAAAGAAAATCTATGCTTTTTCACACCTCATCTATTCGAGGACCTTCTCTTAAGTAGTTAAAAATTAAATTATTTTTTCGATCTATTATTGACCTTGTAGCTCAAAATTGAATTCTGTATAATTTGCCCAAAATTAAAAAAAATGAGAATAATCCTATGGTTGTGGTTACGAGTATAGAGCAAAAACAGGCATTCTTTATGAATGAGGCTTTTGAAGAAGGCCTAAAAGGAAGGTTGCTTGCTCCACCAAATCCTTGGGTGGGATGCGTTATTGTCAAGCATGGTGAAGTTATTGCTAGAGGCCATCATAAAGGGCCTGGAAGCGATCATGCTGAAGTCATGGCATTGAAATGTGTTAATGAGGATCTTTCGGATGCAACTGCGTATGTGACACTCGAGCCTTGCTCTACTTTTGGCCGAACACCTCCATGCTGCAATGCTCTTATTGACTCTGGCATTAAAAAAGTAGTAATTGGCATTTTAGATTCAGATCCTAATGTTCGTGGAAAAGGAGTTGCTAGACTTCAGCATGCAGGAGTTGAAGTTGAAGTAGGTATTTTAGATAGTAAAATTAAAGCTTCCTTGGCTTCATATATCCATCATAGAGAAACAACTCTTCCTTTCTGCATTTTAAAAGCTGCCATTAGTATGGACGGTAAAATAGCAGCAAAAGATGGATCTTCTATTTGGATTACAGGAAGCTTAGCAAGAAAAGATGTGCACCTTATGCGTGCTCAGTCTCAAGCCATTCTTGTGGGAACAGCAACAGCTTTAGAAGATGAACCCAAACTTACTGTGCGCGATATAGATCAAGACTTTAAAGCTCCACTGAGAGTTGTGTTAGATGCAAAAGGAAAAGTAAAGCCTGCGGGTCATTTATTTGATACGTCTATTGCCCCTACACTTATAGCAACATCAAAGAATGTTGATCTAAAAAGAAAACAAGAGTGGCTTGATCATGGTTGTGATGTCGTTACTATCGCGCTTGATGAAACTCAAACAACGCTAGATTTGCGTAACCTCTTAGAAGAGTTGGGCAAGAGAGGAGTAGTGCAGCTTTTGGTTGAGGGAGGTGGTAAAGTGTTCTCAAGTCTTATTCGAGAAAAGCTTGTTGATCGCTTAGTTTTGTATATGGGCAGTTGTTTATTGGGAGCTGAAGGGGTGTCTTTGTTTTCACAGCTAAGGCTTGAAAACATCGATGATGCTATTCGTATGCATCTGAAAGACTTTACTCAGTTTGGCAAGGATGTTAGGTTAGATTACACATTTTAGGGATTATGTTTACTGGAATAATAGAACACATTGGCCATGTTAAGGCAATTGTCAAGCAAAGCTATGGAATAAAGCTAGAAATTGAGAGCTCATTATTTTCCAAAGAGCAGATAGGCAAGTCATTTGCCGTTGATGGTGTTTGCCTAACGCAGACGCAATTTAGAGATCAAACATCCCATTTTGATATTATGGAAGAGACATTAGATAAAACGGACCTTGGAAATCTCAAGGTTGGGCAGAGTGTACACCTAGAACCTGCAATGGGAGCTCAATCATCTTTTGACGGTCATATGGTGCAGGGTCATGTAGATGGTGTTGCACATATAGTGAGTATTACAGAAAAAAAACTTGTGATAGAATTGCCAGATTCTTTGAGGAAGTTTATGGTGCCAAAAGGCTCAATTGCAATTGATGGAGTAAGTTTAACTATTGCGCAGTTGCAAGGCAACTTGTTAACAGTTGCCTTGATCCCACATACTTACAAACACACTCTTTTTAAAACGAAAAAAAATGGTGTTGTAAATATTGAAATAGACCTTTTTGCTAAGACGATTTTTAAATATTTAGATCAAATTCATTTAAGTGAGGCAATCCAATGAAATTTAATTCAGTAGAAGATGCTATTGCCGATATTAAAATAGGCCGGCCAATTATTGTTGTTGATGATGAGAGTCGTGAAAACGAAGGCGATCTTATTATTGCTGCAGAAAAAGCAACTGTGGAAAATATTGGCTTTATGGTTCGCTATACAAGCGGAATCTTATGTGTGCCAATGTTAGAAAAAGACTTAGATCGTCTTAACTTGCCCATGATGGTAGATCATAATACAGAGAAACACCAAACAGCTTTTACAGTGTCTGTTGATGCAAAAGCTGGAACGACTACGGGTATTTCAGCTCATGATCGTGTACTTACTATTCAAGCTTTAGTTGACTCAAAGAGTGGTCCTGAAGATCTACTTCGTCCTGGCCATGTTTTTCCACTTAAGTATAAAAAAGGCGGAGTGCTCAAAAGAGCTGGGCATACAGAAGCAGGGGTTGACCTTGCTCTTTTAGCTGGTTTTTCCCCAGCAGCTGTACTCTCTGAAATTGTAAATGAGAATGGATCTGTCTCCAAAATCAAAGAAATTGAGCAGTTTTCAAAAGATCACAACCTAAAAGTGATTTCTATTGACGATCTTGTACGTTACCGACACGGACATGAGAAGCTTGTTGAGTGCGACTCATTAGCAAGAATCCCGACTGACTTTGGCGAATTTACTGCTTATTCATATACTTCTCTATTGGACAATATTCAACACATAGCTTTTGTTAAGGGAGATGTGAAAAATAAAAAAGATGTCTTGGTTCGCGTGCACTCTGAATGCCTTACAGGCGATGTTTTAGGGTCCAGGCGCTGTGATTGTGGGAATCAACTTAACCAAGCTTTAGAAAAAATTTCATCAGAAGGCTGTGGGGTGCTTGTTTATTTGAGAGGGCATGAGGGGCGTGGAATAGGACTCAAACATAAACTGCGTGCTTACAACTTGCAAGACAAGGGCTGTGACACAGTTGAAGCCAATGAAGAGCTTGGGCTCCCAATAGATTCAAGAGAGTATGGGGTTGGAGCGCAGATTCTTGCTGATCTTGGTATTACAAGTATAAGACTTATGACTAATAATCCGGCTAAATATAGTGGACTTGCTGGATTTGGACTTGAGATTGTAAAAAGAGAACCTCTTTTTTCAAAACCAAATCCAGAAAATATAAAGTATCTAATGACCAAACAAAAAAAAATGGGTCACTTGATTTCCCAAGAATTAAATGAGGTAAAATGAGTTATAAAGACGTTAGAATTGCAATAGTTATCAGTCATTTTAACACAGACATAACTGAAAGTCTTTTAAAAGGGGCTCAAGAGTGTGCTTCAAAAGAGGGTCTTGAAAAGGATCAACTGCAAATTTATTGGGTGCCAGGAGCTTTTGAATTGCCTATTATAGCCAAAAAGCTAGCACAAAGCTTGCAATATGATGCCGTTGTTTGTTTAGGGGCTGTGTTAAAAGGAGAAACAGAGCATTTTGACTATGTTTCAAGCGCTGCAGCACACGGTATAGTTCAAGCTTCACTTGAGACAAACTTACCTATTTTATTTGGAGTTTTAACCTGCGATCGTTCTCAAGCTTTAGTGAGATCAAAAGGAGAGAGAAATAAAGGTTTTCATACCTTTAAAGCTGCTTTAGATATGGTTGGTGTTTGTAATTCTATCGAGAGTAAAACACAAAACCTTTTGCACTAAATCTTTGAATTTGTTTTAGTGACTCTTAAATCTTAACCCTAAGCCCATAAGGATAGGAAGGGTTTTTATGGTGAAATATAAGCCGGTAAAAGAAAGTTCTCTTAAAGAATATATTTCTTATCTTATAACCCCATTTTTAAGCCTTCCGGGGTTTTCTGACTCTAGACTTGCGCATAAATACAAAAAAACAAAATCAGCAAAAAATGTTTCTTCGTATTTTAACCGCTTTATTTCAGATAGCAGAATCAAACAAGTCTACAGGCAATTGGAATTTTTGAGTCAAAGTGCTACTCAAGAATTGGAGCGACAAAGATCTCAAGGGCTTGTCCCCAAAGGGCTGCACCCTTTACAAGAAAAAGAGTGGTATATTGATTATCTAAAACCTAGAATTGAAGAGCTAACTTCTGATGACTCATGGTTAGTTATGCTCAACGATGGTAGAAGAGATAAATATGCACGTTTCTTGTCTAAATCAGAGTGTCTAAATCGATTTGAAATTTTTGTGCAGAATTACTTCTTTTCAGCTCTTCCTGCACAAAAATTAGTGGAAATCTTTTTAATTGCATATGAGGGTGAGAGTGTAGAGCGCAAAGAAAAGCTAGAGCTACTTCTTAATTGTTTGTCGCACAAACAAGCAGCTCTTTTAATTGAAACTCTAAGAAAGACTATTTCAGATAGTAGGCATTGGGTTAGCTATTGCGAATCGCTATTAGGGCATATGAGAAATTCCCAAATTAAAAATGTTCTTTTTCTGTTACCTTATGAGCTAGAAAATTTTGCTTTAGAAAGGTTATACCCATACGAAGTACTTGAGGTTGTAGAGCAGTTAAACGACATTCAAAAAAAAGAAAAAATTGTGCATAAAATTTTGGATAATCGTAAAGAATGGTGGAGTGGTTTTTCACATGATGAAGTTAAACATGCTTTATCTGTTTTGAGATCTCTATAAGAATTTACTATGTGGTTTTATCAAGCAATCCAAGACTTTTTACCTTTACATAAACAGCTTGCAGATCAAATTGAGTCGTTTTGTATTGATTCAAGGCGAGTCGTTGACGGTAGCTTGTTTTTTGCCCTAAAAGGGCAGAAGGTTGACGGTCATTTATTTCTAACTGAAGCCCAAAATAAAGGGGCAGTAGCCGCTGTTGTTGAAAAAAATACGGCTGTTGACAATGTTTCAATTCCCTTACTTGTTGTGGAAGATGTTCAAGAGACTTTGCAGCAAATTGCAAAAGCTGTTGTATCATTTTGGAACCCTAAAATAATCGCAATTACGGGTTCGTTGGGTAAGACTTCTACAAAGGATTTTTTACTCGCTTTTTTGAAAGAAAAATTTACAGTTTCTGGTACTCCAGGAAATTACAACAGTCAGCTAACTTTACCACTGACAATCCTCAACACACCATCTCCTACACAGTATTTAGTCTTAGAAATGGGTCTAGATCAGCCAGGAGAAATTGATAAGTTGCTTGATATTGCTCCTCCTGACTACTCCATCTTAACTCAGCTCTCGCATGTTCATGTAGAAGCATTTGGGACGTTTGAAAAACTTGCTCACGAGAAGTTTAAAATTTTTGAAAGAAAGCAAACAAAGGTGGGTGTTTTCAATCAAGATATGCCCTACGCACATCTCTCAAATGAAAAAGGCTCTTTTAAAAAAATAAAAATTTCATTGGAAGATGCCCAAGCTAACTATTATTTGAGTTATGAGGGTCAAAATTTTGAAGTCTTTAAAAATCAAAGAAGCCTCTTTAAAATGCCATCGCCTTTCTTTGATTTTAAAAGCCACAATAACCTTTTGCTTGCCCTGGCACTTGCAGATTTATTAGGAGTAGAAATACAAAAAATTAAAAATGTTATACCTTCATTAAAGCATGGACCCAACAGGCTCCAAAAAATTAAAAAGGGAAAAGTAGTTTTTATTTGCGATGCCTACAATGCAAATCTTGACTCCACGGAAAATGCACTGATGAGCTTATCTAAAGAGCCGGGCCGTAAAATAGCTATTTTATCTGGAATGGTAGAGCAGGGAAAATATTCTACTGAAAATCATCAAAAACTAGCAAAGGCAGCCTTGAAATATGCAGATATTTTAGTAGGGTTTGGGGAAGAGTTGGAAGTGATGAGGCCTATTTGGAAAAAAAATAGAAAAAGATGGGCTTTTTTCCTTTCATATTCCAATATGTTGCCCTATATTTCGAAATTGATCAAAAAAGGAGATGTTGTTCTTCTTAAAGGGTCGAGAAAGAATGCCTTAGAGAGAATAGTTAATGATCTTAATCTTGATTGAGTTTTTACGTACACTGCACTTCAAAATTCCTACAGTCTTTGAATATTATTCTTTTCGAATGAGCATGGCAGCAATTACCTCACTTGTATTAACAATATTTTATGGAAAAGTTTTTATCAAAAAACTCTATGAGCTAAAGATCGGCCAACCCATTCGTAAAGAAGAATGCCCAAAGCTTGGTGAACTCCACCAAAAAAAAGAAGGGGTCCCCACAATGGGAGGGGTACTAATCTTGTTTTCTATGCTCGTTTCACTAATGCTATGGATGGATCTAGCTCATCCTTTTACATGGATTTTGCTTGCCACTACGTTGGTGTTGGGAACGCTAGGGGCTGTAGATGATTTTTTAAAGTTGAAAGGTAAAAACAGTAGAGGCCTTTCAGGAAGAAAGAAATTTATTTGCCAAACTCTTTTTGCATTGTTTTTAGCATTTTACCTTTTAGGCCCATATGCAACTCAATATGGAATGCATATGTCTTGGCTATATGTTCCTTTTGTGAAAGGGCCTGTGATCTACTTTCATGGAGCTTTAGTAATTTTACTGGTGTTGTTTTGGGTTTGTGTAATTAATGGTACATCTAACGCTGTAAATCTTACTGATGGTTTAGATGGGCTTGCAGCAGGAAATCTAATAATGGTTGCAAGTTCTTTGGCAATAATAGCTTTTGTTACCAATCACTTTTCAATATCTCACTACCTCAATATTCAATATATTGAAGGAAGTGGTGAAATAGCTATTTACCTTTCATCGCTAGTGGGAGGCTGCCTCGGCTTTTTGTGGTATAACAGTCACCCCGCGCAGGTGATAATGGGAGACACAGGTTCACTTGCTCTTGGCGGTATTATTGGTGTAAGTAGTGTGTTGCTTAGAAGAGAGTTGCTTCTAGTAATTATTGGTGGGGTTTTTGTCGCAGAGGCTCTCTCTGTAATTATTCAAGTGGGAAGTTTTAAGCTACGCAACAAAAAAAGAGTATTTTTATGTGCTCCGTTGCACCATCATTTTGAGTATTTGGGTTGGCCTGAAACTAAAGTAGTGTTGCGTTTTTGGATTGTCGGATTTTTACTGTCGGTTGTAGGAATTTTATCGTTGAAATTCCAGTAAAATGAGTCGAAGTTGATGAAAGATTATTTCGGTAAAAAAGTTTTGATTTTAGGCATGGGAAAAAGCGGTATTTCTATGGCACGCTTTTTACATCAAAGAGGAGCTCTGTGCTTAGCTTTTGATGATAATTCTAAGCTAGAACAATATGGCGATTTTTGTCCTATTTTTTCTAAGATAGAGGACATTGATTTTAATCAATTAGACGCAGTAGTTGCTTCTCCTGGAGTAAGCCCAGAGCATCAAGTATATAAAAAGGCTCTAGAGAAGAGCCTCCCTATTAAAGGAGAGGTTCAACTTGGGTTAGAGGCAATAACAAACACCTGCATTGCTGTTACAGGAACGAATGGAAAGTCAACTCTAACAAGTTTAATTTCACATGTTTTAAATAGCTCAGGCTTGAAAGCCAGAGCCGTAGGGAATATCGGTCTACCAATTACTTCTATTGTTGATAAGATAGAACCTCATGAAGTTGTTGTTGTTGAACTAAGCTCATATCAAATTGATTCTCTGCAGTCTATATGCTTAGATTTAGCTCTACTACTCAATATAACGCCAGATCACCTAGAGCGCTACGGCAGTATGGAAAACTACGCGAAAGCTAAACTCTCTATTACTAATTACATAAAAAAAGAAGGTTTTCTATTTACGGCAAAGTCTTTAGCTAATCAATGGAGAGATTACCTTAGCTTTAAAAGAATTAAATTTTATGATGGTGAATTGAAAAGGCTCTTAAAGCTACTTGGAAAAAATGACTCAGAGGTAGGGAGCTTTCAAGAACAAAATTTATCTGCAGCGATTGCCGTATTAAGATTTTTCAACATTGCAATTCGAGATATTGAAGAAGGCTTGAAGAGTTTTACTGGTCTTCCTCACCGCTGTGAATATGTGGAAACTTTTGATGGCACTCATTTTTATAATGACAGCAAAGCGACAAATATTGAATCAGTCATCAAAGCATTAACTTCTTTTAAAAAGCCTATACATCTTATTATGGGTGGAGACGACAAAAATCTTGACTATTCAAATCTAAAGCCATATTTTTTAGATAAAGTAAAAGAAATATATTTCATTGGCCAAGTAAAAGAAAAAATGGCCAAAGTATTTGAAAAAGAATATAGTGTTAATTTGTGTTCTTCGTTAGAAGAAGCTACAAGAGAAGCTTATAAAAAAAGTGGTACAGATGAGATTGTGCTGCTCTCACCTGGAACCTCAAGCTTTGGTATGTTCAATAGTTTTGAACATAGAGGTGATGAATTTAAACGTATTGTAAAGCATTTAGAAGGAGAAAAATAATGAGTCGCAGAGACACTATCATCATAGCCGTATTGATTAACGCATGCCTACTTGTCATTCTTTTTGCGACATCAATCACGAAGAAAGATGAACCTCACTTTGCTACGAACCAAGAAGTTCCGTTTAATGTTCCTTCTCAGAATATTAACTTTGAAGATGTAGAAAGGAGCTTAGTAAAGGAAACAAAATCTATAGAAGAAAGCTTTCCTTTGCATACACCCTTAATCACTCAAAATAATCCTGAGCCAGCTAATTTGTTACCTCCTGCGAGTCCTAAAGTAGCGCCACTTGCTCCTCTTGAGCAAAAGTATACTGAAATAACAGTAAAAAGCGGTGATTATCTAGATAGATTAGGAAGGGAAAATAATATTTCTGTTTCAGAAATAATGAGTTACAATAACTTAAAATCTACGCAACTTCGTATCGGACAAGTTTTGCGCATTCCATTAAAAGAGAATGAAGATCCAAGCTCTAAGCTACCTATTAAACAGTATGTGGTAAAAGTAGGTGATACTCCCTGGAAAATTGCAAACGAAAATAAGATGCACCTTGATGAACTTTTAAAGTTAAACCATCTAGATAAAGAGAGTTCAAAGCACCTTAAGCCAGGTGATACTCTCTATATTCGCTAATGACTTTCTTTGAAAAGAAAATATCATGGCAATCTTTTGGTTTGCTTGCAGTAGCATCTGTTATTTTTATGTTGGGGGTCATCATGGTCTTCAATGCAAGCTCTGCAAGTGCGTTAGAGCATCATGCTTTCCATAAACGCCACTACGCCATGGTACGGCAGCTTTTTAACTTTATAGTGGGCCTAATTGTTTGTTATGGCTTTTGGAAGATCGGTTATTATGAGCTACTAAAGTTAAGTCCTATACTCTTAGCCTTGATTTCCATTAGCTTACTTCTAGTGTTTGTGCCTGGAATTGGTCGTTGTGTCAATGGCTCAAGACGCTGGATCGTGATTGGAAGTTTTGTGGGACAGCCTTCGGAATTTGTTAAAATTGTGATGCCTCTCTATTTCATTCACCACGTAGTAGGAAAAGAAAAGTCTGTTAAAGAGCTTTTGAAAATATTTGCCGTGATTTGTGTCCCAATAGTTTTAGTGTTAATCGAACCATCCAATGGTATTACAGCGATGTTAGCTGCGACTTTTATAACACTTTTATTCTTAAGTCGAGTCTCTTACAAGTGGTGGCTTTGGCCTGTCCTTGCTTTTGGAATAATGGGAACTGTTGCAGTCATAAAAGTGCCGTATGTGCAGGCTCGAATTCAAAGTTACTTACATCCAGAAAGAGATCTCCTTGGGAAAGGTCACCAACCTTTTCAATCAAAAGTAGCCATGGGCTCTGGCGGAGTGCTTGGGAAGGGGCTGGGTAAAAGCATGCAAAAATTGAGTTATTTGCCCGAGGCTCAAAATGACTATATAGCTGCAATTTTTGCAGAAGAAGTAGGCTTTATTGGGGTTATTATTTTAATTGCTCTATATATGTTAATAGGCTTTTTAGGTTTTTCAATAGCTCTACAAGCATCTACTGCAAAGGGAGCCGTTCTTGCAGCCTCCATTACTTTTTCAATGTGTCTGCAGGCTTTTTTAAATTTGGCTGTTGTTTCAGGTTTGTTGCCAAGTACTGGTTTAAACCTACCATTGTTTAGTCAAGGAGGGAGTTCTTTGCTTGCAAATATGATTGCGATTTGTCTTCTATTGAATATCGGCTACCACACTTCAAAAAATAGAGCACTAGAATGGACAAAAAAATATTAATCTGCAGTGGCGGTACAGGAGGGCATATTTATCCAGCTCTCTCTCTTGCAAAGGATCTTGATAAAAAGTACTTAATTGATATTCTTTTTGCTGGAGGAAGCCTTTCTACTAATAAATGGTTTGAGAATAATCAATTTAAGTATCAAGACATTAGTTGCTCCACTTTATCTTTAAAGCGAGGTCTCAAGAACTTTTTAAGTGTGTGTAAAATTTTGAAAGGAGTTTTTGAGAGCATTAAGCTTATCAGAAAATTTAAGCCTGATTTGGTAATTGCTTTTGGGAGCTTTCATACATTTCCAACTCTTATTGCAGCCTGCATAACTCGAAAAACTATCTATTTGCATGAGCAAAACAAACAAATGGGAAAAGTTAATCGCTTATTTTCCAGATGGGCTAAAAAAATATTAGTGAGCTTTCCAAAAACTTTTCCCGACTTCAAAGAAAAAAGTGTGCATGTTCAAATGCCCTTAAAATTTTGTGAAAAGGATTCTCTTTCAAAAAGTGAAGCAAGAAAGCTTCTTAATCTAGATCCTGACTTAAAAACTATTTTAGTGTGTGGAGGCTCTCAAGGGGCGTTGAGCATTAACTTGTGCTTTATTAAAAGTTTGCAGCATCTTAAAGACTACACATTTCAAGTCATTCATCTAATTGGATTTAATGAGGAAGTAGACGAGATTAAAAAGTCATATGCTTGCGCAGGTATCCAAGCTATTGTAAGAGTCTTTGATAAAAAGATTCATGTACTTATGCAGGCCAGCGATTTTATGGTGTCTAGAGCAGGAGCCTCGTCAGTAGCTGAAATGATAGAATTAAAGCTTCCTGCAATTATGATTCCTTACCCTTATGCAAAAGCACACCAAGAACATAACGCAGATTTTGTTGAGCAGATAGTGAAAGGAGGGCTTAAAATCTCTGAAAACAGCTTAAATGATATTTTGCTTGCAAAGACGATAGTAAGCTTTTTTAATGATGTAAATATTAAGCAATATATGCATCATATTGAAAACTACAAACAAGCAACAAACTTAGCCAGTTTTTCTGATGTTGTTTACTCGAGTTTAGATCTTTATGGAAAAAAATGACTTTCATTTAATCGGCATTGGGGGAATCGGGATGAGTGCTCTTGCTCATCTTCTACTAGCTCAAAAATGTTCAGTAACAGGCAGCGATTCTTCAAAAGGCGAAGCTGTTGAAAAACTGACAGATCAAGGAGCTCGTATTTATGCTTCTCACAAGGAAGAAAATCTAAAAAAATCAAGCACGACAGTAGTGTTTAGTACAGCAATTAATAAAGACAATCCTGAGATGAAGAAAGCAAAGCTTCTAGGTTGTGATCTATGGCATAGATCAGATTTACTTGCTCATCTCATGCAATCCTATCAATCTCTTGCTGTGACTGGAACGCATGGCAAAACCTCTACCTCTGCCCTTTTATCTCATACATTGATAATAGCAGAAGAATCTCCTTCTTTTGTAATAGGAGGCTTGATTAATCCTCAAAATACAAATGGTCAGGTAGGAAGTGGTCGTTATTTTGTTGCTGAGGCAGATGAGAGTGATTTGTCTTTTTTAAAGTATTTTCCAAATCATGCCATTGTAACTAACCTAGAAATAGACCATTTAGACCACTACAAAGATTACAATGAGATAGAATCTTGCTTCAAGCAGTTCATCTCACAAGTTCAACAAAACCTTCTTTGGTGCTATGACTGTGAAAATCTGAGAAAAATCAGTCCCAAAGGCCTCAGTTATGGCTATCATAAAGAGGCTGATATAGTCATTAGTAATGCCACTCAAATGGGGTTTAAATGTATCTTTGATCTTAAGGTAGCTGGCAAGCTTTATCCTAAAATTGAACTTTCCATGATAGGCAAACATAACATATCCAATGCAGCAGCAGTTTTTGGCTTATGTATTAAATTGGGAATTGATGAGCAAGCAGTTAGAAAAGCATTTAGCTCATTTTTAGGAGTAAAAAGGCGAGCAGAAAAGATAGGGGAGCATCAAGAAATTCAAATTTATGATGATTATGCACACCACCCCACTGAAGTAAACTGTATGCTCTCGAGTTTTAGAGAATCATTCCCAAAAAGAAGAATCATTGCTCTATTTCAACCGCATCGATACTCACGCTTGATGCCACTTAAAAAAGCATTTTCAAATTCTTTTGCTCATGCAACAGAAGTTTGGGTTACGGATGTGTTTAGTGCAGGTGAGCCAATTAATGAAGATTTCTCAATGCATTGTTTTGTTGAAGAAATAGAAAAAAGTTCCCTTGCTTCATCTTGTTATATCCCCAAAGATCAATTACTGGACCACTTTAAAAAGCACATTCGTCCATTTGATGTTTTGATTACTATTGGAGCTGGCGATGTCACAAACTTTGGAAAAATGGCTCTAGCTGAGTTACAAATAAATCCTCCTAAATTGAAGCTAGGTTTAATTTGTGGCTCTATTTCTAGTGAGCACTATGTGTCTTTAGTTTCATCACGCTTTTTTATTTCAAATTATTGCAAAAACTTATTCGAGCTAACTATCTATAAAATTCTGATGAATGGACAGTGGGTAAGGTGCAACGAAAATCATGAAGAAATTAGCAAAGCAAATGCTACTGATATCACCTCATGTGATGCTGTGCTTATGTCTCTCCATGGTCGATATGGTGAAGATGGAATGATCCAGGGATTTTTGCAAACCCTCAATGTTCCATACAGCGGTGCAAACTATACACTTAGCAGTTTTAACATGAACAAAGTTTGGATGAAGATGCAAGCTGAAAGTCTTGGAATAAAAACTCCTAGGGGTTGCTCTTTTCAAGCCAATTACTGGCAAAAGAACCAAGAAAATTGTATGCAAGAAATTCAAGCTAAGCTTGAATTTCCACTCGTAGTAAAACCTGCGCAAATGGGCTCAACAATAGGAGTTCATTTCGTTGAAAATACCCAAGAACTATATGCAGCCGTTCACAATGTTTTTAAACTTGATAACCAAGTAGTTATTGAGGAAAAAATTACGGGTCGAGAACTTGAGATTTCTTGTTTAGAAACTGAACAAGGGCTTGTTATTGCTCACCCAGGTGAGGTTAAATCTAACGTGAAACATTACGATTACAGTGCTAAGTATAGTCAAAATCCTATTGAAAAAGTGGTTAAAGCACAAATTAGCTCATCTGTTTGTAAAAAATCGATGGAGCTAGCACGCAAAATATATCAAGTGATGCAAATAGAGAGCTATGCACGCATTGATTTCTTTTTAACTGATCAAGACGAACTTATTTTTGCTGAGGTCAACACTTTGCCAGGTACGACACCAAAAAGTCTTTTTCATCGCACTTTGATCTCACAGGGCTTGAGTTCTTGTGAAATCATCAATCAAATGATTATAGGTGCGCTATTTAGAAATTATAAAGAGCAAAGAAAGTCACTTGAGACAACCCAATTTGTAGAGTCCTTAAAAGATGTTACCCACTAAAAATAAACTTCCTGTTTTTAAAGCGCTTTTTTATATTGCCTTATCGGTATTTGTATTTTCCGGGCTTCCAGCATTTATTTGGAGTAGCTATTGCTACCACCAAAAAGAAAGAATAAAAGACTCTAAATATACTATTACAAAACTTGCTCTTACAGGGCCTGTAAAGGAAGCTATTAAGTCAGTACATATAGAAGAAATTTTAGGTCTCTCAAGCAACAAGCCTCAAAATATTTTCACTTTCAATTGTGCAGAAGCTAAAAAGCGACTGGCTAAGAGCGGAGTCATTAAAAAGGCCAGTATCTCGATAGAAGAGCCTTCAACAGTGCTTGTAGAGTACACAGCTAGAGAACCTGTAGCTTATGTAGCCGATTATACAAACTTAGTAATGGATCAAGAAGGAGCCTTGTTTCCCTTGGTTCCATATTATACTCCAAAGCGACTTCCCAAAGTATATTTTGGAATTAAAATAGAGCCAATGGTTTACGGTAAATTTGAGGATGAAAAGTTTGAAGTAGCCCAAAACATACTTTCATATTTTGAAAAATTGAACCTAAAGAGTCAAACTATTCAAAGCATAGATGTCTCAAACCTACGGGCCAATAGTGTTGGTAAGCAAGAGGTTGTTGTTGAAATTACAGAAGAGTTAGGGCGAAAAAACTTTGTACGTTATTTGCGTCTAACTTGTTCTAACTACCTAGAAGAAATTGAACATTATCTTAGCCTTAAACAGATGAGTATGCCTGACGATCTTATTATAGATCTGCGTTTGTTACCTTGTGCTTATATCACTCCTGTAAGTGAGGCATCTTCGATTTGATGTATATATTTTGGACACGTGCAAGTGCATTTAAAGCAGAGAAAATCATTGAATTACTTTTGTCATATGAAGTGCTTGAAATATCAGAGGTAAATGTAGACAGCTGCTGCCTTTCATATCTAAAATGACTCAGTCAAATGTGCCATGCATAAGTATTTAGTAAATTTAATTGATTGTATACTGTTTGCACAAAATTATATTTATGATAGCCTCATAATTTAAAAAGAATAACCCTTTTTTTATTGTGGCGTATATTAAATCAAACAACGAAAAACTTAAGCAAATCTTAAGAGGCGTTTACCAGCCAGAGCTGGAGAAAGTTTCAAGTGACACGTCCCCTCAGAAAAAAGTTATCGTTTTAGCAGGCCCAACCTGCGTTGGCAAGACTGCACTTTCACTAAAAATTGCATCGGAAGTGGGAGGGGAGATCGTTAATGCAGATTCAATGCAAGTTTATCGAGGACTGGATATTGGAACTGCTAAAGCTACCTTAGCAGAGCGTCAGCAGATTCCTCATCATCTAATTGACATTAGAGATACCCATGAGCCCTTCACTGCAGTTGATTTCTACCATGAGGCTCAGCTTGCTTGTGACTCTATTTTATCTAGAAATAAAGTCCCCATTATTACTGGTGGAACAGGTTTTTACCTACATGTATTGCTATATGGACCTCCACAAGGCCCCCCCTCGGATGTTGAGTTGAGAAAAGGTCTAGAAAATGAGATGGAGAAGTTTAGCCCAGAAGCTATGTACGATCGGCTTCAAAAAATAGATCCTGAGTATGCTCAATCTATTACTTCGCATGACAAAGTTAAAATTATTCGAGCTTTAGAAATTATTTCTTTAACCAAAAAAAAAGTTAGTGACTTTGCTTGGAATCAGAAAACTGAACCTCTAGGCTATAATTTTAGATGTTGGTTTTTATTTAGAGCTCGAGAAAATCTTTACAATCGCATTAATCAAAGGTGTGAAGAAATGTTAAAGGAAGGGCTTGTTGATGAAGTTGCCACCCTTAAAAAAGCAGATCTTAAAGACAATAAGTCTGCCTCTCACGCTATTGGTTACAGACAGTGTTTAGAGTATTTTGAAACTGAGCAATCTGACGCAGACTACCAACAATTTAAAGAACAGTTTAAAAGAGCAACAAGGCGATATGCCAAAAGGCAGTTCACTTGGTTTAGAAAAGAACCCGAATTTAAGTGGTTAGATTTGGATTTGCATGATCATGAAATTGCAGCAGATCTTATCCTTAAAGATTATTCAAGCCAAGATCCTAAGAATTAGTCTTGAAGGTTCAAACTAAATTCGCTATGCTGATATGAAAATCTTTTTAGAGACGTGTAATGAGTATGACAGATAAGAACTTAACAGAACTTGTAGAATGTAGTGTAGACGACTATGTCAAAGAACTTTCAAAATTAGAGCAGGCCGACGAGCGTATAGCTAAGATGCTAGAATACATGAAGCTGCAACTGTCTCATGGAGAAATTCACCCCCTATCTCGTTTTTGGAAAATGAGAAAGTTTTGTTTAGATAACTTCAAGTGTACAATAGCTGTTTCTCAACGTTTGAAATTATGGAAGGACTACTGCGTTGTAATTGATGAAATAGTCAAGCTTAAGCAAGTTATTGATGAAAAAAGTTCTTATGAAAAAGAGCAAATAGAAGAGGCTCTTTTGTCTATTGCAAGCGATTTAGAGGGAGTCGATCAATTAATTGAAAAAGAAACAGAGATATCTGTTCCAAAATCGCCATGTGTACAAAAACATGCAACATTTTATAAATCGACTCAAAAAGAACTAAGTATCTATTCTTCATATGCCAAGCGCTTGAATTCATTGAAAAAAGAAATACTAGCACTTGATATTTCGTTTAAAAAGAAACAAGAAATTTTAGATCAGATTCATGTTCTTGCGGATAAAGTTTTTCCAAAGAAAAGAGATCTTCTTGGCCTGATGAGCACAACATATGCTTCTCATATTCAGATTTTTGTAAGAATAAACTTTAGCGATAGTGAGTTTAAAAGCCCTATTTTCCACCTAAAAGAGCAAATCAAGCAGCTTCAAAACTTTGCTAAGGTTATTTCTTTAAATGTCGACGCTTTCTCTAAAACACGCGAGCAGTTAAGTAATTGTTGGGACAAAATAAAGGTATATGAAAAAAAACAGAAGAAAGACAAAGAAGAAAAAAAAGAGCAGAGTAATAGAATTTTTGCTGGCCTTAAAGAGAAAATTGAAAAACTTAAACAAGAAAAACCAAGTCTTGATCCATCTAAATTTAATGATAAAGTTAAACAATTAAATTCACTTATTCAAAGAGAAGACTTTATCAAATTTCAGCGTAAGCAACTTACTGATGAGCTTGCAGCAATAGATGGAGCAGGGGCTTTAAGCGATAATAAAAGCCAGCAGGATTCTCAAGCTTTTAATCTACAAAGAGAGCTTCACAGCATTCTAGAAAAAGCCCCAAACTGGGATTATCAAGCCACAAATGGTAAGTTGAAAGATATTCTAAATCAGTATGACAGTTCTCAGGTAACAGATAGCCAACATATAAAAATAGAGCGTGCTATCTATGCTCTATATGAGGCTCTAGGTCGTAAGCTTATTGAAGAGATCAAAGATAGGATTGATTTCGAAGAGCTATCATCTCAGATTAAAGAGTTTAAGAACTCTATTAAAGAGAGCATAGAAGGTTATCGAAAAGCCTTGAGTGGCTCTAATCAAAGTATTGAAAAAGCGATTGTTTTCAACGAATTACTTGTTCAGTCACGTAGTTTGCTCAGCTCTCTTGAAGAAGTGCTAGCGAAGTCTCAAGCAGAAACTTGATTGAACTTAAATTCAAAGGGTCCTAAACCAAAGGCGCAAATTTTTGATAAAAAGAAGTGGTCGACTGATTGCTCATTTTGTTCAAGATTTGAAAGATAATGAATCGGAAAAAACCTAGCAGACTCAATAAAATATTCCATTAACCCTTCGACAGTTTTTCTTAACTTTTCAGGTTGATCTTGAACTTTTTCAATAAAGTGAGAGAGTGGTTCCATTGAACCGGCTTCAAAAATTTTTTCACCAATGATCTTGTTTAATTTTATAGTGAAACTAGGGGCCCATCGCTCAATTTGTGAGACTTTAATGCTCTTAAGTTGGTTGAAAAGTAGCAGAATAAAAAAAGTAATATCAAAATCTTTTGGTCCTAAAAAGGCTTGAGATAAAATATGTTGTAAATTTTCTTCATAGTTATTTTCAAAGTAGAAGCTGTCCATAAAATCACTTGCTTGAGCCTTCCATGTTTTAACTGCTTTCTCTGATAAGAAAGGAGCGTCTAGCTTTAAGTGATTCTCTAAATAGCTTTTAAGGCCTTTACAATTGTTTGTAAGGCAATGGCTGACAAAATCAACTACAATATCACGAGATGCAGAGACTTCTTTGTAGTAAGGTTGTGTAATGTCAAAAAGGTAACTTAAGAATTGCTCTACATAGACAAGGGATAGTAAAAGAGATAAAAACAATTCTTCGATTTTTTGCGGGTTTTGAAGCTTTTCTAGGTAGAACTCTAGAAGGTGTTTATAATTGAAGCTTATAACAGATTCAAAAAAAGTATGTTTGAGCTTATGCAAGTCTAGATCTTCAACATCACAGCTTAGCTTCGATATATTTTGAGCCAGTTCACCAATTCTGGCTGAGTGAGGAGTTTCTGTAATGCGAGCAGCATCAAAAGTACTTTGATAAATTTCGTGCAGTGCTGAATCAGGCTCGTAACCTTTGAAAATGGATAGAAGTTGCTCAATAGTTAATTGGTACAAGTATTGCTTTGACTTTGAAAATGCATCATTAATTTCATCTTGTGTTAACTTAAGAAGCTTTAGATAGTGATCTTCTATATAACTTTGGTTATATAGCTTTAAATTTACAAACTTTTCTAAATATTCATTAAGGTATTGAAAGGTTTGATAATTAATCCCTTCAAAACTAGAGGTTGACTGTGCTCCTTGCCCTTCATACCAGGTCTCACCATATTTAAAAATTTGAAGAAGCTTTAGCGATATTAGCGAACTTTCTTTGCAGCACTTGTTGGTCGATAACAACGATCCATCAGAAACGTATAGGATCGGAATACCTAAGGTTTGAGTCGTATCTTTGATCAATGCAAGAGCTTTTTTTCCGCCAATACTTGGAGCTACAAGTCGTTGAAGGATAGAAAAGGTTTTTCCATCAACTTTATATACATCTTGTTCGGCAAATTGAAAACCAAATGGCTCGAGGCATTTTGTGTTATTATCACAAAAAGAAATTTTACAACCTTGAACTTCAGAGCTCAAAGGCGCTATTTTTAAAAAAATATCAGATATTTTTTTCTCAGTAGGGCCTTTAGTGTCTATTTCTTTAACCTGAAAACTAGGTTGCTTGGGATTTGTAAAATCTAAATCAAAATAAACATTGGCCTGCTTCAACTCGCCTTCAATCACACGATTCATGGTCTGGGTCATAGCATTTGCTTCAAAATAAGATGTATTATTTCGTTTTGCTAAAAGTTGTATGGATGACATTATTTATTACAGTAACAGGATTTTACAAGCATTTTGGCAGGTCAGTATATTGAGTAATAT
>JAJACU010000040.1 GCA_022601345.1 Chlamydiota bacterium | reverse complement strand
TTAAAAGAAAAAAAAGAGAGCACATTTTTTGAAAACCCTCTTGCTTTTGACTATGCAATCAACCTCAATCTAATTGATGCCGATGACTGACTCTAAATTTTTAGCAAGACAACTCTCAAGCTGGTTTAAATCATCTAAAAGAGATTTGCCTTGGCGTCATGATATAAACCCATACAAAGTTTGGATTTCTGAAGTCATGCTTCAGCAGACCCAAGTTAAAACAGTCATCCCATACTTCCACCGTTGGATGAAGGCTTTCCCTACAATTACTCATCTAGCTAATGCCCCTATTGAACAAGTTATAAAAATTTGGGAAGGCTTAGGTTACTATTCACGCGCACGAAACCTCCATAAAGGCTCAAAAGAGATTGTGAGCAAGTATCATGGGAAATTACCCTCTAACTCAGAAGATTTGTTACAAATATCTGGAATAGGCCCCTATACCTGCTCTGCGATACTGAGTTTTGCTTTTCAAAAAGAGTGCTGCCTAGTTGATGGCAATGTAAAAAGAGTCATGTCTAGATTTCTACATCTCGAAGTTGACTACTCCAAATCAAGTCATTACCGCTTACTTGAAGAAGAGTTAACTAAAGCCCTCCCAAAGCATGAGCCCTGGGTCTTCAATGAAGCTCTAATGGAGCTTGGAGCCTTAATTTGCACACCTAAAAACCCTCATTGTAGCAAGTGCCCTCTTCAAAAAAAGTGCATGGCCAAATTAAATAATAATCAGCTGAAGCTACCTTTGGTTAAGGTAAGGCCTAAGGTTTCACACTTAAATAGAGCTGTGCTCATTTTTCAATATGATCAAGAGTTTTTAATCCAAAAACAAACATCTGACTTGATGAAAGATTTACATGAATTTTTCTACTTTGAATTTGACCCAAATATTAGCGTTGAAAAGCACGAGAAATTTAAAGAGTGGCAGAGTTTTTCAATTGGCCTTTCAAAGTTGCCTTTGGTAAGGCACAGCTTCACCCGTTTTAAAGTCTCACTCTATCCTTTTGTAATAAAGCTAAAAGAAAAAAAGACTTTTGAAAATTTTGAATGGATGAGCTTAAAAGAAGTTAAGCTACGACCTTTCTCTTCAGGGCACAGAAAAGTGCTGGCTCACTTAGAAGATTTTTTATCTTGCTGCAATGATTTCAATTCCCAAAACTTGGCATACTTTTCAAAAGTATAACAACTATAGAGTTTAGCCATCAAAAACCCTTGAAAACCATCTCTGAAACCGCCTCTTAGAAAGTAGCGCTTAAAAAAAGTAAATGCAGGGCGAATAATCAGTTGAATAGGAGAAAATTTTCGGCCTTCCTTTAGCATTCTCTTTGCCATAAGCGAAGAGTATCGATCCATTTTTCTAAGATAATGATTCAAATCATCAAAAGGGAACTGTTCAATATGGTTCTTTAGAAATCCACTGCTACCTTTAAGTTGAAACCCTTCATGAACATCATCTTTCTCATTGTAAACTAAGGCTTCTTTTTTAAAAAACTGCGGTTGTCTGTAGTCTGGAAACCACCCTCCATAACGAAGCTTTCTTCCAAAAACAGTATTAAGCCTTGGAACAAAGTAGATATCCTTGTGTGAGGCTCTGCTCACAATGCCCTTAACTTCCTCAACAACTTTCGTGGTAGCAACTTCATCGGTATCTAAGCTGAAAATCCAATTGTGGCTCGCATGTGAGAGCCCTTTATTGCGCATTTCCCCAAAAGTTGTAAATTCGTACTGGTAGACTTTAGCACCTCTTTCTCGACAGATTGTTGCCGTTTTGTCTTTGCTAAAGGAATCAATAACTACAACTTCGTCAGCCCAAGACAAACTCTTAAGGCATCTCTCTATTTCTTTTTCATTATTGTAGCTTAGTATAACTGCTGAAATTTTTTCTTGGATCATATAGTCGCTAGTTCTGAGAACTCTGTTTGAAATTCTTTTAATTGATCTTCAATCTTTCCAATTATCTTATTTTTTGCCAAGTGATAAGCACCTTTTATGCCATTAAACATAGCAAGTGATGATGAGCAACCATGACATTTAACAATAACACTGTCAACACCAAGCATTACTGCTCCAGGGTATTCAGCATAATCTAAATATTTTTCTAACTGTTGGAATTGTTTTTTTGGGTTTATAAAAGGCAGATTGCTAAACCGTTTACTGATTTGATCGACAATGAAGCTTGAAACTCCTTCACATGTTTTCAAGAAAACATTTCCAGTAAAACCATCAGCGACAATCACATCAACTTTCCCTTCAAAAACATCACGAGCTTCAATGTTTCCTTCAAAATGCAAGTTTTTTTCTTCTAGACGCTCTGCATAATGATTAAAATAGTCATAGGCTTGACGAACAACACGCGTACCTTTACGCGCCTCTCCACCAATGTTTAGTAAACCAATTTTAGGGTCCGAAATACCTTGTTCAATTTTTTGATAAATTGCGCCCATAAGAGCAAATTGCATTAGATACCTAGGTCTAAAAGTGATGTTAGCTCCAACATCTAGAATTGCAACCTTTCCCCTTTCAGTGGGAAGTGTAGCAAGTAGCGCAGGGCGCTCAATTGTTGGAAGTTTTTTCAATTCAAGGGTTGCAAAAGCTGTAATGGCGCCTGTATTTCCAGCAGTGATTAGCCCATCGCAAGATTTATCTTTGAGTTTACCCACTCCTAGTGCCATTGAAGATTTGTGCTTTCGACGAACAACAAGTAGTGGTGAATCTTCCATAAGAACTTCTTCTTCTGCCTCTTCAAGCTGAATTGAAGAAGAGAGCTCCTTAAAATTCTCATTGCACCTGTTAATGATTTGCTTTGTTGCTAAAACTGTAAAGTGACAATCGGCTCCAAATAAATCAGCAGCCTGAATAACCCCTTGAAACAGATCAAGTGGATCAGAGTCACTTCCCATAATATCAACAACTAGGCGCAGCATAGGCCTACTCAGCTTCTACTTTTAAAACTTGGCGACCATTATATGATCCACATCCAAGACAAATTCTGTGGGACATCGTTAATGTTCCACAATTAGAACATGAAACAAAGTTAATTGTTTTTTTTCGGTGGTGAGATCTGCGAGATCCCTTGCTAGCATTAGAGCAGCGATTACGAGGTACAGCCATGGTGGTCTCCTATTATCAATTTTCTACTAAATAAGGTTTAATTAATTCTCTTTCTGGACATTTCCCTTGGTTGCATTCAATAAACCTTGGGACTTCCAATATTATTTCTTCACGCAAGACAGCTCCAAAATCAAAATATGGTCCTTTGACTTCATTTAGATCTTCTGCATGGTAAAGGCTCTTAATACGTATCTCTGCTTGAGCACTGCCATTACAAACACTACAAGCAGACACTACGGTGGCATAAACATCAAAGTGTATGATCAACTGATCATCAACGATGTAAACTTCGCCCTGTACTTCAACCGTTTCACCAAAGTTAACTTCAGTTTCTTCCAGCTTTAAAAAGTCACTAGAAGCCTTAAAATTAACCTTGACCTTAAGCTCTTTGCTTTTTCTCAAACGGTCAGTATTAATAATAAAATTTTGATCTAACACAATAATTATATACGTTATAAATACAACTTTCAACAAAAAAGTTATTATTATATTTAACAAACTAATTAAAAGCTAATAAAAAGGCACAGCTTTTAGGATAAGAATTTCTTTAATTTCTCATTAAAAAAACTATTTAAAGCTGCTATCAAACTTTAATTTGACCCTTTAAAGATCCTTTTAGGAACCAATGCAATGAACTTCCAGGAAAATCTTGATATCTCTCATCTAGCAAGCTTATTTTTTCAACAAAATAATTTAAAAGATCTTTTTTATCAATCTGATGGGTCTCAACCCAGCTCTCTAAGGCTTTTATTTCATCTAATGAAAAATGAATGGCGCCCAAAGCCAACTTTGCTTGAGCTTTTAGTCCCATGAGTTCCTTCGACTTAAGCATTTGATCCATTTCATAGTCAGATTTTGCTGAACTGGTTGCTACAACCTCTTTGGAATGTAAGCTTATTAAAAAAGTTGGTTGCGATGTAGCTTTCTTGCCTTCATGATGCTTTTGAGCTAAAAATTGTTTCCACTCTTGACCCGATTGCTTATCTAGTAAAATGAATTTCAAGCCTCGGCTTGTTTTAACACAAAGAGCCTCATAGACAAACCCTGAACATAGATTCTTTAAGGAATAATTGGCCGATTTTTGACTAGACGCGCTACTCTCAACGTTTAACAAGAGTTTTTCAAATAAAATATTTTCACTTAAGAATTTACCTATAAAGCTTTTCTCTACATGGTTTGCTGGGTGCAGATCTAAAAAACCTTCTTTGGAAGCCTTAGCTAAAGGCCCAGAAATAAGCATTTCCATGTCAATGGGACCAGATTCTTTGCTAAACAGTTTGTCAGACCAATTGTAGTCCCATATTCTACACAATTCTGAAGCACCATAAGATGTTGTTTTTTGAGTTTCTTTCTCAGACTCTTGTTCTACTTCTTTTTCTTGTTGCACTTCTACATATAGGTGCTGTTCAAGAGACGTGGCAGATTTCTGATCCACCTCTGAAGACTTCACTTCAAGCGGCATATCACCAAAGTTTAACACTTGCTCTATTTTAGCCTTGATAATTTGCCATTCAGATAAAATGAAAAGGGGCTTATATTTTTTCTCTAGCTTTTCAATATATGCATATAAAACTTTCTGAGTATCTTGGAAAACTTCTGCAAAGGTAAACTGATCTTTTGGGCAATCACTTGTTTCGGTAACAAAAAGATCTTTATAAGTGCCAAATACTTTATAGGTTTGCTCAACAGAAAGCTCAGAACCTACAATTTTATTGAAAATTTCTTCTTGTAAGACGGCCAATATTTTTTGCTTTTGAGCAAGTAAATTGTCTCTAGCTTTTATTTGTTGCTGGTGAGAAAGTGCATATTCAATAAGGAGTTCTGGAGAGATTTCGTCACTCTGCTCTCTTTTGAGACTTGCAAGTATAAGCTGCTTATCTGGATTGGTTACAACAAAGTCCACAGCTTGGCCATTTTCTAAACCTCTCATACGCCAAGCGGCCTGAGAGAGGTCTCTCCAAGTTGTATGCTTACTAAATGAAAGTACAGCCCTCGAAGTAGGAGCTTGCTTAATATCTGCACCCGTAGTTCTTTGATGATCATAAAAAGTAAAGCGTTTCTCTGGATGGTTTTTAAGAGAGCTTTGATCAAAAGCTACTGCGGGTTCTTCTTTGGATTGATAAACAACAATCTCGTTATGTTCGTTGTAATAGACAACTCCTTTGATGCCCTGATCGCTTTTAATTTTCAGAATTTCTTGGGCTATAAACTCTCTAGAATAGGAATCAAAGTGTCCACTTAGATCAATGTATGCCTTGACTCTTTCATCGGATATCAGATCTGGTAATTTTTCAAAAGCCTCTGATTCATTTTCTACAATGGCAACACTCTTTTTAGATTTGTCTAAAATTTGTGTAATTGTATTACCTGTAATTCCTTCAGATGGGACAGTCTCAATTCTTTCAGGAAATGTTTCTGCATTCCACATGGTCCCGGTAAAACCAGTTATTTTACTAAATAGCCATTTGAAACTTTGAGCATTTACACTTACCTTTTGAGGATAATTTCTAATATTTGGAAGCAAATATTTATTAATAAACTTTAGTTTCTTATCGGGAGAGCTATTGAGGTCTTGGCAAACTTTTTTTATTTCATCTGCTGTCAAAGGAAGTGTTTTTACATCGGGATACAGGGCTTTAATCTCTTCAAAAAGAGAAAATTGGCGTATATTAGCTTCAGGAAATCGCATCAATAATTCTAAAATATTGTGAACCAGAATTTTGAGATCTTTTTCAATTAACTCATGCGGAATTCCTTCTTGCAAATACGTTTGAATGGAATAATTAACTGTCTCATATGGATTTCCAAATTCAGAGCCTGTCTTTTCTTTCCCAAGTTGGTAAGGAATTGCAATTCCCTTCTTCCTATCTTCTGGCGATCCATAATGCTCTTTCAAACTCTTACTCAAAGTCAAAGGTAAGAAAATGTTAAGCTGAGCATAGGTAAGAGCAATTAAATTAGCCATTTCGTCGTCTCTGATTCCACTAAAAAAAGCTCTTGTTTCTTGGCTGTCATCCCCTAAGAGGTAGCGGGACAAATTTTCCAAATTATTTTTCCCACGATCAGTGCCTTTATTGAGCTCCAACTTCTCAGCTAGAGTTGAAAACTGACCTTCACTTTTAAAAGCATCTATCATCTTTCTAGCTAAAAAGGGCTTTACAATAGTTTCGTAATCATTTGCAGAGAGAACTTTTCTCTCTTTACTATCAGGCAGAAAGCTAAAATTAAAACCGAGCTTATCTTGATGAGTTATTATCAGCTTATAAATTTTAGTCGACAAATCAATATGTGTAGGTTTGAGCGGCTCAAAAAGTCCTGTTGCATGCTGCGTTTCATGACGACAATTAAAAAGTAAATCGGCTTCATCAAAAATGGGCAAACTAGACTTCCTGAGCACTGAAAATATGTCTCTAAATAATTGTAGAATCTGATCAGATTTTGAGTTCTTTTTACTTAGGCCTGTTAGAAACTCTATGTAGTTTAATAAAAGAGTATGCAAACTTTTGCTACTTACTAAAATAGCTTCTTGATTAGCAACTGCTTTTTGCAACAACAACCACATATCTCCAAGTTTTTCAAGTAGATCTTCTTTTGACCTATTGATAATTAAAAGCTTAACTTCTCGATTAAAACGGCTTAAAGTTCCAGTGAGATCATCACCAATAGATTCTATTAAATTCTCAGGCATTACTATAACGGGAACATGTTTTTGATAAGCTGCCTCTAGAGCAAGAAGTGGCATGATGACCTTAGACTTACCAAATCCCATTATTGCTTCTAAAATAAGCCCCGCATCATAATTCTCTTTAGGTTTCTTCATATACTGCTGAAACAAGGCCAACTTTTCTATTTGTTTTGGGTAGAGCAAAATATCTGAGTAATACTCAAACACAAGATATAAGGGATTACTTTTAATTGAATAGTGACGCTCTAAGTGAGCTAGCTCCACGACTTTTTTTACAGCGCTTTGCATTGAATGCTTTTTACTTTCAAAAAAACCTGCTAAGCTCTCCTTGACACGATTTAACTTTTGAAGGTAAGTAGCTTCTACAAGATACTGGGTAATCAATTGATTTAATTGAGTAATTTGATCTGCTCCTAGTGATGGATTCATCTCAAAGTACTTTTGAGAATCTTGAAAAAGATAAGTCCCCAATAAATCATCAACGCTAATATATCTCTTAGTATCAGAAATATGACCTAAGTTCATTTTAACTCTTTCAGAGGCCTCACAAGCATCACTATTTGCAAGAAGTTCTATCTTTTCTCTCATTTTAGAGACTAATTTTTTTTGTTTTATGCTCAGTTGTACGAGGTTTTCTCCAAAATACTTTACAGTATGGTCAAGCAACCCATATTGAGCTAAGGAATAAGATTCTTTTAAAGGTAAGCTCGAGTAGTAATCGAGATCATCTTGAGCCTCATGAAAAGCTCTCAAAGAAAAATCGTCCATTCCTTTACTAGATTTAAAATTCAAACCCCCAGCGCATTGTTGCTTGAGAATATGCTCTTTCTGATCGGCGCTAAAACATTGAGTTAATAACTGCTTAAAAATTGGTTCATTTACAGAAATTTGATCTACTATTTCCAACCTAGGCAATTCAAATTTCGGAATAAGATCGGTCGTTTTTTTAGAGAGTCCTAATGGTGGGTTCACTATAACTTTGCTTTTCTTAACATCTGATGAACCCTGTGCTTGTTTACTTTTTGAAAGATTAATTAATTCTCGAACAACATTTTTCAGTTTGAATTCCTTATCTTGAGCCCGTTGCCCAGCGTCACTTTTTGAAAAGGGGTTGTCTACTGGAAATTTTTCGGGATACTGAGACACTAATTGAATGAAATTTGCCATTCCTCTTACGTACTCTTTATGAAAATCCGCATTTACCCCAACTACTTTGTAATTTCCCAGAAACATTAGATATGCTGAAAGGTCAACTTGAAGATGTTCCCCACTTCTGGCTGCTCGATAAAGAGTATCAAAAACTACATCTATTTCGTTGAGCTGTGGGGTTAAAAAAGTACCCAGAAAATCAGAACTCTCCAGTAAGCTTCTGTAACTGCGTTCTGATTTCTCCTGTATGAAAAAATCAATATTGTCGAAACTAGAATCCTTCAACTCTTCGAGCTCTACTTTAGAGTGTTGAGGGCTTTTCTTTGAAAGCTCTTTGCCTTTAAATGAAGCAGAAAAACCGAGTTCTTTAAGCTTCTCTTCTCTCCTTGAGCTTAAGGCTATTCTAGAAATTGAAGAATTTTGGCGTGCCAAAAATTCTAGAATTAATAATTCCTCATGAGAACTTAAAGAAAGATCTGAGTGGTACGACTGAAGATTTATGTATTGTTGATATAAACTCGCTATTTTCTCAAGAAATTCTTCGTCTGCTACACTATTGAATGCACGACATCCCGAACTAATCTGTTCAACTGCAATATATAATGCTAAAGTTCTTACAGCCACAGATTCTGCATAGTTGTCTTTGGAAGAATCTACAGAATTAACAATTTCTTTTATCCAACTAATTTCTTCTGAATTTAAATGTTGAGCATAAGATTTTAGGTGACTTAAAACTTTATAAGCTTCGGAGTAATTGTGCTTAATAAGATAGTGGTATGCTAAATAAATATCTGCTGAGCGTGATTGAGCTTTCAAAGTATAGCTTAGCTGAGCATTTGCACTTGTAGCGAATTTGTTTGATGCAACTTGGTAAACAAAAAGAGGCTGTTTCAAATCATGTTCTTCAGATTTTTGATCTAAAGCCAAATTTTCTGAAAAAGAAGGATTTAACTCATGCTCTAATGGTTTGGATGTTAATTTATATGGACTCATTAAAGCCAGTTTCAAACGTCCTTCTGAGTCCTCTAAAGTCACTATATTTGAACTTCTTGCTCCAAATAAATCTCTTTTCGATGAAAGAAAAAGACCTGGATAATTTTTACAAAGTAATCTATCTCCTTGTTTTGTAAAAGCTAATGGATCTCCATCATGAGCAATAAGTCTTGGAAATTCTAGAAGTTCGAGTTTATCTAAGCTGCTATCTTCTGTTTCTAAAACGGGACTAACCCTAAGATTAATGGCCTCGGGTAGTTCAAAGTATTTTAGGAAGCTCAGTGGAGTACTGAGTACATCGACTAGGATTTGACCAGTTTCAACGCATGTCAAACCTCTGTGAACCTTAGGATCATAAACATAATGATCTTTGAGAGTTTCTTTAGAGCTTAAAATAATTTTATGGTCTTTAGATATCCAATAATTAAATCCGCTGATTAAATGGACATTTTTATACAACCCATCTACCACTAAACCTTCGACTAATGTTTTAGGTAAAATTTGAAAAAGTTCACCCTTAAACCATCTCTTGAAATTAAGCTTGCAACTTTGAGCCTCTGAAAGACCTATTTCAACTTCATATAAATTTTCATTTGTATCTTTAAACTGATATCTGCTTTCTCCGATACTGGTTAAATGAAAATTTCTATCTTTAAATACTTCTTGATACTGCCTTGATTGAGTACAAAATGATGGAAATTGAGGAAATATATCTTTAAATCCAAACCTTGAGAATTCTGCTTTAAAAAGATCAAGATGTATATTTTTAGAATCACAAATAAAATTAGGAAAAGACAGATTTTCATCTACTTTCCAAGTATCTTCTGGCCCAACTTGATAACCGATTGAACTTGCCAAAAAGTTAAAAATTGGAGTCGCATTTTCAATAATTAACTTCTTATGTTTATTTAAATGCCGCTTAAACCTAAACGAAACCTCTTCAGATTGCTCATAAAATATAAGCCCATGACCCGTAGAGCTAAAATTCCTTTTTCGTATTTTCTGAATATAATTTTCATGAGCCTTCTTGTATTTTAAGCTTAACTCTAAAACTTCTTGAAGATCTTCGAGTCTTTCGCCTTTTTGATTTATTGCATAGAGAAGACTTTCCCCTAAAACATGACATCGATCGACTTCATCGAGCTCTTTAGCTTGCAGCAACCTCTGAAGATGACTCTCTACTGACAAACCCTCATAACTATCAGGAGAATCTTTTAAATAATAGTCTGTAAACCTAGATAGCATGTTATATATGCGCAGAAGAAATATTTGAGTTCTGTATTCTTTCTTATAGAAACTATGACGAAACATTTTCTCTAAAGAGCCTAACAGTTTTTTTCTGAAAATTTGCCCATCAACTGGAACTAAAAGTGCATCTTTAATAGAAGAGTCTGAAAACAAAGATGCATAAAACCCTAGCTGCCCTACATAGCTATTTAAGCTGTCTATGTTATGAGGTTTTAAATAATAGTCTAAGATTCTATTTATACGAACCTCTGGCTCTAAAAGCATAAGATGGTCTATTTCATTTAAAATTCTATTAGCGTCTTGTGGTTTACCCATCATATAACTTTGGTGTGGGTGACCTTCTTCTGATTGAATTTTTTCATAAAACGTTCCACCTAATCTTTTGCTATTTTGCTTAGATCGTTCAATAGGCGGCGCATGTAGTGCCCCAACTCCTTTGGAAAAACTCTCTGAAATTACTGATGATCCCTTTGAAGATAGATCATCTAACATACCTATAGATTGGAGATCGACGTGAGTCTGAAGCAAAAGAAAGGGGAACTTTTTCATGTACATAGTGGAAAAATCTATACTATTTAACTTTTCTCTTGCTTTGCTTGCTATAGTCTTTAAACTATGCTTTGCATTGAGTGCTTTAAAGTCTTCGGAAGCTCTCTTTTCATCTCCCAACCGTATGGTGTATTCAGGTGACCCATTAAAAGTGTTCTTTTTTTCCGCTTCGATTGTAAATAAACACGTATCTTGATCTATTATCTCAGCATCATCTATGCTTAATAGTCCTCGACTAAAAAAATCTAGCATTGACGATTGACTAATGAGTTGATACCAAAGTTCAGGTAACTCTGCGATTTGAGTATTCTTTGCTGAAAAATCTCCCTTGAGATTGACGATCCATTCCCCAACTGTCTCATACATAGGTTTAGCATCAGGCTCTCTTTCAAGATTCTTTTTGCCTAATAACTTAAATAGTGATTTGACAAATACATCTCTAAGAAAAGTAGCGGACTCTGAGTCTTTTAAAAAAGAGAGTTTATCGTTTAATTTCAGTTCATTAACAAAATGAACTAAATAGGCCCCACCCGATTCGATAAAACCAAAAATGGCTTTGTCATCATATTTAGATTGAATTTCTTGCTCTTTGAGTTCAGATTGGATAGATTGTATCTCATCTAAATCTTCAGGGCTTGAGTAAGAAAATAATATTGAATCCGTTACATCCAAGCTAGGAAATAGAAACTTCAAAGGATAGTCAAATCCAAGTTCTTGGGCCATTTTAGGGTTCATCAATCGATGTATCATGAGGTTGCTTCTAAGCATCGTCAAGTAGCTTTTAGCAAATATTTTCTCACCAGATTCCATCAGAGCTCGACTCTTATAAAATTCTTTAGTAAGCAAGTGTATGCCGTTAATTGCTTGATGCCTTTGAGAAATATCCAAACCCGAAAAATCTATAGACTTCAATTTAGCTGTTAAATCAAACATCAGTTGATTTACATATGAATGAAGATCCATTTCTGATGCTTGCTTCAAGTGCTCAACAACACCTGATAACTCTTGAGTCCAGTTATCACTGTCTAGCCGATCAACAATTGAAAAGTTGTAAGCAAATCCAAAGCTTATGCTTTCATAAGAAACAGTGCCTGTTTCAAGCTGCATGATTTCTTGATCCAAAGCATTTGGTGGGATGACCACCCCTATTGCTTTTTTGTATAAAGATAAGCTTCCTTCTATATTCATTGATAATAATTTGAACTGCTCTCTTAAAGCTGAAACCACCGCCTTACCCGCTTCCAAATAACTTGTTATTTGAGTGAGTTCTTCAAGGTTAAATAGTTTCGGGTATTTCTTAAGAGAATGTGTTAGCTGCTTGGAATAAGCAGAAATGCTTTTCCTTATCAAATCAATTGTGAATTCTTTTGCTCTTGAAAAGTTCAAAGAAGATAAATGGTTCTTTAGTGTCCAAATTCCAAGCTCAAGCTCAAGTCTAAATTTCTGTTTTTCTGTGATATCTTTATTATACATCTGTAACAATGAGCGGTAGGCGCATGTACCAGAAAACTGAGGCTGCATCCAATCTTTTTCACTTATATCACCTACAAAATCATCTCCAGTAAGAACTCTTTCGGACAAGAACTGATAGATATGATCTACATCCCAAGCTATTGTGATTTCAAAGTTTGCATCATAATTTTGTTTTCTTGCATAAATTTCATACAAAGCCGTTACAAAAGCTTGAGATGTCAAATCCTCAAGGCTAACATTCTTTTTACCTCTATTAAAAACAGTTTTCAAAATCCCATTATCATGATGATGCAAGTGGTTACTAAGACCTGATCCTGTATTAATAATTTCAAAACTAAAAAGGCCATCTGCTTGCTTTGAAAACCTATACAACAGTGCGTGACCACTAGAAGAGTCATGCCCTGCCCAGCCTCCAAACATATGAAAAGCCGTACCCGGTTGCATACTCTGCAATTTGCTGCGCATAGTAGCTGACAAGCTTTGCATCTCTTTTTTAGAACGATCATTAAAACAACTTGGTGAGTCTTCGCCCTTTAAGCGTTTACAGAGGCTAGGCCTTTTTTTATAAAATTCTTTGCTAAATTCCACAGCTTCTCGAACGCTTTTGAGAAGCATAGCAGCAGGATAGTGAGAATTCTTTATTTTCTGTTGAAGCTCTAGAAAGTTCATCAGGTGGCCTGAAGAAGTAGACTCTTTATCCCAATTATACTTTTGAAAAGCACTCATTCCTTCTAAGCCAGAATCTGTTCCAAAAGAGTCGCCTAAAACATGCAATAACAGTTTGTCACTAACTACAAAGCTCTCCTCCATTGCTTTTGAAATTAAGTTGGTCTCCTTAAATTTTCCCGGTGCAAAACAGCTTTTCTGCAACTGCACTAGTTTCTTGGAAATTTTTTCTTCGATAGAAGAATTTCCTTGGATTCCAAATAAAAGCTTTGGTTGACTTGGTAGAAGATTGTAGAGGCTTGAGATCTGCTTGGAAATACCTTTTAACTGGTAAGGAGACTTGTCATAAATACGATGAAGGCATTGCGATAGTTCAGTACTTATTATACTAAAAAGTGAGCTTCTTTCTGGTTTTTTTTCTTCAGAAACTGTCGCTCCAAAAAATTCTTGAGTGATTTTCCAAGCCCTTCCAATTGCTGGACATTTAATAACCACAGGAATATTTATTTGTAGATCATGTGCAATACTGCCTTCAGAAAAATCGTCTTGTTTAGTGGAGACTTGTTTAGTGGTAAATAGTGCTTCAATTGCGCATTCAACAAGTGGACTGAAATTGGAAAACATACCCCCTATGGAGCTGCTGCCAAAATTTGTCGCTAAACTACTGTAAACATTAGATAGATAATAGTTCATAATAGTAAAAAAAACCTTCTTATTAAAAAATAATTATACATCTTTGATATAAAGATAGCATTAATTTGATAATAATACTTACCCATTGAATTAAAATTATTACTATAAACTTGGTGCATAAATCCTTGAGTTTTTTAGCCCAATAGATACAATGAGTAAATGTTAATTATTATTTTAAAAATTAATCTTAAATGTCTAGACTAGAAAACCTTAAAGACAATCTAACTTTACTTGCACACTCAAATTCAACCCTAGCTCGGCAATTGGTGAAATTTGACAAGAAAGCCATGGCATCTTCCTTCGAATTTTGCGACACTGATAGAAATGAGTTAAATCTTTTTTATAAAAAAAGATCTAGATCCTACACTTTTCACAATCCTTCTGGAGCCGTTAAAGAATGTGCCGACTGGTTATCAAATGTGGAGCCTCATTGCCAAGTTCTCTATATTTTTGGTTGCGGTTTGGGATATTCTCTCTTTAGGGTAAGAAAGTGGTTAGAAAAGTATCCAAAACTTCAAATCGTGTATATTGAGCCCCTGCTTCCTGTTCTTTTTCATCTTTTTCAAACAGAGATCGGAAATAAGTTGGTTGCTCACCCTAGAATTCATCTTTACAGGTTCAAAAATAAGCCTAATTTAGATCGACTTCTAGACCATCTAGCTGCAGAATTTTCTCTTTACAAAGCTCAAGTTATCTCTTCACCCATTTATAGAAGTAAATATCCGCGCACAGCAAATTATATTGCTCAAAATCTACCCCTTAAACATGACGAGCTCTCTACAGTACTTAACGAAGGCAGTCACTCTAGAAACAATTTTTTTAGAAACTTTACGAATCTTGCCACAAATTTGAATGGCCGCTATAACGCGTCGAACCTGCAAGGTGCCTTTAAAAATGTTCCATGTATCATTGTAGGGGCTGGTCCTTCCCTACAAAAAAATATAGACATCCTTAAAACTTTAAAGAGCAAAGCTATTATTTTAGCAGGAAGTTCGGCGATATCAGGTATTACTCAACAAGGAATCACGCCACATCTAGGTAATTACTTTGATCCATACCCAAGGCTCTACGATAGGTTTTTGACAAGTACAGCTTTTGAACTACCTACAGTCCATTGTGCAAGAACTTTTTTTGAAGTCTCAAGAAAGATCCACGGCCCTCAAATCTACATAAGAGGGTCTATGAATACTCCCGTAGTATCATGGGTTGAAGAAGAACTAGGTTTTCATGGGAGTCAAAATGAAGAATTAATTAGTGTAACGGCTTCAAATACGTTCCTTGCTCAATTAATGGGATGTAGTCCAATTATTTACGTAGGTGTAGATTTGGCCTACACAGACAACAAAAGCTACATGCAAGGAATATCTAAAGAGACAGCGCAAGAAGAAGATATTGAATCCCAGGAAAAACAATCCTCTACTTTCGAATTTAATAAAGATGAGATGTCTACAGACATCCATGGAGAGTCCATCAAAACTAGGCATGGTTGGCTTGTCGAGTCACAAATCATTTCAATGCTCGCACTAAAGACTCCCCATTTGAGATTTATCAATGCAACAGAGGGTGGAATTGGTTTTACGGGAATTTCTAACCTTCCTCTACAAGAAGTCAATGATTGGTTTTTGAAAAAAAATTACCCGATTGAAGAGATGATCCATAGCGCCCTACTTCCTACCAAAGTCCAAGATAAAAAAAATCCTTCTAAATCTCTCCTTCAACTTAGAGAGTTGCTGCATAGTTTAGGTCGATGCCTAAAATACTATAAAATTATACTCAAAGAACTTAGAATTTTATTTAAAGAAAATAAAACTGGCAATCTAGGAGAATTAAAGACAGACTTTTTGATTGATAACATGGCCAAGATTGGACATGAGCTGGCTTATCAATATTTATTGAAAAGATACCACCAATTGGTAGACATTCCAAAACTTAAAAATAAATATATTAACAAAAACTTATCTATAGATGCTCCAATAACACTGAGCAATGAGATAGCTTTAATTGATATGGTTGGTCGTTTTAAAGAATATAAACAAATATGTGAAGAGCTTCGAGAGACCCTCAAAAGCTCCCTTAAAAAAATAAAAGTAGATCCATGGTAAAGAAAAAAGAACATTATCATTTTAATCATGAAAAAATTGTTATTTTAGACGAAGAACTTGGAATTGATTTAACAGTAGAATCTAACCTTCCTAAAGTACCAAAAGACTTTACTGTAACTTCATCCTTCACCAACTTAGGCTATAACCTTCAGCTTTTCAAAGACGCTAATGGAAATGTTTTTCAAGCCCATATTGAGCTCAAGGGTCAGTTGCACGGTCAATGGATTCTCTACTACCTAGATGGTTCAATAAAATCAGAGCTCTACTATAAAGCAGGCACGTTACACGGGCCCTCTTCTTTTTACTCTGATAAAGGAAAACTTATCTCTCATTCATGGTACATAGATGGAAAAAGGCATGGAAAGTTCAAACAGTTTTATTTAGATGGAAATCCCTATAGCATCCAGCGCTATGATATGGGGATGAGAGAAGGTAAACAAGAATACTTTTATGAAGACGGCAACCTTAAAACTCTTATGACTTTCAAAGCCGATTTACAAACTGGAACGACTAAACTCTACTACCCAAACAGGCAGCTTAAGCGGGAAATTGAGTTTGAAAATGGAAAAAAAATGGGCAGAGATCGGTTTTGGAATAAATCGGGTCTACTCATTGAAGAAGCTCATTATCAAGAGCACCTTCGTTACAAAACCTATCGAAAATGGCATTCAAATGGGCAGTTGGCTCTTGAATATTTCTACCATAACAGCGACCTCTATGATGAAACCACATGGACTCAAGATGGAAAAAAACAGAGTCAAGCAATCTACAATCCCAAAGATCAATCCTACACATGCTATTTGTTTAACTCTAAAGGAGAATCTAAAATTATAAATAAGGGGCTCTGGAACGGCAACGAAGTCGTCTTTCCTGATTTTGAACCACATGAAAAATAATATCTATTTCAAATGCGTCGAATTATTAAAAAAAAAAGCTCCCCTGCTTAAATTACTCCTCCAATTAGCCCCTCAACCTCTTGAAAATTCAATCTCTTCCCCTTCTAAAAATTTAAACAAACAACTCTCTATTGTCAAAAAACATCAACCTTCCATCTGCTTTATCTATGGAACTGGCTATGGGCACTTTTATAAAAAGCTCAAACTATGGCTCTGCCAAGACCTCAACAGACGTGCAATTTTCTTCGAAGAAAGCATAGATAGCCTTCAAAACCTTTTTTGCACTCCCGTAGGCTTTTCAATGGTTCAAGATGATCAAGTGGAAATCTTTTACCTAAAGAGTCCAGACTTTTGGACGCAAAATAAAAAACACCTTAAGTCTTTTTTAGGAATGCCCTTTGAAATTATTCTAGATCCAAGTGTTAAAGAAGGCTTAGATTCATTTGATGAATTCAAGGAGAAACTCTCATCACTTTGTCTAAGCCAGAACTCTGTTTTTACAGAATACCTATATGCAAGCCCACTTTTTTACAAAAATGCCTTTAAGAATCTCTACACCCTTCAAGATTGCTTTCACTCTCATAAACTTAAAAATCAATTTTCAAATATCCCGGCTATTATTTGCGGAGCTGGACCCTCAATCAACGAAAATCTTGCAGATCTAAAAAAACTAAATCAAAAAGCTTTAATTTTTGCTGGAGGTCGTGCTGCAAATGTTTTAAATAACTCAGCAATTGAGCCACACTTCACATTAGGAATCGACCCCTACCCAATGCATCATGAAACTTTTTCTCAAAATAATTTCTTTTCGTCTCCACTAATTTATAGATCTCGTATGAACAGTGATGCTGTTGAAAAGGCTCATGGAGCACTTGTCTATACACCAAAAGCTATCGGCTACCCTATAATTGAATGGATTGAATCTCAGCTTGGCATCGAGAGCCCCAAACTAGAAGAAGGGCTCAATGTTGTTAATTTTTCGCTCCAGCTTGCCCACTATTTTGGGTGCAATCCAATTATCTTGATAGGTTGTGATTTATCTTACCATCAAAGCCATGCTTACTCAAAATCCATCGTCTTAAACCAAAAGCTTCCAAATAGTGGGGATATAGACTCTAAAGACTACTCGATACACCGAGGCTCTTTTGAAAAAAATATAGATGGCCAAAAGGTGTATACACTCTGGAAGTGGAAAGAAGAAGCATCTTGGATGGCTGAATTTGCTCAAAAAAATTCTGATCGCATATACCTGAATGCAACAAAAGCAGGCCTTAATATTAAAGGATTTGAAAATGTAGATCTAAATGAGATCCTTTCAAATCACCTTGTCCACAACTACGACTTAGAATCTATTGTTTTTCAGTCTCTTATAAACCAAAAAAAGAGTTCTATAAACAAACACTCAATTGACATGCACATTAAAGATGTTTACGAAAGTTTAAAAAGATGCTTAGAGCAACTCACTCTAATTTCTAACACCACAAAAAACCATGTCTTAGAAAAAGAACTGCTAGAAGATGAGGTAGCCTTCCAAAAGATTCTCTTGCCTTTGTCTGACTTATTTGAAATGGTTGAACAAGAAAAAAAGAAGGTATTGAGAGAGCAAAAAAAAGCCTCTTTTTTACTCTCTTACGCAAAAAAATACTGCTCGCTACTAGATAATGCCTAGCCTTGAAAAAGCCTCTCCAACCCCATACATACAGCTAAGGGCAACCACAGCAATAGCAGTTCCTGAAACGACGCCAGCACCTACATTGATTGCATAAGGGCTAAGCTCATCTTTTAAAACTTTAATTCTACTTGCAAGAGACTCTGCAGGATTAAAAGTTTCAAGTAAGCTTCCTTCAGAGGCCTTTAAGATTTCTTCTTCAACAACAAGCGATTTATAGCGCACACTAAGAGAATCTTTTTTCAATGACTCTCCCAAGAAAGTCTCATGATCTACTGCAAAGCATTTTTTATAGGTTTCATTGACTTCTGCATCCCAAATCTTGGCATTTTCAAGTTGCTGCAATCCTTTTAAAAATACAAACAATTCATGATGACTTCTCAATCCATCTGGGTGCTCTGAAAGCTCCTTGACTAAAGAAGACTTTAAAGAATAATGAGAAGAGTAACTTTGATAGATTCTAAACTTATCATCTTTTGTTTTTTCAATTACAAAAGAGTGGCCTTGATAATGCGGGTGTTGCCATCCCCCAACTTCTTTGAATAATGCATTGTCTAAAATACAATAGTAGAGCTTATGTTGGCCTTTGCGAAGATCTTTTTTCACTTCTGCTTGAAGCGAGCTTGATCCCTTTTCAAATTTTTCAAGAATCTCTACATTGTTCGTTTGAAGCATTTGAAGATCTTTCAAAGACTTGAAGTCAATAAGCTGACTGCTATCAATATATTTGGAGAAAAAATCAACGACCCTCAAGGCCATTACTCCACAACAAGAACCATATTGGTTAGACTCTTCTTTTGAAAATTGTTTTACATTATTAAGTAAGCTTTTGAATTGACTATCTTTAACTTCTGATGCTAGTGCATCGTACTGATCATTAACTTGGCCAACCTTAGAATCCACAAGCTTTCTCAATTCTCCAAAAATACCTAGCCCTTTTTTAAGTGTAGGGATTTGAGAAACTTTTCCATTAACTAAAAAATCTAAAACAGAAGGCTCATTTGGAGTATTTGCAAGAATTTTAAGTCGATCTTCAACGAGATAGACTAGCTTTTGTATTTTACTAAGCTCAGTTAAAAGGTAACTGTCTTTTTTAATATCCTTTGATGAATCGTAGTACTGCAAAGATTTTTCTGCACTAGACAACTGTCCTCTTAATATCTCGAAAGCTGAACTTTGGGGAAAAAGTGCATCCCAATTTTGAACGTAAAACATAAGATTTTCTGATTGTTAATTTTATTTTTTTCGAATTTATAGCAACGCGTCGAATAAATAAAAAGACATTTTTTTAACAAAAATTCATCTTTTAATATTCTTTTTTTGAAAAACTGTTATTTATTTGATGTTTTACTTAAAGCAAGTGATGAGCTTTTTTTCTTTCCACTCTGTTCTTATGGAAGTCTTGCTGTATTTGACTCCAAGAAATCAGGCTTGAGGGTTGTTTTTTTTCGCTAATAGAGCTTTCTAAAAGAAGTTGAGTGATTCTTTTAAAGATTTGAGTCACAATTGATGACGGAGATATATAACTAATTGGCAGTTTCTTTTGCATAGAAGCGACAACTTCTTCACTAAAGAAAATAAAGCCAGGATATATTAAATCTAGGTGGAGCTGCTTTTGCACAATTTTTTTAAGCCTCATAGCTTTGTGCACCTCTTCAACTTTTCTGACCTGGTTGAAAACTACATTCACATTCAGCGAACGACAAATATCTATGAGTGTTTCTGAGAAAAAAGGATCTTTAGCCTCGACTTTTTTTATCAAGTGACTCAGCTTCAAAGAGACATCATTTTTAAATTCATAAACAAGCTCAAGTATATCAGGATAGTTTTTACTAGCTCTGCAAAAAGCCTGATAGAGTACATTTTTTAGAAACTCAAAATTGTTTAAAAGTGATGTCGATTCAGTGGTTGTAACAATCACTTTTATGTCTGCTAGAGTAAAAAAATCAAGAGTTCCCTTGTGGCTTCCGGCTCCTAAATCAATGAGGATGATCTCAGAGTCTAGCTTTCTAATTTGATCAATAAGTTTTGTTTGTAGATCAAGTGATATTTCTGCCACTCCCGGGCGGTACCCATTAGCTGGCAAAATACTTAGATTTTCTTGTTTTGTATGAACTTGAAATTTTGAAAGCTTATCACTTGGGTGGACAAGCCACTGCGTCCAACCTCGACACGAGCGTGAAACACCTAGCAAGGTGTGTTGGTTAGCAGCACCTAAATCTAAGTCTAGCAGAGTTGTTTTAAGGCCCGCTTGAGCAAATTGAATGGCGAGATTTGAGCAAACCATAGATTTGCCCACACCCCCCTTGGCTCCAGCAATAGCTACAATTAAAGGATGAGAATTTTGCATTTTATCAATCGACCACTAATCTTTAAGTATTCAAATTTTACAAGAAATACGGAAATTAGCATACCCGACAATAAAATGCCTAGAAAATCAAGTTTAGCTGTGTAAAATTCCTTGTAAACATGGAAGAATTAACTTCTTTAAAGGCGTATAGGTTACAGAGGCAACTTTATGCATTTTAGATAAAATATTTCGACTAATAGATTGCTTCTCTAGGTGCGCTGAAATTTCAACAACTTCCCACTGAGGAGCAAAGAAACTCAAAGCTTTGTGGCTGTCAAATCCTTTTAAATTCTGAGCAATACGCACTTCAAAAGCCCTTCCTATAAGAGCATCTCCTACTTTTGGAATAATGTCTCCACGGTTAATGTAAGTCTCAACATAAGGCTTCTCTTCTACACCTAGCCAATCTTTCTCAATCTCATTACTTACACCCGGTGCATCCAAAATAAATGAAGGCTGATTTTCTTCTTTGTTAAACTTGTCACTATGGTAAGTTAAAAAATAAGACGATAAAATTCCACCTTGACTATATCCAATTGTGCGAGCTTTTTGCTGTGAGAGTTGGTTTTTTTCTTCCAACCAACCAGCAACTTTTTCTTGAGATTTAGAGAAAATCTTCCACCCGGGGCCTTTTGGATGTAAGTTGGCCACAAGAGTTGGAAGAGTATCTATTTCTTCCAAGTCGGTATTGGTGGATCTAAAAATTAGCATGGGCGGTGCGTCTCCTTTTATATCTACCAGACCAAATGCAGGAATGCCTTTCCAAAGATCAAACTTTTTATCAAAAGTGTATTCGACAAGCTTTGTATTTCCATTTGCATCAATTGAAGGGATTTCAATGGTGTTTCCAATACCTATAAAGTGGGCATTTTTCCCTACTAGGACTTTAGACAAAATTTGAGCAGTCATCACTTGCATAATTTTAGGATTATCTATTTGCTCATGAATTTTCCGCAAAACGGTTTGTATGTCCCTTATACTTTTGCAATCAAATGCTGGTTTTAACACATTCCAACTGTTACTTGAGACATGTTGTTTTTGAAATAACTTTCCAATTTCACTAGGAGTAAAACCAATATCGCGAAACCCATCTTCAGATCCTTTATATTGGGCTGCATAGCCACTAATAGCTTGGAAAGCAGCTGAGGCTGCCTCATACTTAAGATATAGTGCTGTGATAGTAGAAAAGCCCCCTGTTGCTACATGAGTTGCAACGCTTGCAGCAAAGAGCGCACTTTTACTCACTCCTTTGAACTTTTTCTCATGTAATGAAAGAACTTCTGAGCCTATTGAACCAATAGAACTAATTATTGATGGCATAATAAAACCTCCATTAAGGACAAGATCATACGGTTTTATTATTAAGAAACAATTAAGATTTAAGTTAAATTAAACTCTTTGAGGAATGCTTAAAATTAAATTAATAACTTCACGAGGCTGCACACTTTCTTTTTGTAAGACATTTCGAACAACATCTGGCTCTATTTGGACTTTTTTAGAAAAATCTTCAATAAATGGTGTTAAATTTCCCATAGAATCTTGTAGAGCAAGATTTTCTTTAAATTTTGAAAAACATTGGCTCCATACAAGCCCACCCCTATCTACTACAGAAATAAAATTATTTTTTAGTGGCGGGTGGTACACAAGAGACTCTAGAAAGTTGAATGGGTGCACATGCTGCACTTGCTGCTTCAGCTTTTCTATTTTAGAGCTATTCCACAAAAGAGAGCTCAGAGAACTTTGCGCAAGAGTCGAAAATACTTTCACAAACACCTTACATTCTTCTAGATGAATAGGTCCTGTTTCAGAAGAAACATCAACATGGCGGTATACCTGAAAACTCCCATCTTTAACAGCTTGCCTGATCAAAGCCCCTTTTTTGTCATCACCAGAGACCATTGAACTTGTTAAACCACTTAAATGAGCTTTTGAAGTTATCGCTTGATGCATAGATATTCCCCGTGTTTCGCTTATAATCTTATCCAATTAATATTAAGATTATATAAAAGAAGAACACCAAAACAGTTTAAAATTAATATTTTAAACTGTTTTGGAAGTGCTGGTTTACAACCAGCGAATGAGGCCTTTCCAATCGTTGGAGTTTACAAAAGCTCTTATCTGGTGAATGCATCTTCCAGTAATTTTTGCAAAAGTCTGAAGTTGGCTATCTGAAATGTTGCCATGCTTACGCTCATCATGAAAGCTTTCAACAGCGCCTTTTACAAACTCATCTAAAGGAAGACCTTTACGATGCTTAAGGCTATAGAAAGCACTAACGCATTGGGGCGATAAAACACCTATAAAAAATGTAAGGGGATGTACATGGTCGAGCCGTTGCCCTCTTTTTTTAAGCTCTCTTTTTTCTTTTAAAAGACCAATTAAGCTTTTAGAAGAAAGTCTTTCTAAAATGTACTTGATGTTGTTTAACTCGTCATTAGAAAGCTGGGAGGAGAACTGCCTTGGCTTGCCCTTTTTCCAATTTCCCTTACCGGAGTCCAAACTAGACCAAACAGTGTACAAGTTTGAAATATTAGATGTGGATCGAATCATAGGGTCCAACAAGCTAGTTCTATAAAAAAATTATTAATGCCGATGACTGGACTCGAACCAGCACCCTATTACTAGGAGAAGATTTTGAGTCTACCGCGTCTACCAATTTCACCACATCGGCATAAATAACGTCTGGAATACTAGCCTAAAAGAAGCTATTTCTCAAGATTTTTATCTGAAATGATGATTTATTGGGCCCTATTCATCCAGAGCCGCCTCTGAATCCAGTGTTTGAGGCTTTATTTGATCACAAATAGATTCACCGTCTAAAGTTAAAATTTCTGAGGCAAGAGCGGTGTAATCTTCTGCCCCATGACTTCTAATATCAAACTCTGTAATTGGAGCTAAATGGAGAGAGGCCTCAGCAAGCTTAATATTTTCTCGAATAAAAGATTTTAAAATTTGCCCATCAAATCTACTTTTTAATTGCGACATGACTTCTTTAGAGTGGTTATTTCTAAAATCAACGCGACAAGGCAAGATCCCTTTAATTTTAAGATCTGGATTAAGACGAGATTTCACAATATTAATGGTGTTGAGCAACTGGACTAAGCCATGCAGAGCCATAACTCGGCTCTCAACAGGAACAATTACAGCCTCTACAGCAGTTAAAGCATTTAATGAAAGAGTTCCTAAGTTTGGCGGACAATCTAAAATAATGTAATCATAAGATGCTCCAAGTTCTTTGATTTTATCTTTTAAGATAAGCTCAGCACCCACTTCTGATGATAATGCTTTTTCCACTTTGAACAAAACCGGTGATGCGGGAACAATGGATAAATTAGCGTATTTTGTTTGAATAATGGCTTCTTTTAGAGGTTTATTTTCTAGAAACACATCAAGCAGCCCTTGCCCCATTTTTTTATACCCATACCAAAACGAGCATGACGCCTGAGGATCTAAGTCTACTAATAAAACTTTTTTTCCCATTTTAGCAATCGAGGCTGAAAGATTCACAGCTGTTGTTGTCTTACCTGTTCCCCCCTTTTGGTTTACAATTGCAATACTTCTCATAGCTGTTCCTACTCTCAACTTATTAAAAAAATTTTTTTATACTGGATTGCTTTTTTATGAGCAAATAGCTTCTGAACTTTTGTTAATAACGAAGGTAGCTATAAAACGCCTGCTGCCAAGTGTAGGTTACCCTTTTCTGCGTTTGAGGATCATAGCGAACTTGAACGCTCACATATGGGTAAGAATGATTGTTGTCAAAGTCGCGCCCTTCTTTTGCTTGGTAAACTTTAATAAAGACTTCTTGGTTATACCATGGGGCTGTAACAACATTTAAATCGTTTTTCTCATAGCGATTAAAATTTCTATATTTTGGTTTCTTATCAAAGTCTTGATTCTGATAAAAACTCATCAATGCATCAACTACTTTGTGTGGTTCTTTCTCAAAACCTTTCACATAAAAATCAACTTCTCCTCCTATCATATGCTTAGATGTTCTATTATACTCTGAAAAGTCGCTAAATCGATTGTGCTGAGGGCAACGATGCCCACAAGTGATGACAACTGGAGCATCTAAAATTGCTTGAAGATGGTTGAGCAATTGAATCAGAATTGGATATACAAATTCTCTGCCATTTTTCAAAGGAAGACTATGTCTAGAGCTTCCATTACAATCAAAGAGTCTTTCTTCTCCTTTTAAATATGAAGAGTGTTCTTTATCACCTTTGCAGCGAAAAAATTCTTTGGTAATGTAGGGGTATTTTTCGACTCCTATTTTCTGCCAGGGGTAGGCTACTTTTTGCGTCTGCTCAACAGACACTGAAGAAATAAGTCGATCCGTATTTTTGCGTTGGATATTTTTTTCTACGCGATTAGCTACTCTTATTTTTTGACACTCTGTCTCCTTGTGCCCTCCGGTACATGAGATACAAAAAACAAAAGAAACTATACTAAACCAAATATTTAATTTTCGAATTTTCATAAAACGGTTAATTTGCTATGTTTATACGAAATAATCACAAAAAAAGATCATATGGATTGGGTAAAAGAATTTCAACTTTTCTTATTAGACTTTGACGGTCTACTTGTCAACACAGAGCGCTTGCACTATTTAGCATACATTAGAATGTGCAAGGAGCGTGACTTTAACCTCGATTGGTCTTTTACAGAATTTTGTGAAGCCGCGCACTATGATTCAAAAATGCTGCGTGTTAAAATTTACGAAGCTCTTCCCGAGCTCCATTTACAAGAACCTAATTGGTCCACACTATACACTGAAAAGAAGAAGCATTATTTAACTCTTTTAAAAGAATCTGAAATTGAACTAATGCCCGGTGCAAAAGAGTTTTTGCATGAACTGCAAAAACACAACATCAAACGCGTTGTTGTGACTCACTCTCCTAAAGAACAAGTTCAATTTATCAAAATGCAAAATAAAGACCTTCAAACAATAGAACACTGGATAACACGTGAAGACTACGAACTTTCCAAACCACATCCAGAGCCATACCTCACTGCAATAGAGCGCTTTGGAAATGAAAGTGATAAAATCATTGGTTTTGAAGATTCTCCAAGAGGAATTAGTTCTCTTTTAGGGACCTCAGCGCAAGCTGTTCTAGTAAATACAAACATTGTTTCAAAGCTTGAACCTCTAATTAACGAGAAGAAAATATCGTATGCCCCTACATTAAAAGATATTACTCGTGAAAAACTAGCGAAATAAAAAGTCTAAAAGATCCTTTTCTACATATCGTTTTTGACCATATGTGGGAGCTCGGTGGATAAAAAGAGCTGGGTTGTGGTTGAGTTCAATAACCACGTGATTTGATGGCAAAGGCTTCTCTGTGATCTTCTTAATCATAATATCAACTCCACAAATCGAGGCACCTACTGCTGAGGTTGCTTGCAAAGCTATTTTTTTATAAGCAAAAGGCATGACATCAGTCATGTCTTTTGACTCTCCTCCAGTTGAAACATTACTGTTTTTTCTCAACCAGACTTTCTTGTTTCTACCAGGAACATCTTTAGATGAAAATCCTTGATCTTTCAACAGAGCTCTTGTTGAAACTGTAAGATCAAGAGGTTTTTGAAAAGCATGCTTAGACTCGTTGAGTTTATTTTTTATTTCGACAAGTTCTAAAACAGTATTTTTTCCATTTCCTAAAACATGAGCAGGAATTCTTTGAGCAACAGCTACAACTTTTCCATCAATTACTAAAAAACGATACTCTTTAGCTTTGAAAAATGATTCAACTAAAATTTGATCTCCTCGTTTTTCAATCTCTCGAGCAGCTTGACAAAATACTTTTTTACTACCGGGTTCAACAAAAGCAATCCCCTCCCCAAAATTTGCGGTGTTGGGTTTTAAAACAACCTTTTGATGACTAAAATTTCTATAACTGTTTGCTGCTTCCTTTGCACTTTCAAAGAGAAAACCTTGAGGCGTTGAAATATTGTGTTTGTTTAACAGCTTTTGGGTAACATACTTGTTTTCCATTGCAAGAAATGAGATTAGAGAATCCTTCTTTGTTTGAGTGGCCTGCTTTATTAGGATTTCTTTTTGATCATGAGTGATCTGAACAATGTTTTCTTTTCTATCTATTATTTCCACTTTATAGGAGCGTTGGAAAGCCTCACGAAGAACCATTTGAGTAGAAAACTCCATATCTTCATACCCTGACAAAAAGTCTTCTTGGCTTTGCTCTTCTTCTTGAAGTTTCTTTATAGAATTAAATGATAACGCCACAAGAGCCTTTTGCTTATTTTTTGGGAGGTTTTCTTTTAAAATGCTTCTCTTGCAAGAAAGCGATTTCTTTACCACATACTCATCAAATTCTAGCCTTTCAAATTTTAGCCTCTCAATTTGTTTTGCAGATGGCGTTAGGTTGGGTTCATTAATTTTTTCGATTTGTTGATTTAGAGCGCTGGAATATTTTTTGTCTTTACTATCAAGTAGCTCAGCAATAGGCATCATTTCAGCTATAATATTTTCAGACCAATTTTTTAATGAAATGGATTGATCTTTGTGGTCATCTCTCAACATAAGCTTGGGCCTGCGCCCAAACAACGCAACATTATCTTGATTCATACAAATCAATTTAGCTTGTTCTGGGTGGATAACAGGGCTTTTTTTAATCAGACAATAGATAAAAAAAGTCTGCATAAAGTAAAGCATTTCTACGTCTATCCCAATCGGATTGCAGGGATTAATATCAATATTGCGCATCTCTACATACCCTATTCCACTCTTAAGAGCCTCAATTGGCCTTTCATGAATATGAGAGTAGGCTTTGGGCCTAATGCGAGAATAGTGCTCTGCTTCTATTTGTAAAAAATTTTCATTAATTTGCACCTGCTTTCCATTTTGCATGACCCCAATTTTTTCATAGAAAGGATGCTTTGTATTTAAAGCAAAATTTAGATCTTTTAGGTATTGCTTATGCGAATTAAAAGAAATTCCCAATTGGTTTTGTATTTTATTAAAGTATCCCAAATGGCTCATTCGAATAGAGGTGCCATAGGGAACATAGCCTGTTCTTGTACCAAGCAACTCTATGGGTCTTTCTATTTTCTTAAAATAGGATCGATCTAGTGCTGGTGATGAACCAAACAAGTAGCTGCATAGCCAACCCATCCTTAAAAAATTACGTATTAATGAAAGATATGATTCAGAAATAAAACTTTGGAGTTCATTTTTATCCCCAAGCTCTTTTTGAAAAGCATTCCAAAATTCGTTTCCAAAAGAAAAACTATAGTGAACCCCTGACAAAAGCTGCATTTTTTGGCCACATCTTAGTGAAAGTCCTTTTCGATAAAGCCATTTTTGATAAGCTTCTTTTGTCATTCCAAAATGCGCAAGTAAAACTTTCCTCTCCTCCTCAATAGGACATGGACAGCTGTGAGTCCAAAGCATCTCTTTACCTAAGTTCTGATAGGCAAATTGATGAAGCTTAAACATCTCATCACATGCTTTTTCTATACTAGACTGTGGGCTCGTTACGAACTCAAGCTGTGCTTCTGAAAAATCTAATGTATAGTGAGGATGTTTTAGAGCAGCTCCAAGCGCTATTGGATGCTTTTTTTCTGATAAAGCTCCGTCTAAATTAACTCTTAGACTTTCCTTTTCCAAACCATGTAAAGAGGATTTTACAAGCCCTAAATGAGCTCTCAAAAATTCTATAAATTGTAAATGTGTTTGCATTTCTTATTGTATTTCCCTCAGGCCAGAATACAACATTCGTCATTTTTTGTGACTTGAAAAATTAGGTTACAACAACACTTCGCGCAGACTAGTAGATAACTTCCTGTAAAAAAAGTCCTTTTGAGGGAGCTGGAGCTCCTATAGTTTTTCGATCTTTATTTTCAAAAAGACTCGCGATACTTTTAATATCTCTTCTTTTCTGACCCACTTCGATGAGCACTCCAACAATATTGCGCACCATTTTATACAAAAAGCCATTCCCCTCAAACTCTAGACGGTAGCCCCCTTCTTGTTTAATCAAATCCAAACGTTTGATCTCTCTATAAGGATTCTTGAGAACTTGATTAGACTCTCTTAGGTTTGCAAAAGTTGTGAAGTCTTTTTTCCCAATAAAGCACTTTGTAGCTTCTTTTATTAGCTCAAAGTCTATAGGCCTGCGCATATGCAAACGATAAGAAAAATGCATTGGATCAATTACATCTTGATTCCAAAAGTGGTAATGGTAGATTTTTGCTTTAGCGCTAAACCTTGCATGAAAATCATCTTCAACAAGCTTGATTTCTTTTACACGAATATCCCAGGGTAGCAACCCATTAAGTGATAAGAGAATCTTCTTTAAATCTATTTTCTGATCAAACTCAAAGTGAGCAATTTGGCCCAATGCATGCACTCCTTGATCCGTTCGCCCAGAAGCATAAATAGAAACTGGCTTTCTTAAAACTTTTGCTAAGATGGCTTGAAGCTCTGACTGGATTGAATTTGCGTTTGGTTGAATTTGCCAACCCGAATAATTTGAACCATCATAGGAAATCTTCATCATGTACTTATACATATTCTTTCTGGCTCTGCTTAATTACACTTTGCATAAGCTTTAAGTCAGCTTGTGAAGTTACTTTAAAATTCAAAGAATCTCCTTCAACAAGCTTTACAGGAAGATTGAGCAACTCAACAACTGAAGATTCATCAGTTACAGCAATCCCTTCTTTCTTAGCCTTATTAAGCCCTTGAAGCAAGGTTTGCTTGCTAGCTAACTGCGGAGTTTGAACCTCCCACACAACAGAGCGATCAATTGTTCTACAAACAAACTGATCTGGTGTTGCCTGCTTTAATGTAGATACAGCCTTGATTCCTAAAACTGAGGCGCCATGTAAGTATGCCTCTGAAATTAAAGGCTCAATGTAATTTTCGTTTAGAAATGGCCTTGCTGCATCATGAACAATAACCATAGGGTCATCTCCATTAATTTCTGAAAGTCCATTTGTCAATGAGAGCTGCCTCTCATCACCTGGATCTGCAAATTTAATAACCTGGCAAGTTTCTATAGCATTAAAAAAATGGCGATAGAGTGGATCACATACAACTACAATCTGGTTAATCATGGGATGATTGAGAAAGGGATTGAGAGCATAACGACCCATGAATTTTCCATCTATTTCAATGAACTGCTTGGGAAGATTACTTCCCATTCTGAGCCCTTTACCACCGGCTAAAAGGATAAGAGAAGCTTTCATGTTAATGATCAAATCTCACTAAATTAATATTAACAAACAATAATACTAAACTAGTACATTATAATAAATAAAATTGATTTTTTTATAAATAAAAAGGGATAAGAAAGAGGCTCTTATCCCTGAATATAAGCAAGCTTATGAAGTGATATGCTTAGAAAGCGCTTTTGTCATTTGGAACATATCAAGTGTTTTTTTACCGAGAACTTTAGCAAGTTTCTCATCAGGAATGATGTTTCTTCTATTTTTTTCGTCTTGTCTTTTATGTTTTTTGATGTAATCCCACATCTTTTTTACAACTTTAGTACGCGGCATTGGACCTTTTCCAACAATTGCTTCTAATTCTTTAGAAAGCTTCATAGGCTTCATAAAAGCTGAGGTTTTTTTCTTAGCTGGTGCCATAAATTTCTCCTTATAATGGTTAAACTAATAATTTTTTCTTTATCTTCTAATCATACACACACTCTTACAAGAGCGCACATCTTTGTTTGTAATCGATCTTTTTAGCGCTGAATGTTTTTTTTAGTCAAAGGAATTTCCAAAATTGAGTATAGTATAGCAAAATTTTTATGAATTTCTAAGGAAAAAGAATGCTTTTTTTAAAAAAATTGCTCATGTAAAAGAAAAATTTGAGCAATTTCACGAAAATAGCAGCATAATTTCATGACAAGTCTTCAAATATTAAAAGAACAAACTAAGCACCTTGCATCTTTTCTAGGTCGGCTCAACCAGCACAATGACCAAAAAGAAAAGCTAGCTCTACTCGAGCAAGAGGAATCAATTCAAGTTTTTTTAAAACTCGATCACCCTATTGCAATAATTTATCCACAACTCTGTGAAACAGAAAAAGTTGCAGTTGCATCCATCATCACAATTGGCCAGGCTAGCAATGTATTTTCTGTACCTAAACACCTAAGTGACACTTCCCAACGTCTTAAAACTCTTCTTAGCCAGCTCGTAGTTTTTGAAGAATTTTATCAAGACATAGGTGGAATTGTAGGCTACCACTTAAAAATTTTAGATTTAATCTTTCAAAATCAGGAAACTCCTGATTCAGGGAAAACAAAAAAAATACATCAAGCCCAAGGACTCTCTCTACATGAAAATTCTCAAGAAGCAGAAAGAGCTGTTATCTTTGGAATTAAATCATTACCCAAAATGGGAGAACTCTACCCTATTGGTGGTGCAGGAGATCGACTCGACTTGCGTGATGAAACAACGGGTCTACCGCTTCCTACTGCCAAATTAAACTATTTAGGTCAGTCACTATTGACGTGCATGATGAAAGATCTGCAAGCGCGTGAGCATCTTTACTTCAAACTCTTCAACAAACAATTGACAACTCCTGTTGCCATGATGACTTCTGAAGCTAAAAACAACCATCAATTTATTGAACAAATCTGCAACGAAAATCATTGGTATAATCGCCCTAAAGAAAGCTTTAAGCTCTTCAAACAACCTCTTGCCCCAGTTATTACCATAGAGGGTCAATGGTCCATGCAAGATCATCTCAAGTTATTTCTGAAGCCTTCTGGGCACGGAGTTATCTGGAAACTAGCGCAAGATGAAGGCATACTCAACTGGTTTGAAAGCCTCGGTAGACCTAAAGCTATTCTACGACAGATGAATAACCCAATGGCTGGAACCGATCAGGGCATACTAGCTCTAATGGGCCTAGGGTGCGAGAAGAACAAAGCCTTTGGGTTTGCTTCTTGTCAAAGACTTGTTCACGCCGCAGAAGGAGTAAATGTCTTAATAGAAGATAATGTTGAAAATCAAAGTCAGTACACAATTTCCAATATTGAATATACTGAATTTGAAAAATATAACTTAAAAGATATTCCAAATAGCCCTAATAGCCCCTACTCAGTTTTTCCATCAAACACCAACATTTTGTTTATTGATTTTAAAGAAGTACAAAAAGCTCTTTTGCGCTGCTCTATTCCTGGAATGTTAATAAATATGAAATCAGATGTACCCTACTTTGACGAAAGCGGGGTAAAAAAAATGATTAAAGGAGGGCGTTTAGAGTCTACCATGCAAAACATTGCAGACTACATTACAGATGCTTTTGACTCCCCTCAAGACATTGAAAATGAAATCGAACTTAAAACGTTTCTAACATATAACGCTCGCAATAAAACAATCTCTGTTGCTAAAAAAACTTTTAAAGGCGGCGACAATATTAATGAAACGCCAGAAGGATGCTACTATACCTTGCTTCAAAACAACTTTGAACTTTTAAGTAAGCACTGCAACATCAAAATGCCAAAGCTTCCTTGCTCATCAGACTTTATTAACAATGGGCCTAGTTGCCATATTACTTTCCACCCAGCTCTCGGACCTCTTTACTCTGTAATAGCACAAAAAATTCAGAAAGGTGTTTTACATGATAGATCGGAGTTGATGCTTGAAATTTCTGAATTAGAAATATTCAACCTAGACCTCAAGGGCTCACTCATCATCAAAGCCCAAAACCCTATGGGGCATTTAGATTCTAATGGACACCTTCAGTATTCTAATCAAAGCGGAAAATGTACGCTTATCAACATTACTGTTGATAATCAGGGCATTGATTTCAAAGAAAAAAACGTGTTTTGGAAAAACCATATGATTAGAAATCAAAAGCTTGAAATTCTTCTAGATAAAAACGCTGAATTTTTTGCCCAAGATGTTACTTTTAATGGAAACTACGAAATTCATGTCCCAGAAAATACTCGAGTTGTGGCATCAATGGATGAAAATGGTAAAGTCTCTTTTCAACAACATTCAATTGAAAAACCAACTTGGTCTTGGAATTATAGAATATCGAACCAAGACCGTGTAGTTTTGAGTAAAAAATTATAAAAGAAATTTTAATTTACATTTTTCTTCCAAAGTTCAAGCCCATTGAAACTTTTCCACCTCAATCAAGAATGAAATATTCAATCCTTATATAAAAGATTTTTTAAACTCCTTCCTATTATAAAGAAATTGTAAAGACTTTAATTCAATATTGCAAATAAGTTGCAGAGAAGGTTATACTAGTTGCACAGTTTTTTTAAATTATCTGGAAAACACGAAAAATGAATGATATCCTTTTAACACCACCTACAACTGCACATACAAACTTTACGACCTCTTTTGTTTCAACAACTCGTCCGTACCTACATCCTGAAATTGCAATTAAACCCGGCTGCTTTGGGAGCCCAAAAGATAAGTACGTCAATAATATAAAACTTCCAATCTACTTAGGCGAATTATCAACGGCCATAAAAGCATATTTGTTTCCATTTCAAATGAAAGGAGACAGCGCTTTTGCAAGTCCAAGATCTAATGCAGGACAGTCAGGATTTGAAGTATTAGAAACAATTAACTCTTTTGTTTCATTTCTTCCCTACCTCAGAAACTATGCAAATGTGGATGGCAAATGCACACCTGTATATGAATATGGTGACTGGAGTAAAGGAGTCGTTTCTGTAAATTTTGTTGAAAGTTGTCAAGCTAAGGTGGACGTGGCCAGTACAATTTTTTCCAATGTTCTAATAGCTCCCAAAAGAAACTCTGAAAAGTTTGACTTTCAATTTTGCACAAGCTCTGATGAAGCAATTGTATTATCAGAAAGAAGTGGGCCTAGCCCAGTTAGCTTGAGAAAATGCGCTGATGAAAAACCTATTCAAGGTTTTTTTCTTGGACTTAGCTGCCCAACGATTGCTGATTGTTTCCAAAATCCAGCTCCACACAAGCTAAAAGTTCTTAAAGAACCTTTACAAGAACTTGCATCTGTTCACATTCAAAAATACCTTTTGGAAAAATGCGACAATAGTTCTAATTACTACCCAGAGACTACAGACGAACCTCAGTTAAGTGGCTCTATGCAAGCTAAAGCTTTTGCATTGACGACTTTTGTAACGGCGCTTTTAGGACTATAGATTGAAAAGCAGCTGAGTTAAAAAGGCTGCTTAATAAGAGATCTTTCTATTCATATTTCTAGCTAAAGGGATCAAACCTACATTCAAAATGTTAATAAGGTTCTAGCAATAATGTTGTGTCATTAAGTATATTCCTACGCAAGCATCAAAAATAGGCATAAGATGAAACGCTTTCTATCTATTTTATTTTACTTTTCTGCATTTGCATTGTCTCTACACCTCCAAGCCGAAAACACACCTTTGAAGGAAGGCTCTGTAGATATAGATGGAGCTGAAATTTACTACAAAAGAATAGGGCAAGGCTATCCAATTATTGTTATCCACGGTGGTCCTGGGCACAACAGTTCATATTTTATGCCTCAATTTGAGACACTAGCTGGCAATCACGAACTTATTTTTTATGACCAAAGAGGAAGCGGAAAGTCTTTTAAAAATCTAGACTTCAACAAAGTAACTCTTCCTCAGTTTGTTAGTGATCTAGAAGCATTAAGAAAAGAGCTAAAACTTAATCATTTTGTTCTTATTGGCCATTCGTGGGGAGCTTTTGTTGCAGCTCAATATGCAAGGAAACATCCAAAACATGTTTCTCGAATGGTTTTAATGAACCCTATGCCAGCATCTTCTCAAGACCTAGGATTTTTTGCGAAAGAACTTGAGTCACGTCTTATATCCACAAAAAACCCTGCAATGAAAATCTCAAAATCTGACAAATTTTTAGCTGGTGAACTTCCTGTTCTAAGGGAATTTTATGGTGAGATTTTCAAAGAATTTCTCCATAACCCTGTAAATATTTCAAGCTTAAACTTTAGTATTAATCAAGGAGATGCCCTTCAAGGGTTCTTGATTTACCGTATTTTTGAAGAAACCCTTTTAAAAGGTGGCTATGATTTTAAGCATAAGCTTAAAGATATTGAAACACCGACACTGATACTACATGGAGATTCAGATCCTATTCCACAATGGACAGCTAAAGAGACAGCCCACTTAATGCCAAATGCTAAATTCAAAATTCTTGAAGACTGCGGTCACTTCCCTCATATAGAACAGCCCAATATTTTTTTTAATGAGGTCAACTTCTTTCTAAAAGGAAATATTTAACAAAATATATTACAGAAAAAAGTATAGCTTTTAGCTAGAATCCCTTCGTCATTTTTATTGAAAAATACTCATTCTTTACTTAATATCTTTTCTCTATTCTAGAGGATACTATGAACGAAGAAATTAAAAGCCGCCTTCATAAAATTGACAACAGCCTCAAACATATGTGGAGGTATCTTTGACCTCGCTAGCAAACAAGAGCAAATCAAAAAGCTAGAAAATGAAATGAGCTCATCTCATTTTTGGAACGACAACAATGCAGCCCAAAAAGTCATAGAAGAGTGCAACAAGCTCAAGGCCTGGACAGAGCCTTTCAACGATTTGAAAAAGCGACATAGCGATGTTTCTGAAATGTTTCCTGATGCCTATGAAATGGGCGATGAGGAGCTTATTTTAGAATTGTCTAATGAACTCAAGAAGATAGAGACTTCTTTAGAGGAACTCGAGATTAAGAGAATGCTCTCAGGCGAGTTGGATAGCAAAAACTGTTTTTTAAGTATCAATGCAGGCGCAGGTGGCACAGAATCATGTGACTGGGCACAGATGCTGCTTCGAATGTATCAAAAATGGGCAACTGCTCGAGGTTGGAAAACAGAAAATATCGATATCCAACAAGGAGAGGTTGCTGGAGTTAAAAGTGCAACGATTAAAATAGGTGGCTCCTTTGCCTATGGCTATGCAAAAGCTGAGAAAGGTGTGCACAGACTCGTTCGCATCTCCCCTTTTGACAGCAACGCGAAAAGACATACAAGTTTTGCGTCCGTCGATATTTCTCCTGAAATAGAAGATGACATTCAAATAGAGGTCAAGCCAGAAGATATACGTATTGATACCTACCGTGCATCAGGTGCCGGCGGGCAACATGTCAATAAAACAGATTCAGCTGTTCGCATCACGCACCTTCCAACCAATATTGTTGTTTGCTGCCAAAACCAGCGAAGCCAATTGCAAAACAAAGAAACTTGTTTTAAAATGTTGAGGTCTAAACTCTACGAAAAAGAGGTGCAAGAGCGCGAAAAGGCTCTCCAAGAAATAGGCGGAGAGAAAAAAGATATTGGATGGGGCTCGCAGATAAGAAACTATGTTTTTCATCCTTACTCAATGGTAAAAGATACACGAACAGGCCATCAAGAAGGTAATGTTCAAGCTGTTATGGATGGTGAAATTGATCCATTTATTATTAAATACTTAAAAGAATTCGGTTAAACATGAGTAAGAAAGGTGAAATCCAAATCAAATATTCGGACGAAACAATTGAAGGTCCTTTAAGGGAGTGGTTTAAAGAACCCGGCATTTTACGCTGGTTTCCTGCTCAAGAAGGAAAGGAAATTGAAGACACCATTAAAATGCTTTGCGGTTTTACTCGTTGGAAAAGCGCATTAACAGCTTTTGTTGATGATAAGCCCATTGGCGTAGGTGTTCTATTTCTTCACGCGTACAAAAAAATAGCCCACCAATGTCTTTTTTGCCTATTGGTCGACCCTGACTACCGCAACCAAGGTGTTGGGAGCCATTTGCTCTTAAACCTTATGGAACTGGCAAAAAAGAACTTTAACATCGAAGTTTTATATCTAGAAGTTTTTGAAGGTAACCCAGCAATTTCACTCTACCGTCGTTTTGGCTTTAAAGAAGTAGGATACCACCCTTACTGGATCAAAGAAGCCGATGGAAAGTTTCGCAGTAAAATTGTTATGGAAAAGGTTTTAAATTAACAATGGCCATAGCTTTGAAAGAAATGCTTCAAGCCCTTACTAAGATGCAGGTTGATTTAACAATTAACGACAATCGCTCAACAATGATTAGTATCCTAGAAAGAAAACGAAAATATGCAAGGATTTCTATACACCGCATGTTTTTAAATTCTACTAACGAAGTCGTTATAGCCCTAGCTGAGCTTGTGAAAAACAAGAAAAGCAAAGAGCATAGCCAGACCATTCGACATTTTATTGATGAAAGCTCTACAGATTATGAATATAGAGAAAAACTTGATAAAAAAAAGTTAGATGCCCTCGGAAATTTCTTTGATTTAAATGAGCTATACCAAAAGGTAAATAAGCAATACTTCCAGTCTGAGTTAGACCTTTCAATTACATGGTTTGGAAATAAAAACAGACGCCCTAAAAGTCAAATTTGCTTTGGCCTCTACCAGCAACCTCTTAAACTGGTCAAAATCAACCGAATTCTGGATCAAAAAAACACCCCCACATATTTTATTGAGTATATTATCTACCACGAGATGTTACATCATATTTATCGGCCTGAAACTAGCGCATCTGGATATAGACGCATACACACTCAAAAATTTAGAGAAAAAGAAAAAGAGTTTCTAGATTATAATCAGGCAAAAGATTGGGAAAATCAGTTTAAAATAAGTTTTTTTAAATAAGGAATTTTATTATGGCAGGCCACAGTAAATGGGCAAATATCAAGCACAAAAAAGGCAGAGCTGATCAAGCTAAAGGGAAGCTATTTTCACGCATAGCAAAAGAGATTATTAGTGCAGTAAAAGTTGGTGATCCAGACCCAAAGAATAATCCCAGGCTGCGTCTTGCTCTTCAAAAAGCAAAAGCTGCCAATATGCCTAATGAAAACATTGACCGTAATATTAAGAAGGCCTCGTCAAAAGACCAGTCCAACTATGATGAGCTTACCTATGAACTATATGGGCATGGAGGCGTTGGACTAATTGTTGAAGGAATGACAGATAACCGCAACCGCTTTGCATCAGATATTCGCATAGCCACAAATAAACGAGGTGGAACAATTGCAAACCCAGGCTCTGTGGCTTTTAATTTTGATCGCAAAGGAATTTTGCAAATTGAAAAAGGAGATATTGCTGAAGACACTCTTTTCAACGATGCCATTGAAGCCGGGGCTGAAGACTTTGATCAAGAAGATAATCTCTATATTGTTATCACCTCCCCAGAAGATCTTTACCAAGTAAAGGAGAACTTGGAGGCAAGCACATACAAGTGTTTGGAAGCTAATATTGTTATGGTCCCTAAAGTGCATATTACTTGTTCTAAAGAGGACCAAGACAAGAACCAGGCCCTTATTGATTGGTTAGAAGATTTAGAAGATATCGATATAGTTTTTCATAACATGGAACTTTAATGATTAAATATGAATTAGATTGCCCCTATTTATCATTTTTAAAGTTAGCTTCGTTTTTCTCAACGTCAAAAGGAACAACGCTGCTCTTGTCTGGTAACGCAATTGATGAACAAAACTCCTACCTATGCTTGTTGCCCTACAAATACATTTCTATTACCCAACTCAATCAAAACCCATGGGATACTCTTAAACAAAAAATCGCTGATTTTAACGATGATCCCACTCCAAAATGGGTAGGTTATTTAAGCTATGAAATGTCTTGCTATAGCGACCAAGATAAGAGGCTCCCCCATAAAGGGCTGCCTATACCTCTAACGCATTTCAATGCCCCATCTATTGTTGTATCTTACTGCAAAAATAAAATCCGCATCTCAGCTGTAGAAGAGGCAAAGAATTATTTAAAACATGAAGAACTAAAGTGGTTTAATAATTTCTGCTCTCGAGAGTTTTGTCTAACATTTATTCAATCGCTTCATGATATTTTAGGTCCTTGTTTAGAGATGTCCCAACATGATGAATCGGATACGGTAGAGAGTTATTCAAAAAAAATTCAAATAGCTAAAGAACTTATTTTTTCAGGTGACATCTATCAAGTAAATATCTCAAGGTCCTCATTTTTTAGAACAAAAGCAGCCGCCTTTGATATTTTCTACAAACTTCACCAAATCAACCCTGTTCCATTCTCTGCTTTCATCAACAATAGTTCCTTCCAAATTATTTCTGCATCTCCAGAGCGTTTTTTAAAACACTCTGATAATCAATTAGAATCTAGACCCATAAAAGGAACAATCCAAAGAGGATCTAACCTTTATGAAGATGCATCTTTGCGTTCTAAACTTGTCAACAGCTCAAAGGAAGAAGCTGAACTTATGATGATCTGCGATCTTACACGCAATGATTTAGGTCGTATTAGCCACACTGGATCTGTTAGATGCACTGAACCTAAAAATGTCTTAGAGCTCTCCAATGTCTTTCATTTAGAGTCTACTGTCGTATCCACACCTTCAGCAAAGCACCCTATAGACATGATTAGATCCTGCTTTCCAGCTGGATCTATTAGTGGCTGCCCGAAATTGCGTGCTTTAGAAATTATTCACCAGATTGAGAAAAGAACTCGCCATATTTACTGTGGCTCTATAGGATATATATCTTCTAATGGCAATTTTGATTTTAATGTTGCTATTAGAACAGCTCTTTTAAAAGATGAAATTTTAGAAGTGCAGCTTGGAGGTGCAATAACAGCAGACTCGAGTTGCAAAGCTGAATACGATGAAACTCTTTATAAAGGAAACCCATTTTTGAAAGTTTTTGAGAATAAAGATAGCGACCTCAATAGCCTCTGTCTAAAAAATCAACCTAAGGTGCATTATGCAATTTGAGATTATTCATTATATTCAACAACTCAACCACCCTTATTTTATTTCGTTTGTCAAATTCTTAAATTTTTTTGATCGAATAGAGTTTCTTTTTGTGCTGCTTCCTTTTACTTGGATTTTTATAGGAAGAAAAGCAGGACTTCGCATCTTTAGTATTTTTATTTTAAATGCTTCTATTTGCAACCTCTTCAAGAACTTTTTTGCTCACCCAAGGCCATTTCATATTGATCCGAGTATTGGAATTATACAAGTTAGTGGCTTTAGCTTTCCAAGTGGAGCAGCTCAAACATCTGCTTTACTAGCTACTTTAACCCTTGTGCTTTGGAAAAATAAATTTAAGTGGATAGTAGCCCCTATTTACTTTGCTGCAATCTGCTTCTCTCGAGTTTACCTTGGCGTGCACTTCCCTAAAGATATTTTAGCAGGAGCTATAGTTGGTTTAGCCCTATCTTCTGTATACTTTTACATTTTTCCGAAATTAGAAAAATTCATTACAAATTTTTCTCCTCTATTAATTACTCTTTTTACAACCGTGCTATTTTCATCACTCACTCTTCTTTCAACAGAAACGCCGTATATTCTATTTTTCTCTGCTGCTGTTAGTTTTTATATTGGATATTACGTGAGCACTTTAGTGCATCCAACTGAGGTTAAAAAAAGTGTCTTATCAAAAACATTAATAGATCTTCCTTTAACTATTTTTGGAACCTTTTTTATGTATTCTCTTACTCAAAGCATGCACCTTCACTCTACCAAGCTTCAGCTGTTTATTCAATGCTCATTGCTTGGACTTTGGATAAGCTTTATCTCAGGTTACCTAGCTTTAAATATATACCGAGCAGCTCAAAAATTAAGGAAACAGGTTCAAGCTTAACTTGAAGTTACTCACTATATTCAATAACTTAACACCCTTATTGTGCTTCGTTTGTCAAATTTTTATTTTTTTTCGATAGGATAGTATTTTTTTTATACAACTTCCTTTTGTTTGGATTTTTATAGGAGAACAAAAAAGCACTTCCCCATGATTGCATCTGCAACAAAGTTTGCACAAAAACATCTCTAATTATTAGAGACTTGTTTTAAATAGTAGTCTACTGCTCTATACACTGTTATATATTGCGCTTCTCTTGAAATTAGTTGACGTCTGGAAAAATTAAGTTTCAGAAAAAGTTCAGAGATGCTCAGTTCTAAATCATCAAGACTCTTTCCACACGCTAATTGCTTATCTATCTCCTCTAATAAACACACAATAGCTAGAAAAGTTCCTGTTCTGCCAACACCTGCGCTACAATGAATTGCCATAATTTCATTTGAATCTGTTTTCTTTCTAGCTTTGTTAACTTCCTCAACAAGAGTTTCTATCTTAAAGCCACTATGGTCTTGCCATTGAGGTAGGCTGATATAGTTTAATTTCTTCTTATCCCTGTCCTTAACTGCTATTTCGTATTGACCTTCGAGGGGTAGTGCAAAGAAGTCCTCTCCTCCTCTTTGAAAAGTATTGCCAGTCCAATAAGGAAAACATTTTGGAGTCCCATTTTCTTCTTCCCCTGTTAAACACACAAGCGTGCTTACATTCCAATTGCCAAGAAGATGGTAAAAATCTTCTACTGTTTTATCTGTAGGCCCTTCCAAAGCAAAAAATTTTCTCCCATTATTGGTTATGCAACTACAGTTATAAGAGTCATCAGCTTTGGAATGTTCAAAAGAAATGCAATTAGGTTGCCTAAAGTGATGATTGGTAAAGATATTTTGTGCAATTAAAAAGTCAGGTCTAGCCTGAAAAGGTATGGTTTGAAAATTGGCATGTAGATTAAGTCTAATTTGATGAAACCTAGCAAATTCTTTAGCAATTGCATCATCACTTTTTTGAGGCTCATATTTAGGAAAAGAAATCTCGTCAGTTAGGTTGTCCCATCGGGAATCGACTTCATGCTGAACTTTAGTAAAATGCTGATCAACTAGTAATTTCGGAAGTGCAAAAAATGTCCCTTCTTTGAAATCCTCCACATTAGAGAGTGAGTAGATGTTTGAATGTTGCAAAGAGCGGTTAAGGTTTTGGATATTCATGGTATTACCCTTTTTAAACTATTTTAAAATTCACAAAAGGGTATCGTTGAGTATCGCAATATTTTTTTTCAATGTAAATACTGAGTTAAGATAAAAAAAAGAAACTATTAAGAATCGTCAATTTTACGATATCCAAATACTGTTATAATACTTCCCAATTCTTTTTGAAAGCTTCGATGTGCTGGCTTAAACCTTGCTAGATAATCATTTCTTGGCTTGTAGCTTTTGAAAATATTGCATTTTCAGAACTACTTGTAGCTATATAGCCACGCACTGCACTTCAGTGAGACCTCTAAGTCTTTGTACTTCTTGCTCTAAAAGAATAGAAAACTCTTTTGTAACGGCTGCCATTTCCTCTTTAGAAACACCACCTAGTTTGCCTGGGTTGTAGGCCAAAGAAAGCATTGACCAGTGCATTGGAATTCTTTCTTTATCAATAGCAACTATTTGATCATGAGCATGAGGAACTGTCTGACCTACGGAAAGAGCATCTTGATTATAAATAACTATTTCATATCCAGGAAACCTCTCTTCCAAAACATTTGTAAGAGCTCTTTTTAGAAGATGTATAGTTTCAACTTCACTAGGATTTAGCGCGTAAATTTTCTCAGTGTGGCCTTTAGGCAAAATTAAAAAACTTGTAGCAGCCTCTGGCATCTTTCTAAAGTTATAAAGAACTACAACACCATCTAATTCAAATGCTTTTTGACGCTCTATAATATCTGATCGACAAAAGGCGCAACTCGCAGTTTCCCAAGTTTTCTGTTCCAGTTGGGAACCAGCTGACAGCTTAAAGTGAACATCGGGTTTATTAATGATTTTTGCACCGTTATTTTCAAAATATTCTAAAAGATGATTCACAGCAAACTCCTTACCACTTTTAAACCCACAGTCTAGTCTATCTCTTGCAGGCAAAACAGTTACAGAGTGTTGATCAGAAAGCGAAGGTTGCTCAGTTAACAGCTCTTTTTTCCAAAAAGCGATATCTCTATCCCTTTGCTCATCAGAATAATTAATTTCTAAATTTGTATAATTTCCATCATCAAATAGCACAGCCCTATTAGAATCTGCTTTATCTAAAAAGTTACGTGTATCTCCATAACCGGGTTGATGAGGATGTAGTTCTACAGTATATTGCCCTTCATGACGAATCTGGGGATTAGAGTATTGAGCTACCACAAACCCGTTTATGCCAAGTTTTCCTACATAAACTTCATTGATTTTGCAAATCATTTCATGAAGCTTTTGCGCATCTTCTGATGACAAATCCTTTAAGTGTTTGACTCTTTCTCCAAAAGTAATATTAAGCTGATGAGGAGCTCTTGGCCTTTCAGAGTAATAGACTAAAAGATCTCCATCATTAAAAAGCTCTGTGTAGAATGGATTGCTTGGGGTTGTTTTTAACGCTACATGTTTTTGTAAAGTAAGACTTGGATCTATTGTGACTTGAATGTCATGCTGCGATGCTAAAAATTGAGAAACTTCTTCTCGCTTATAAGGTTTGATACAATCTTGATACAGTTCTTCTGAATTAAAAACCACTTCTGTAACACTTGCCATAAAAGAATCCTAATTAAACTTAGTTTAAAAAGGTTATAGTGAAGTCAACTAATAGTCCATTGAATATAATCTATATTAGCCCTTTAAGTTCCAAGTTCTAGGGTCCCAGCAATTCTTCCATGGCTTTAAATAGTTAGTGATCTCATCTGAGTTTGGTATCTCAAACCCTCTTGAAAGAAAAAACTTAATAACAGCGCTATTACCTACTGCGTGCTGTGGATTTTCTAACAAAGCATCTTCAAAACTCAAAATCTTTTCTCTAGGAACTCCTTGCTCTAATAAAAAATCTATAATTTGATCATAGGATTGCATAGCTATATGAGCATCACTAAAATCAGTTATAGTCCCCAATATGGGTAGCTGCTTATATTTCACTTCTATAGGACGCCCCTGTCTTTTTAGCTCTAAAAGAGCTTGGGCAGAATCATCCAAAGAATTATCAAATGATAATGATTGCACCTTTTCAAAAACTTCCTCAACAGAGAGTTTTGGTGAATTTGGATCAATTGCATAAGCTGGGAGACCCACAACATATGAAATGCTCTGAAGTCCATCTTGATTATTTTCTAGATTTGATGCAGTAACAACATATTCATATCCTCTTAGCGTGTCCAGTGCCTTAGGATCTGAGAAATTAAACCCTGCATCAACTAACTTGTGTATAAGTCCAAAGTTTTGCAATGTTAAAGCTAAAGCCATCACAGAAATTTTTGGAAGCATACCTGCTTGATTATGATTTGCAAATTCCGTATAAAGTGCGGCAGCAAAGTCTATTAGCTCTTCATCAGATACCGATAATGGATCATTCTCTAAAAGACTTTTCATCTCAATAATTCTATTAGCAAGCTCTTTGTTCTCAACTTTATTTAGGGCATCTTCTACTGATAGTGAATTGATTTGATCTGTTAGTGCCTCCACATCAAAACTAGTTTTAAACTTCCTTTTTAACAATGCAAATGAGATTTTCTCATTGAGATCTATCTTTTGATATGGATTTGCACCCATTTCTAAAAGAGAACAAATTTGATGTACGTCTAATTCTTCGAATGCAGCTTGGAGTTCCGTTGAGTAATCACGCCTATTTTCAATCGGAAGTTGAACTATATTTAACGAGCCTACTGGAGGGTTTTGAATAGATAGGACTGACATACGTTACGCCTCTTAGTTAGTTTTGATCTAAGGGAAATTATAACTCATTGATACTATATATCAAATACCTAAAAATAACTTTAAAAACGCAAAAAATGCTCCAAAAATCAATAAGCCCATTCCAGTCTAATTGTCACAGCATGCACCCCAAAGCGATTGAGTAAATCCCCTTCGTAGCCCACATTGAGTAAAAAGTCTTCACACTTAGTTACAGAAAACTCACCACCCACAACCAACTGGTTGGCATATTCATGATAACTTGTTACAGAAAATTCTCTCTCTCTTGCAATTACATTATACATATGAGCGGTATATCTTCCGCTGGTAATAGGAACATTGGCAAGCCACCCTAAATAAACATTAGGTGTGTAGCAAAGATCTTTATTTTTAAACTGCTTAATCAAGCGCACCTTTGCATTAGGCTGTAAAAAGACGGTGTGCTTGTAGTTGACTTGCAGGTCTGCAAAACCTGCTCCTATTTCTTTATATCCCACTTCAAACAAGTTGAGATAATTCAATTGGGTCTCGGGTTGAACAAAAAAAGTATCGTTTTCATTAGCAGATAATTTAAGTCCTGCATCAACTCTTCCAAGTAAATTGTAGCTATTGTGATTGCTGCCAGCTACTCGCTTAAAGTTGGGGATCTCAATGGTTCTATTACAAGTATAGAAGTCTATATCACCTTGAAGCAAAAAGTTTACAAATCCAATACTTGCAGGATCTCCAGTTAAACTCTGAGAAAACCCAGCGTTTAAACCAAGATAAACGGTATTGGAATGTGCATCCCCAAGATTAGGATACCAAACGATATTGGAGTGAGTGTAGCCAACGCTTCCACCGACTGTAAAATCACGGGCTAACGGAAATTCCATTCCATAAGCTACTCCGTAGGTATAATCATCAAATCCACGTTGTCTATTGTGCGGATTTTGGTGATAGTAAAAACCAATAGGCTCGACCCACATTTGTCTATAGTTTTCAGAACACCTTGGGTCATTACAAAGTGTGTTAACAGCTCTTCTGGATAACACATCAGCCATGTGAACATTGTTTTGAAGGCCGACGAGTCCAAAAGCTCCATACTGAATAGGGCTTAGCTGCAATAAAGTGTCAGAAAATACACCTGCAGGAGAAGTTAGGGTAGTTTGAACAAGTTCTCTCAGGGCTCCAACTGGAGCAACATCAGCATATAAGTAACTAGCCACTCTTTGTGAGTTAACAGGCAAATCACTCATGTTAACAGGTAAAACGATAGTATTTGTGAGGGTAATAAGGCGAAGCTGGTTGTCTAAAACAAATAATCTAAAATCTATTGGGTGGGTTTCTGTGAGTGTTGGAGTACCTGTTATTGTTGCTGCAGTCAGTAATGTATAGAGGGTGTCTTTCGTGTAAATTCCAGGTAAAGGATCTAAATTGACTATACTATTTAAAATAGCATCACCTGTAACGGTTAGCGTGTCAGCATTGCCTGCTGGGTCAATACTGGCAGTGTAGGTAGCTCCAGAAAATGGATTCTGAGTATAGTTATTCCCTATATTAATATTACCTAGAACTCTTACGCCTCCCGGGCTGATGACTCCAGCATTTTGCACTAATAATCCAGTTATAGTTAAGTTGCCATTGATTGTTCCACCATCTTGAGCAGCATTTCCAGTTATTGTTCCTGATCCTGTTATCGTTCCTGTTGTCAATACTGTTACGAGAGAACTGAGGTTACCGGCTAGCTCAACAATAGATAACGCATTATCTAAACGAAATGCGTTCACAGTGATGTCATTAATAGTTAATGGCGCTGATCCTGTGTGAGTTAAATCTCCTCCGTCTATTGAGGAAGTGTTAAAAACTATAGGATTTGCACTATTAGAAGTTATATTAATCGTATTAGGGTTTAAGGATCCCCCCCCAGAATTAAAGGTGTATGACCCATCTGTTATTGAAAGGGTTCCTAGGGCTGTATTTGGTACAACAACAGCGTTATTTCCTCCCCCATCAAAAGTAGCTGTATTTCCAGGACCCGGGACGGGGTTGGGGTTTGAGGTCCAGTTTGTAACTAGATTCCAGTCGTTATCTGCTCCTTGCCATGTACCATCATCTGCAATCATGTTGGAATAAAAGCAACAAGCCATTACCAATGAAGCTAGAAAAACTCTTTTTATATGTTGAATAATCATTTGCATAAGCGAGCCTCTAAAGTAGTGTCTATATATATAAGCATCAAGAAATATGTTTCAATAAAAAGTATTTCGTTCAATTTTTGAAAATAACCTAACCGTTTAAATTGCCAAAATTCTCTACATTTAATAAACTCTTGCGCATGAGAATTTTAAGATACTTCATTTTTTTATTGTTATTGGTTGTTTGTCCACCTACTGCAAATATGCAGCTATTTGCAGTTACGAATCTAGTGCCTATTTCCTCTGTATATCAAGGCATCGACTCAAGCTATTTCTTTCTAGAGGATGCTGATAAGCAAGAGTGGATTTATAAACAGTATCGCCAAGCAGAGCCTGAAGATTATTTAGATCTAACTTATGAAGTTTTAGCCTCTAGTATTGCTCAAGATTTAAATTTGCCAATTAACTACGTCGAATTCATTGATGCTAACAACAACTTTTATATAAAAATAATCCCTGGCGAACCAGGAACTTTACATCGAAAAGTTCCTGGAGTTCAATTAGATAGACATCCAATGAATCCTAAAGTTGACATTCAACAAAAATTTAGATCTCCTTGGATGATAGAAAAGAATGGAGATCTTGCCCCTGAAGAAAAAGGATTACGCATTGCTGTGATCAAATCAATGGCAGCATACCCTCAATTAGCCAAGATTGTAGCTCTAGACACCTACCTGGGGAATATGGATCGCAGCCTACCTAATATTTTTTACGATCAAGCAAACGAGTTGTTTTATGGAATAGACCTAGGCAACTCATTTAAGGGAAATCTTGCTCAAGAGGCTCTAGAGCAAGTAGCTCGACTTAATAAGCAAGCCTACCTCTTTTCTCCTGAAGAGAAAAAGGCATTAAAGCTCTATGCTGAGACTTTGCAAAACCTTACTAACTGCTTTCCTCCTAAAGATTTAATCAGCTTGCTAGATAAAATCTGCTTAGAAGGAAAGCTCTCAAAACTGTATGACAACGAAAACTTCATGAATCGATTAAGTAGAACTCGCCGTTTAATCCAACAAGGATATGATTCTTCTCTAGAACTTATTGAAGAAATTAATAAGCTGTTAGATGAGAAAATAAAATGATCCAAAATAACCTAAACAAAACAATTCATTTCATTCGTCATTCTGAGAGAAGAAATTTCCTTCCTGATGAAGACACAACTTTAGTTTCTATTAGTAAAAATGGTGTAGATAGGGCTTTTAAGTTAGGCCAATCTTTAAAAAATTCAAATATAACTGCTATTTACTCTAGCCCTATCAAAAGATGTCTTGAAACAGCTAAGCATATCATTAGAGGTAGCGATCAGACTTTGCCACTACATCCCTTAGAGCTTGTAGGAGAGCCTGGCATTTATATTGATGATATGAAACTTGCCCTTCCCCTATTTATGGAAATGACAATGCATGATTTGTTGCAACAATTAGAAAAAGAGAAGTCTTTACCCGGGTTTGCAAATGTAGAAAAGAGTTCAAAAATTCTCATGCAATTTTTTAATAAGCTACCCTCTGGAAACTATTTTGTGATCAGCCATGATGTCATTATTGCCCTGTTTGCATCTTTTTGCCAGAATTCAAAAAAATACTCTCAATTCCTACCTAAATTTTTAGAAGGGCCTCAACTCGAAATGACTACAGAATCTTCAAAGATCCACTACCAAGATAAATCTTTTGAAATAGAAATGAGATAACACACTCTAGCGCGTTTAATGCCCTACTTTCAGGCCATTTTTCTTGATCTCAGATGGCGATACATTAATCCAAAGCAATAACAAAATTAAGGCAAGCATTGTAAGTCCACTTGCAATCATGACATCGTTTGTAGCCAACATATAAGCTTGACTATCGACAACCCTGCTAAGAATCTCTAAATAGGGCTCTTTAACAGAATTAAATTTCTCTAAAGCAATTTGCTTGATTGTAGATAGGCTTGAATCGGTCTCAGTTAATGCAGAGACAATATTTGAGCGATGAAAAGTGGCGCGATCTGTCCATAGCGTCGTATATAAAGAAACCCCTACCCCACTCATGAATATTCTAAAAAACTGTAGAATAGATGATGCTCTTGCCACTTGCTCTGCTGGGACCTGAGAAAGAGATATTGTGATCATAGGAGCGATATAAGCTGTTAATCCTATTCCTAGTAAAAAACGAGACCATGCAATTTCAGAAAAAGTTACGGATGTATTAAATGTAGAGAAGTAGAAAAAGGCAAGCGCCATTAAAATGAAACTTACAATAATCATAACCTTTTGCCAGCCCATAGCCATCATCTTTCCAACGAGTGGGGCAAAAAGAAAAGGAAGAATGCCCATAGTGGCAAGGGCCAACCCAACTTTAAAAGCATCATAACCCATATAAGTTTCAAGCCAAAGCGGGGTAATTACTATAGGAGCAAAAAACACCATGAAAGAAATACCTAAAACAAATGTTCCGATTGTAAAAGACCGTATTTTTAGTATTCTAAAATTAATCAAAGGATCTGGGTGCACCCATTCATAAACAACGAGAATGGATAAACATACAAATGAGATAATAGCTAGCAATCGAATTGTTGGTGATTGCAACCAATCTAGCTGCCTTCCTTTATCAAGTAAAATTTGCAGTGATGTAATACCAATAACTAATAACATAAGACCAATAATGTCTAGCTTTTGCCCTGATACTTTTCCAATATACTTTTTCATGTAAGCCCAAATAACTCCTACTGAAAAAATAGAGACTGGAATGTTGATGTAAAAAATCCAGCGCCAATTAAAATCTTGGGTGATCCATCCACCAACGACTGGACCAGCAATAGGGCCAATAAGGGCAACCATTGCCCAAATAGCCACGGCCATTTGTTTTTTACCCTGAGGAAATATTTCTACTAAAAGGACTTGGCTAACTGGTATTAAAGGTCCAGAAACTGCCCCTTGAATAAAACGGGATATGCAGAGCATTGGAAAAGAGAAAGCCACCCCACAAAACCAAGAAGTGACTCCAAAGAGGGCACTTGAAATCAAAATTAATCTAACCGCTCCTATTTTTTCACTTAACCACCCTGAAATAGGCAGCACAATTGCATTACCTACCATATAGAGAGTTATGACCCACGTTCCCTCACTATCGCTGACTCCAAGCCCTCCAGCAATATAGGGCACAGAAACATTGGCAATGGAAAAATCTAGGACTTCCATAAAAGTACAAAAAGCAAGTGCAAGTGTTGAGAGGATAAAAGGAATGCCTGTGATATTATATTTATTTTCCATCAGATAAATTGATGTTCTCTAAAATAATTTGATCGATAACATTGCCAACTCCACAAAGTTGATTTTCATAAATATCCGTTTGATGAATTGGTCGCGTTGAACGCATTTGAGTCAAAACAGACCCAGACTGATCCTGAATATCTATAACAACTTTTGTAGATAAGCCAACTCTTAGAGGATAACTTTCTATTTCACTTGCACGTAGCCCTATTCTAACAGGAACGCGTTGAACAATTTTTATCCAGTTGCCTGTTGCATTTTGTGGTGGAAGTATTGAAAAGACGCTACCTGTTCCAGGATAAATCCCTAAAATTTTTCCTCTAAAAAGCATTTGATGCTTATACAGATCCGTTTTTATAGACACTTCTTGCCCAATCCTAACTCTTGAGAGCTGACTCTCCTTTAAGTTTGCAGTTACCCAAAGATTGTCCAAAGGAACAATAGACATAACAGGATGAGAAGTTGAGGCAGATTCACCCACTTGTGCAACTTTTTTAGCAATAAAACCACTACAAGGAGCCTTGACTTGAGCATTATTTAAATTCGCCCAGCTCAATTTCACCTTTTCAATCGCATTAATAACGAGAGGATGAGTCAACACCGTTGTGTTGTATGTTTGTGATTGAGCTCTCTTTAAGCTCTCCTCTATATTGACAACCTCTGCCTCAGCTGCTAAAAGAGAAGACTGAGCATCTTCAAAATTTTCACGAGAAACCCCGCCTATTTCAACTAAAGCTTGGCGATGTCTAAAGTGTTGTTGTGCTTGCTCTAAGTAAACAGCCTGTTTTTCTAGAGCAGCCTCAAGCTCCCCTACTTGATCAAACATCTGCTGAACATTCCTAAGAGTTGCCGCTAAATAGGCCTGAGATTGATCAAACTCAATCTGGAGATCAGTGGGGTCTAGGATAACAAGAATTTGGCCTTCTGTCACATAATCTGTATCATTTACTGTTACGGTTTGAATCGTTCCTTGAGCCCTGGGGAAAACTTCTAAAATATTTCCATCTACATATGCATCAGAAGTCGTAACCTTGTACTGCCCCCAAACAATCCAGTAACCAAATGCAGATGCTCCTAGAAGAATTAAAACAACAAGAACTATTAACACAGGAAGCTTGCTTTTTTTGTGTTTTACAGAAGCTGCAGATTCTTCACCTTCATGAGCTTGAAACTCTTCATTCATCTAATGGAATTTCCTCATTTGCTTGTACTAGTTCTTGGCATTGATATCCTCCACCAAGAGATTTTATCAAACTCAAGGCAGCGAGCATGTGTAGCCTGTTATACTGGCTCATATTTATTTCATCCTCTAGCAAAGTCAGCTTTGTTTTCAATACATCAAGATAGTTATTTAGTCCATACTCATAACGTAGAGTCGAAAGTTCCACTAAATTCTGACTTTTCTTTAAAACCTCTTCTTGGCAAATAAGCTGTCTATTAGAAATTCTAAAAGTGGTGATACTATCGACGACTTCTTTTGCAGCTTTGAGGAGAACTTGGTTATAATCTAAAATTGATAGATTGTATCTCTTAACACTTTGCTGCAAATTATTTCTCAACTCAAGCCCCTTAAAGATAGGCAGCGTTGCCATAGGTGCAATAGATGTAAACCATCCTCTTGGCTTTAAAAGGGTGTCCCAACTCAGGTTAAAATAACCTGAAAAACTCCCCAAGTCAATGCTAGGTAAAAAGGCCACTTCAGCTGACTTTATTCTTTTAGATGCTGCTTGCACAGCCCAAATTTTGGCTACTACATCGGCTCGCCTGGATAAAAAACCGATTGGAACTTCTTCAGGAAAAGGAAAGCACGGTCCAAAAAAGCTTGTGGGTGATTCAAAGTTAAGTGCATCATCAGCTGATTTACCCATAAGCATTTTGAGCTCATGAATATTTACTTCTATGTTTTGTTCACTAGTAAAAATCTCATTTTGAAAACTTAAGATACTCTTTTCAAGAGTTTGCAAAGTTTCTTCATCGCCCAAAGCATGCTCATAAATACTATTTTGAATGTCCAAAATTTGGTTTTGAGTATTCAGTAGAAGCGCTTGCTGCTCTTTCAAAGAAAGGTAATATTGCAGGTCAAAGTAGGCAAGAGCAATTTGAGTACTCAGCATGAGTTTTGTATAAGCCGCTTCTGCCATTTGCATTTTAGTCTCGTCAATTGCAGCTTGATAAAGTTTTTTTTGCTTCCCCCACAAATCAAGGTTCCATCTAAAATTAACTAAAGTAGAGAGTATATTGATCCATTTAGGGACAATGGTATCTGGTAAAGCTCCAATATCGGAGTGCACCCCCCTTTGATTCCAGTTAAAGCCCGCTAAAAACTCTTCAAAAGTAGCCTCGGCACTGGGAAGTAAAGGAGCAAAGCTCTGCTTTGCTTTGTCATGGGCTAAACTAACTCTTTCTACAGCCATTTGCAGGCTAGGGTTATTCTCAAAAGCGACTTCTATAATTTGGTTGAGCTGCTTATCTTGGAACATTTCCCACCAGTTTTCATCTACCCAACTTGATGAGACAAAGCTAAAGTCTGAAAAAGCTTCTTTCACTGAAGTATCAATAGAAATAGAAGGATAGGCTTTAGCCATATCATCGTGATGTTGACAACTTTGCGAAAAGAACAATACCACGAATAGAATTACGCAAGCTAAAATACGCCCACGTTGTATGAACAGAGAATCCCCCATCCTAGACTGCCTCCTTCTAGATATGTGGGATATAGATAATTCTTAATAACTTGAAAAGCTTTTTTATTTAGGTTCAGCTACTTCATCTGAACTAGAGCCATATATATCATCAAAACGAAAGCTATAATCACTCTTCCATTTTTTAATGTGCTCTAAATAAATCGCTTTAAAAAAGGCTTTGAGTTCTTGAGTATTTTCAAATTCATTGACTCTTGCAACTTCAAGGTAAAGTTTTTCAAACCGATTATCAAAATCAAAGTCAATAACATCGTTGAGCCTATCTAATATCTGGATTCTTAACCCTTGGTCTTTTGAGTCGAGTGTGAAAAGAGATAGTAAAATCCAAGAGGGCATCTCTGAGTCTCTAATAAAAGCTTCTAGATAGAACTCATCACCACCTTCTCTTATAAGGTGAAGTTTCTCATCTATTTTCATTAGCTTCTTAGCAAGACTTTTCTCAGGAATAATCAGTACATGTGGATTTATATTCCCTTCATTTAAGAGGTTTAGAACCTCAACTAAATCCCACTTTTGAATAGCTTGACTAAACTTGCTTTGAACACTTTCACCACTTTCTTTAAGGGGTTGAAGTGAAATTAGCTCACAAGACGTTGCGCAATTTGAAATTGCTCCCAAAGACATACTTGGCTCCTCTTTAAAAATAATTCATTTTCGTATATTATCTCATTTATTTTAAATATTTAAAAGTAAATATGATAGACAAGTCGCTTAATTTATTTACCACCTTACTTGTCGACAGAGGTAAGGTTTTCAACTTAAATGCTCACATTGAAAAGTTAAAGTTCGACTATTTAGATAATTTTGGTGAAAATTGGATTTTTAGTAAAAGAGATCTTCTAGACTTCTTGTCTAATC
>JAJACU010000004.1 GCA_022601345.1 Chlamydiota bacterium | reverse complement strand
CCTCAACAATGCCATTGTTGCGCTCTACCAATTGAGCTAACGCCCCAAAACGTCGTAAATTATAACTAATTTGATACTATTATTTCACCAAAATAGTTTAGTTACACAAACTAAAAGTTTTTCTATATTCAAATAACTCACTAGACGTCAACAACATCTCTCTCAACACTTCCTTGAGGTTCTTTTTTATAGATATTGCTAACAATAGTAGTAGGTCTTTGTTTAACTTCAATAAAAATACGGGAGATATAAATACCAATAAGACCTAAAAAAGCAAATGTTAAGCCTCCTACGACCCAAATCGACATAACAATTGATGCCCAACCTGAAACAGGAAACCCAAAAAATATTTTTTTAATGCATACGTATAAAGCAATAGAAAGAGAAATAAGAGTTATAAAAACACCTGTATAAAAAATGCCTTTCAAAGGCGCACTAGAAAAAGAGGTTATGGAATCTACTGCAAGTCTAGCTTTTCTTAGAAAACTATATCCCGTTGATTTTTTATCTAGTTTATCAAACTTATGTGGAACCTGTTTAAAACCAACATCAGCCCATATGCCATGCATAAAAACTACTTTTTCAACATATTTTGATAAAGCATTGTAATATTTTTTATTCATCAACCTAACAGTTGAACCATTTTTGGGGACTTCTGTGCTTGCAACTTTATTAAAAAAATCCCAAAAAGTACCCCCTGTCAATTTTTCAAAAATAGCCCCTTTACGCTTGTTCTGCACTCCATAAACTACATCACAATTTTCTAAATGTAGTTTGTTAAAAAATGGCTTCAGTAATGCTGGATCTTCTTCAAGGTCTGAGTCTATAATAAATGCATACTCGCCTTTGGCATATGTAATTCCTTTCAACATTGCCTTGTGATGACCAAAATTTTTTGAAAGCTCAACTAGTGTAACTTTATTGTCAGCTGCAACTAACTTTTTAGCTTCTAAAATAGAATTGTCAACAGAACCATCATCTACAAAAATAATTTCATAATTACAATTTATTGATTTAATCGCTAAAATACATCTATTATAAAATGTTTCAATATATTTTTCTGAATTATAAAGAGTGGTTACAATAGAAATGAGCATTACATCTACATCTTTTGGATTTTTATTTTGATTAACACTTATTAACACTCCTCTCTCTCCAGAATAACATACTTCTCCTTAAATCCACATTTTTTAAAAAGATTGATACTTGGAACATTCTCAACTTTAATTTTTGCAATTGCAGTAGGAAATAGTTTCATCATTTCCTTAAGCATAAGCGTACCAAGCCCGTTATTTTGGTGGTCTGGATGAGTGCATACTCTCATGTCATCGTTAATTACACCTATATAGCCCACAGGAGAACCGTTTTTTAACAAAATCTTGTAAAAACTAGAGTACTTCATCATGTATTTTTTTTGCTGTTGTTTTGTAATACACGCTTTAATAATAAAACCATCATTTACACGGCTATCGTTACGTAAAGTTCTTACAAACTCCCAGTACTCTTCTTTACAATCAACAAGTTCCATCTGATCTCCATCTATTAGCTAAACTTTCTCATTCAACAAAAAAATTACTCTTCTGCAATCGTTGCTATGCTAAACCGAAGAGAGCTACTATCTATTCTAGCACATGAATCAATACAATGATCAAGATCAAATATTTTTTGATGAAGTGCTAAGATTAACTATTCCCTGTTGTCTTTTATAAAGCTTGTCATAAAAGTCAGCAACTTTGAAATTCATATTATTCTTATTTTCTAAACGTTCAAGTGAAAGTTTGATATAATATATTATTAACAATTTTTATTAACTGGATTGTCAATTTTCCAAGAAAATGGGATAAATTGGAAGCTCAATAATTGAAAAATCAATGCCAGTGAAGCTCTATTGATTTCACCTTCATATCTATTTAGATAGAAATCACTTTGATGTAATTTCAAATAAAGCAAAAAAGAAATTCTTTGCCATATTGCTTTAAAAAATTTGATCCTAATTTATTTAATTGATATCTTCTAAGTTAGTAATAATTAGCACAAAAAGCGAGGGCGCTGCTGTTCATGAACAAAACAATCGTCATTACTCAGTCAGCTTATATTCCATGGAGGGGGTATTTTGATTTAATCAATTTAGCTGATGAATTTATCATTTACGATGATACTCAGTTTTCGACAACCAAAGCCTGGAGAAACCGCAACCAAATTAAAACAAAAAATGGTCCCGAGTGGCTAACAATTCCAATAAAGACTAAAGGAAAATTTCTTCAAAAAATTGATAGTGTTGAAATAAACAGCACGAATTGGGCCAAAAAGCACTGGAAAACAATAAAATTAATTTATTCGAAGGCTGACTATTTTGATCTATACGCCCCTATCTTCGAAGACTTGTACCAGGCCTGCTCCAAACTTGATTCATTAAGCTCGGTTAATTGTTTAATGATTAAAAATATATGTAAGTTATTAGATATTTCAACACCGATTAGTTTTTCAAAAGATTATGGCTTTGAAAATTTGAAAAAAACAGACAGGCTAATAGAAATATGTAAAAAATCAAATGCAACTCATTATTTAAGCGGCCCTTCAGCAAAATCATATCTAGAGAACAAGAAATTTTTAGAAGCGGGAGTTCAACTTTTATTTATGGACAACTCAGGTTACCCCGCCTACCCACAACGTTTTGAAGAATTTATTCCAAATGTTTCTATTTTAGATTTATTGTTTAACGTTGGCCCCAATAGTAAAACATATATGAAGAGCTATGAAAACAAGAATCTTCATCTCTCACTAAACATTGAAACCTAAATGCATTTTTTTGATCTCACACACAAATCCCATTTAATGCGTGATTTCCTTTAATTTTAGCAGGCTGGCCTAAATATTTTTGATGACTAAATGCGCTTGTTGTTAACACACTATTTGCCCCGACTAGAACTTCACTTTGAACATTTAAATTTTGCAAAACGACTGAAGAGAATCCAAAAAAACAATTATCTTCTATATTTACATAACCACCTATTGTTGTATTTGCTGCAATAAAGTTATGTGAACCAATCTGTGTGTTATGACAAATAGTCGCATTTGACCAAATAATATTATTGTCTCCAATTTTTACACCAGCTTCTATAACAACACCTGGCATGATAAAGCAATTATCTCCGACTTCAACACTTTCATGAAGACAAGCATCTGGACTAATGTATGTGGCAAAAGAAACTTTTTTTTGTTTGAATCGTTCAAATAAAGACACCCTCGCTCGCATGTTTTTATAGCCAACTGCAATAAAAAGCTCCATCGGATTAGCCCATTTTGTAACTGTTAGTTCATCTGCAAGAATAACGGGAAGACCTTCAAACGAACGGATATAAAATTCTTTATCAGTAGAAAATGCGACTGTTTTGTGAGAACTATTTAAAAAATATTGATTTGAAAGCCTGGCCATATCTCCAACACCAAATATAACAAGCTTTCTAGCCATTATTTAACCTTGATTTGCTTTATACAATCTTTGTTCTTCAGGTAAGTAAAATTCTTTAAGTGATGCTGGCATACGCACATTTAGACCTAAAAAGCGCTTTCCCGTTTCATCTAGTTCATCAATTATTTTTTGTGGAACCAGTTTGGGGAAGTCAAATCGTTGCCGCATATAAGACCTACACACATTTATTGTAATCGCATGTCTGCTATCGTTTGAAAGATTCTTTCCTGCAGCATGGAAAAGACGTGCATTGAAAAGAATCATATCACCTTTTTTACAAGTACCTCTTGAAGCTTTCTTGTAGAACTCTTCGTCTGTAGGAACATCTGGAGATTTATGAGATCCCTCAAGGTAATGCGTGGCACCATTTTCTAATGTAAAATCATTTAAAGGAAAAATCACACCTATATTTGTAATATAGTCTTTAATAAAACGGGGAGTATCTACGTGTATGCGACTTCCGTAATTAGTCTTTCCAGGCAACAATGACGATGATTGATATGCATACAAAATACAAGTAGGAGATAACAACTTACTTAAGTACTCATGCATTGTGGGTTGTGATAGAAGCTTACACATTTCATTACCATAAAGCATGCAATTGTGCACCATTCCTTTATCAGGAACATCTGGATACTCTGTGTTTTGTAATTTAATTGCATCTAATAATTCCTGTTTAAGCAATCCTACAGTTTCTAAATTAAGAACATTTGGCACTACAACCAAACCTTTCTCATCAAACTCATTTAATAATTGCTTCTTTAAAAAAATCATTTAACAAACACAAATTTTAAATACTTATAAAAGGAACTGGTTACGGGCAGTAAACTTTTCAAGTAATCATTAACAACTTGAGCTTTTTCTAAGCTTTGGCCATGTCTGACACCAGCTTCACCTAAGTACCACTGGTAAGTTATTATAACCTTACTAAACCCTATTTCTTTGGCGCACGCCTCCACCTCATTGACTGAAAAACCTTTTGAATAACTTTTCATAGGTTCTGCTTTTACAAATATGTCTTTATCTAAGCCAAACTCTTTTTGATAATACTCTCCATTATTCAACCCTCCCAAAATTTCTTTATTTACTATCTTAGGCAACGCTTCAGAACTTACTTCAGAAAATTGATCCAACATTTCATTAAATGCTCGGTTTGGATTTAAATCAGCATAAAAAATCCCAGAAGGCTTCAGAACACGAAAAGCCTCTTCTAAAACTAGTCTATAGTCTAATACATGATCTAAAAACGAATAAGCTGTTGCCATATCAAAATAATTATCTTCAAATGGAAGACTCTCTGCATTGCAATTTGTTAGTTGAATATCCCCAAGACTAACATCAACTTGTTCCATCATTTCAGGTGTAATATCAATACCATACAAACTATCAAATAGAGAAGCTGCTAAATGAAGGATAAACCCTGTTCCACAGCCAATATCTAGCAACTTAGTATCTTTTGCGCTTAAAGGAAGCGAGTTTTTCAACTTTACAAGCTCATTTTTTACCCTCGTTTGATTCTCAAGTAAAAAATGTGGGCTCTTATTGTATTCTCCAGAACTTGCTAAGCTAGCGTGGACATATCTATTAGCTTGTAATACGTCTTCTTGATTTACATTTTTAGTATTCATTTTTTCCCTTTATATTTGAAACAGTCGGTTTAAAGATGGGACGAAACTCAGGAGCTCCATCATTAGAAATAATAGTCTTTATTATACTATTTGGGCGCTGTTTTATTTCATTAAATATTTTTGCTAGATAAATGCCTACAATACCTGTTGAAAAAATTGAAATACCTCCTAAGAGATATACTGATGCTAGAATTGAAGTCCAACCATTTATTGCAGTTCCATTTACAATTTTTTGCAATACTAAATAGACAATAAAAATTAATGAAAAAAATAAAATTAAAGACCCTAAATAAAAAATTATTTCCAAAGGCTTCGAGCTAAAAGAAATAATGGCATTAAAAGCCATACTCATTAATTTTTTAACACTATAGTTCGAGTTTCCATTAAAACCTTTGTTAGATTTACACGAAACCTTATTAAAACCAGCATGAGACCAGACCCCTGGAATAAATAATTCCTTCTCTTGATAAGAGATGAGTGAATCTACAAATTTTCTTTTCATAAGTCTTGAAACTAACTCACCATCTTCAATCTTAGTAGATGATAGAGCATTAAATATTGAATAGAATAACCCACCAGAAAATCGTTTAAAGAAGGGGGTCTGTCTTTTCTCTTGCAAACCATAAACAACGTCTATAGATACATCTTGTTTCATTACTTCCCAGAATTTAGCTAAATTCTCAGGCTCTTCTTCTAAATCAACATCTATTAAAAAAACATATTCACCTCGAGCATGTCGCAAGCCAGCCATCATTGCTTGATGATGCCCATAATTCCTAGACAGATCTATAATTTTAATTTTTGGATCTAAAAGATGCAGTTTCTTCACAATTTCTAACGACGAATCTTGAGAACCGTCATTTACAAAAATTAACTCATAGCTTGATGTAATTGAAAGGGCCGACTTTGTGATTCTATGGAAAAATTCTTCAATATATAACTTTGAATTATAAATAGTTGTAACTATAGTTAATTCCAAAATGACTCCACATGCTCAAGAAATGTAGCCAATATATTTAAGTTTGTTTTAATTTGTCAAGGAGACGAGTCTGTAAAGTCGGAGTTGCGCCAGCTAACTTTTCATTAGAAGCTGTTATTTTTTAAGGCAAACTCTTTTTTAGATTCTTTTATAGATAAAGAAACCACAGACTTCACAATTCTCCTGGCATTTGCCATTGCTAGTAGGCCTATAGTTGTTCCGGGAAGAGTTGGGAAAACGCTACTGTCTATCACATGTATCTTTGACCAACCCATTGGACTGCCCAATATGTTAGTTTCGTTCTTCTTTGTGGGTACCAACCTCATAGGCAAAGATCCACCTAAATGATAACCAAATGAGTTAACAGACGAGTTCATTAGTTTAGAAATAGGATAACATTTAAATGTACGCATTAATGACGACAACCTTTTGGCTGCCAAATTGATACTACACTGAGCTCTTTTAACTTTACTTCTAGAATATTCAAAAGAAGCTGATCCTTCATTCTCTTTTTTTAATCTTAAATTATATTCTACTCCATGATCCGAATGCATATTACAATTTGCAATAACTATATGTTCAAACAGCCTTTTCTTTATTGAATTCTTCGCTAACTTCCCATTGCGAACTATGCCCAACTTTACTAGAGCTAATTCATTAACAGGTGTTAACTGACAGTGCACCCAGTGATTGGATAGATTTGGCACTTTATACTCTAAAAAAACCCCTGGTTCAGTGTTTATATTGGGCCACTCTAACTTTGATCGCTTCATTCTAACTACGGGAAGAACAAACCCCAAGGTTGTAAGCAAGGGGATGTCTTGATCATATATTCCTCTGGATTCTGCAATAATTTTTGTGCTGTTAACAGCGCCTGCAGCTAAAAATACTCGTGAGCTGTCAATAGAAACTTGTGATCCAAACTCATTGATGAATGTCACCTTCACAACTCCTCTCTCTTCAGATAAGGTCTGAACCGTGACATTTGCTCTATAGTCGACTAACCCTTTTTGTATAAGCTTATCTAAATCATCTGTTGCATTATAAATACTTCCATAAGCACATCCACTCATGCATGAGCCACAATATCGGCATCCCGTTTTCAAGGTGCTTTTAGCTTCAATAAGAAGGCGAGCTTGGCCAAATACAGCAAATTTTTCTTTTAGCTGTTTGGATTTTTTTTGCATGCTATTTATTAATGAGCTGCTTGCCATTGATAAGCAAAGTGGGTTTGCTCTATCAGAAAGAATGGGGAAATTTTCAGACAACCCATCTTCACAAGCAGAATAAGGAACAGACTTTAAAATAGAGGTGTAATGCTCTAAAAGATCAGCCTGTTTTATAGGCCAACGCGTCATATCACAATCATTAGCAGGCATTGAAGAACTCCCCCAACCTACACTAAAACCACCATAAGCTTGGCTTGAAGGAGGGAAATTTTCTCCAAAAATTTTTGAATAGAAATAGTCAGAACCAAATGACAGTTTTTTAGGATAAGATTTATTATCGAAGACAGTTGGATTAGCCATCATTTTCTTTCTGTCTTCCTCAGACCATTCATTAGGGTGAACGCTTGAAAGCTTTGAAATTAAGCTTGCTACATGTGCCGGACGTTTGATACCACAGTCTAAAACTAATGGTTTAATATTATTTTCAACGAGTGCCTTAGCTGCTGCAACTGCTGCAAGCCCTGAACCAATAATCACGACTCTGTCCATTTATTTCTCCGTGAAAAATTCTTTAAGCTCATTAAGCTGGCAACTTATATACTCCATATCGTTTTCTTTTAGTCCAGGATAGACGGGTATAAAGAGTGCATTGTTATATAAATAATCAGCATTAGGAGTCTTTCCTGAGTAAGGATAAGAAGGAATATTAGCTATCTTAACCAAACTCGTTGAAGAAACATCTACTCCTCTTCTTTGTAACTGCTGTCTTACTTTTAGTGGATCTGCAAAATAGCCTTTTAACTGCCAATATACATTTTTTGCACTAGGCACGCCAACAGGCACTCTTAACATCGGTATTTTTGATTTTATTATATTCACATTCTCGACTCTCAGGGCGTCTTGACTTGCTATCTCAGATAAAATTTTCGTACCGACTTTCGCTTGCAAAGAAGTATAAGACTGAAACCACTCTTTTGGAAGTTCCAAAATCATATTAAGATCACGCTCACCCAAATGTTTTGTTGTGACACCTTGCTTCTTCTTGTCTAAAAATTTTATTAATGGAAACACCATGAAATGAAAAGCTTTACGACTTGTGGCAAAATTACGAATAAAGTTAGTTTTTATTTTATTTAGCAAATCTTTTCGCCTTGGTGGAGTCAGACTTGCCTGATAATTTTTTAAGGTCGCATATATCTGATCATCATCACAGACTAGTAATCCTCCACCGTAGGTATCGAGTGTTTTTGTTGATGAAGCGCTATAAATTCCCACATCACCAAAAGAACCCGTTTTCTTTTCCGCAACTTCCCCATTTAAACATTGAGAAAAATCTTCAACAACAAATAAACCATGCTGCTTTGATAGTTGAGTTATTTTATTTAAATCAGGAAGCATTCCATAAAGATATGAGAGCAAAATTGCTTTTGTTTTTGAATTGACTACCTTTGAAAGCTCTTCAGGGTCAAAACATAACGTATCTAAATTGATATCTAAAAACACAGGTTTAAGTCCCAAAGACAAAATAACATCATACATTGCCTTAATCGTAATTGGGGGCATAATAATTTCAGAGCCGCTGGGGAAATTTTTAGCTTTAAGGGCATAGTAGACAGCTGTACGCGCAAAAGGAAACGCAAGACAGTATTTGCGTCCAATATACTTTGCAAATTCCTTTTCAAAAAATTTAATAGGTTTTGTATCTGTAAGGTTGGCAAAAAAAGCCTTAAAAAAGCAGATTATATTCGCATTAAGCTTTTGATAAATAATCCCACGTGGAATCGCAAATCGCATGTTTCACCCCATATATTTTGAATATCGTAATTTAAGCAGTATTTTAGAGAACTCATCGGATTCCTATTGAAGCTTAGGTTGTTTTTCTAGTTTTAATGACTCTACAAGGAACCCCTACTGCAACTGAGTTAGGTGGAATACTTCTTGTAACGACACTACCAGCCCCTACAACACTATTCTGACCAATCTTCACACCTTGCAAAAGAATACTACCTGCACATATATAACAGTTGTCTTCTACAATTATATCTTCACCAATATCTGGCATATTAGATTCTTTATAATCTTGACTAGCAGCGAAAAATTTTACATTGGGTGAAATCACTACATTATTGCCAATGATAATATTCTTCTTGAGATGATGGCTAGGATAAAATTCACAGCCTCTATTGATTGCTGAATTACTTCCTATAGAGATGCGTTTGAAATACCTCATATAGACCTTATAGTCTATTAGACAGTCTTTCCCAAGTCTGCCGAGAAATAGTTTAAAGAAGACGTTACGAACAAAATGAGGCAGGACATCTAACAACCCATTTGCTAGCGTCGAAAAATATGAATATGTAAGAAAAAGATTGTTTCGCAAATATTTTGAATTAAATAGACCGCCTTTTACAGACCTCTCTTTAAAGGGCAAATTTGATAAAGATTCACTTAAATTTTCATACTGTTTTGACATAAAAGATCTCCCTTAACTCTCATCGCTTTGCACTTTAGATTAAAAAATCTATATGTTTTTTCAATAATATAATTTTGTTCTTTAGCTGTTAAGCTTGGATATATTGGAAACCTTACCATAGATGATGCTTTGGCTTCAGTTACTGGTAAAGTTTGAGCTCCAAATTTTTCTATATAAAACTGGCTCTGATGTAGAGGCTGGTAATGAAAAGTCACTTGAATTCCCTTCTCATACATTTTTTCAATAAAAACCGTTCTTGATTTTTTTTGATTCAAAATTAAGTAATAATTATGTGCATTATGAGAAGCTCCTTGAATTGTACCTGGCCGCTGAACTAACCCTTGAAGCTCTAGCTCTTCAAAAGCTTCATGATATTTTTTCCAAACTAGTTGCCTTGCTTGCGTTATCTCTTGAGCTTTCTCCAATTGACTGAACAAAAGTGCTGCAGATTGCTCGCCCATAATAAAAGATGATCCTATATCAACCCATGTGTATTTATCAACTTGACCTTCCAGAAAAGCCTCTCTATTCGTACCTCTGTGAAGCAATACTTTTGCTCGTTTAAGCAGAGACTCATTATTTACAAGCAATGCTCCTCCAAAACCTGCAATTATATTTTTTGTATAGTGAAAACTAATTGTGCCCAAATCTCCGATAGTTCCTAAATGCTCGTTGTTATAATTTGCTAAAAGAGCCTGAGCCGCATCTTCTATAACAAACAACCCATTTTTTTTGGCAAGAGCCAAGATCTCTTCCATTTGACATGAGACACCAGAATAATGCATGGGAACGATTGCTTTAGTCTTTTCACTAATGGCTTTTTCAATTGCTGATGGGTCTAGATTTAAAGTATCAGGACAAATATCAACAAAAACCGGCTTAGCTCCTCTTAAAATAAACGCATTTGCTGTAGAAACAAATGTGAAAGAGGGCATTATAACTTCATCACCTGGTTGCACATCAGCAAGTATTGCTGACATTTCCAAAGCAGCTGTACATGACGAGGTCAGTAGAACATATTTGGCTCCAGTAATTTTTTGAATCAGGTGTTTACACTTCTCTGAGTATTCCCCCCCCTCAAATATTTTTGAATCGAGTCCTTTTGCAATATATTCTGATTCACCCTTATTACAAAATGGGACATTAAATTTTATAAAATCTTGTTTGTTCATTTAGAAAAACCTAGTAATGCTACACCTAAAGAAATAAAAACCAACCCCACAATTTGCAGCGCGTATACTTGCTCATTAAATATATAACTTGATAAGACCATTACAAGTATATAGCTTAAACTAAGCATGGGAAATGTTGTACTTAATGGTAAAACTTTCAGAGCCAACATCCAAGAAATTAAACCTGTAGCTGCAGCTAAAAATGCAGATAGCAAATATACATTTGTCAATACTGTAGAAATTAACAAATAAATTTTTCCTGGCAATGCGTCTGGCATCACCGGCATTTTTACTAACTGCCACTTAAGAATAAGTTGGAAGTATACAGTAGTGAAAATTGTTAAAGCTACATAACCATAGCTTCCTAAAAAATAAACAGCTGCTCTTTTCATGAAAGCTCCATTGCAATTTGATCAAATGGGACTCTTAAATAGTCATTTCGTACATCGATTTTGACATTATCGAATGCTTGCTCTGCCAAAGCTCTATACTCATGAGGAAATCTAATATTTTGTCCCCTATCTTTTTTTAACAAAAATCTGGAAATAGGGTTTTGCTTTTCCAAAAAGCACCCATCATAAGTTATAATCCTACCATTTATGCTTAGCATTTTTTTTAACTCCCCAAGTAGATTACTCGCTTCGCTATCTGAAAGATGGTGAAGCAATCCCAGTAAAAGAATAGTATCAAACTTTTCCAAATTTAAATCCTGAAGACTATTAATATCTAAACAATAAAACTTTCCCCTATCGCCTAATTCTTTTTTTGCACTTTGGATATAATCTTCTGACAAATCAACTCCTGTATAATCAATGGATTTCGGTAACAATTTTAAAATTGAAGCTGTCCCGCAACCACAATCTAAAACTCTAAAACAGGGCTTGTTCAAAATATACTCGTTTATAAAGCTTTTCCAAGCACCTGGCTTGGCAAAAAGCTTACAAAAAAGGTTATAAACAAACGAAAATGTGAGAACTCGGCGCACTCCTTTATTAATTTCCATTTTTTTCCATTGGTTATATGCAAATAACTAATCTTTGTTACTGCGCTTTAATCTAATGCTGTATCTTCAAAACTACTGCCATCTGGAACATATACTTCAAAAGCGGCATTTGACCAGATTTTTGTAGGTTTATAAAACTCTTCTAGCTTTCTTTCAATAAGATCTACCTTTTCAGAAACAAAATCAGCATAAATAGGGTCTTTCTTATAATTTCCACTCATATAATCCCATTTTGGTCTAAATGGGTTAAACTTTGACTTTACAATTATTTTCGGGGCCCTTTTAGAAAAATTTTCATTTAAACGCTCCTCCAGTTGATCTTTGGACTTCATTGTTACAAAGCAGTAATCTGTTAATGTAATAGGTACAGTATCTGTTAGATAATATATCATAGGCATAGAGTGGTAGCCGAAAATATAATCCCCTTTTTCTACTCTTTCTCCAATCACAGGTAAAAGTTCAGCTAGTGCTTTGTGCTTTTCCTTTCTAGTTATAGTTCCTTTCAAGACCCCTTCTTTACCGATACTAAGCTTAGAAAAGGAGTACAAATAGTCCATGTGAAAACACGAATACAAAAATAGCAAACAAATAGTATTAGTTAACATAAACCACTTGCTTAAATAGGTCATTTGCCACTTTTCACAACTTACCACTGCACACAAACCAATTAATAGCCAAGTTCCAAAACATGCTCTATCCAAACCAGAGGTGGAACCTAAAAAGCTCAATATCAAAAGGATTGCGACTAGAGTAAGAAATAATAACTCTTTCTGAATTTTGATGCTGAAATTTTTTCTTTGATGTAGTTTGAACAGATTAAAAACAATATAACTTGTTGCTAATATTAAAATTAAAGTCATTGTCAACCCAATAGTATTACGATCTTGCAGCTTCATTATGGTTTCTTGAAACCAAGGCATTCTGACATCGTCATAGAAAAAGGATTGCAAAGGCTTTACAGTAAACCAAGGGAGGACAGATATTTTAGAAGGGAAGAAGGGAGCCAAGCCGATAAAAGCAAATGAAAAGAAACCTATCCAACCAATAATTCTGTTTCTCAAGACCTTACTCTTTAATAAAAAAAAGGGGCTAACAACTAAGCAAACATAGCCCACTATTGAAAGAGCCTTTACTACTTGCGCTAAATATGTATGGAATACAATCCATGATCCTTGATGCCCTACTGTTCCTTGTGCTACGACATCATTTACTCCGTATAAAAGTTCTTGGAAACCTGAATTCAAGATTGCAAGACTAAGCACAAGACTAAGAATCGCTACCCCATAGATAATGAGTACTAACTTTCTTTTATCTTTTTCAATGACCCAAATACTTATTAACGGAGTTACCCATAATACAATCATTGTAAATCTGCAGAAATACAACACTGTCAATAAACTCCCAAGAAAAACACAAGTTGATATTTTGGGGCTTTTAATAAAGTGCATTAAAATGGAGATGTATACCAGGGCAAACAGCATTGGAATCGTATAATAATTTGGATGTAGGGTAAGACTCATTCTGTGCAGGGAAAACGTCGCGATAAGCAGAGCACAAACAACAGCTTTGAGCAAAAAAATGCGATTTTGCACATAGCTTTGAAAAATTTTCATTGTTAAGCTTGCGCAAGTAGCATAAATAATTACACCGCCTAATTTTGCTCCCACCAAACCAAGACTTGAAGTGAGCAGTAACCATCTCCCTCCTATTAGATCAGATAAAAAAACTGTGCCATGCAATCTGTAGTAATTAACACCTATTTTATTGGCAATTAATTGATTAGACAACAAAAATCCTGGATCATGCATATCAAGGCTCAGAAAGACCAAAGGAATTAAAATAGTGAACCCCAAAAGGAACGCAATTAAAGGGTACTTCCAAACAACCCAAAGATTTTCATCTAATGGAGTTGTTTTAGGCTCTTGCTTACTGACTATTGTTGACATGTTCACAACCATCACTCTACTAATAAAAAAAACTGCTTATTCCAAGATCCGAATAAACAAAAACTCTCGAAAAAGCTTAATGCTTTTTTTCGGGACGATAAACCTCAAAAAGGGCGTTCTCCCATATTAAATTAAACTTATAAGATCTAGCCACTTTGTCTTCAACAATCCTAGATTTAGTGTCTTCAACTTTATCATAAGATTTATTATCCATCGTCCAGAGGTGGTCATTTTGATGATATTTTTGTTTGACCATTAGCGCTAAATCTTTCATTTGTAAACTATCGTCTAAACCTTTTTCTAAAACACTAGTGCTACATATCTTTATCCAACACCTCTCAACAAAAGATAAATTTCCCGTCGCATAACAAATCATTGGAATGGATGGATAAGCAAGAATATAGCTTCTATTTGTAGTATTTGCTTGAACTACTTGCACTAATTCGTCCAAAGCTACTTGCCTTGACTTTGTAGTAATCGTACCCTTAAATTTTCCATGTTTGGCAACAGCTAATTTATTAAATGGAAACAAATTATCTCTGTAAAAGTGGGTATACTGAATTACTAAACACCCAACACTCAAAAATATTATTAATTTGTTATAAAATCTTTTGTGGATAGTATTCATATTGGACACTACAGCCCCTAGGCCAATTAACAACCACAAAGCATAACTAGATTTTACCAACCCGGTCTCAGAGCCAAGAAAAGAGGCACAAAAAATCAAACTAGAAATAAATATGAAAAATTTTTCAACCAACTCTCTCTTGTTTTCGCTTTTAGAATAAGCTTTAAACATCTGGATACATAAATAAATTATAAGTAAGGAAAACAAAGTCAAAAACAAGGTCTGCAAATACATAAGCTTTTGTAAAGGGTACACACAAGAATGCCACTTTCTAGCAAAAGACCTTGACCAAGTAACAGAATAGTGAGAGGGAAGAAAAACTGCTATAAAGGGCAATGATAAAATAATAATAATAACGTTTTCAGAAAATTTTCTTTTAAAGAATAATCTTATGGGTGCAGCCAACAATATCACTACTGCTACAAATTTTAATGACCCTTTTAATGTTCGCAAATACACCTTGGGAACACTCATGCAAGCAGAATAATCTAGAGCTCCAAATGACGCCTTAATAGCATGAAATACACCTAGATAATTTTCCCCAAAAAAGCCTGCTATCAGCCAAAAGGTTAAAGCTGAAACAAAAAACAATAACCAAACTAATCTTTTATGTTTGTTTTCAACTATCCAATACGTCATCACAGGAATTAGCCCCATTAAAATTAGGGTAAACCTTGCAAAAAATAAAACCGGTAAAAAAGCTCCTAAAAAAAGTGCCTTTGAAACTCTTGGGTCCTTAATAAAAGAAACACTTACTAAGATATAAAGCATTCCAAGAACCATCGGAACTGTGTAATAATTCAACAACATATAATGAACAGTATCTGACAAAACACAGTTTGATAATAGTAAAGCTGCAAAAGCACTTCTCATCAAAAAGACTCTGTCTCTAGTATACTCTTGTAAAATCTTTACAGATATTCCTGCCGAAATTGCAAATGCAAATATTCCTCCTAGCTTTGCTCCAATCAATCCAAGTGAAGAGGTTAAAAGTAACCATTTTCCAGCTATTAAATCAGAGAGAGGGAAAAATGGATTAAATTTGTAGTAAGATCGGCCTATTTCATTTGCCAACATTTGATTAGTTAGGTGAAAGCCTGTATCCGTTACATCAATACTTAAAAAGGCGAGAGGAAATAAAAGAAAGAAACTTATGACAAACGTAGTTAGAGGATACTTCCACACCTCCCAAGTATTTGTATAGTGTTGATATACCTCAGCAGTGTCAATACCTTCATCAAACATTTTCATAAAGAGTTTCTGCGCCTTCTTTTTCTTGAAAATTAGTTTTTAAAACAGTTTTAAGATATTGACCATAACTTGTATTTTTTATTTGAAATATAAGCCGTTCTAGTTGCTTTTCATCTATATAGCCCATTGAGTACGCGATTTCTTCACAGCAACCGATTTTCAGCCCTTGTTGCCTTTCAATAATGTTCATAAAATATGAAGCCTCAACAAGAGATTCATGGGTTCCTGCATCAAACCAAGCAGCCCCCCTTCCAAGTTGGTTAACTGTAAGTTTATTTCTTTGTAAGTAAATCTGATTTACAGTAGTTATCTCAAGCTCTCCTCTAGAAGAAGGGGCAATAGACTTAGCAATATCAACAACATTATTATCATAAAAATAAAGGCCAATGACTGCAAAATTTGACTTTGGATTTTCAGGCTTTTCTTCAATACTCATTGCCTTACCTTCCGCTGTAATTGATACGACTCCATATCTATGAGGATCTTTTACGGATAAACAAAAAACACTTGCACCATCTCTTGACTTTGCCTGTTCTTGCAAAAACTTAATGTTCCCTGCTCCGTACAAGATATTATCACCAAGAATTAAGCATGAAGGCTCATTATTAATAAATTTTTCTGCAATAATAAATGCTTCTGCTATCCCACTTGGCTTGGTTTGAATTGCATATTTAATTGAAATTCCCCACTGAGAGCCATCTTTTAAAAGTTCTACAAAATGATCATGATCTTTTGGGGTAGTAATAATTAAAATATCTCGAATGCCCGCAAGCATTAAAGTAGACAATGGATAGTAAATAAGTGGCTTGTCATATACAGGTAAAAGCTGCTTAGAGATGAACTTTGTCAGAGGATACAGACGAGTCCCGCTTCCCCCCGCTAAGATGATTCCTTTCATAATACTCCTTTAAAAACCACTTGACTGTCTGCATAAGCCTTTCTTCAAAAGGTAGTTTTGGCATCCAACCGATAGTCTTTTTTATTTTACTGTCATTTACTGCATATCTGACGTCATGTCCTAGTCTATCAGCAACAAAAGTGATTTGATTGCTGTATTGTGCTTTATCTTGACGTGGCTCAAACTGACCCAGCAGATCACAAATTTTATAAGCCATTTGCATATTTGAAAAAGGTTGAGATCCACATATATTATAACATTCTCCAAGTAGTCCTTTTTCAAAAACTTCCACAAGAGCTTGGCAGTGATCGCCAACATAAAGCCAATCTCTAATATTCGTCCCTTTGCCATAAATAGGAATAGGAGAACCGTGCAAGGCTGTCCTTATAATTGTAGGTATTAACTTTTCATCATGCTGATACTCACCATAGTTGTTTGTGCAATGGGTGATAATTGCAGGAAGCCCATATGTATTTGTCCAAGCATTAACTAACAGGTCTGACGATGCTTTACTCGCTGAGTATGGAGAACTCGGTTTATATGGCGCATTTTCATCAACAGCTGGGTCTTCAAAACTTAAACTTCCATAAACTTCATCTGTAGAAACATGAATAAAGCGAAAGCTCTCTGGCTTATTATTTTTTTCCCAATAAGATAGAGATGCCTTCAACATTGAGTGCGTCCCTAAAATATTTGAATGAATAAAAGGATCTGAGGATTCAATAGACCTATCCACATGAGATTCTGCTGCAAGGTGAAAAATAACCGTTGGTTTGAAGTCTTCAATTGCTTTTAAGATAACCGTATTATTACAAATGTCAGTTTTTAAAAATTTGTAGCTATCTAAAGATTCAACTTCTTTTAAGGCTTTTGGATGCGATGCATATGTAAGGTTATCTATGTTTAAGACTTCAAAGTTACAATCATTAACTAATAGTTTTACTAAATACGAGCCTATAAAACCAGAACCACCAGTAACAATTGCTCTTTTTTTCATGTTATAATTTGAGTAAAAGATTTAATAAATTTCTAAAACTGCAGAAGGGCTGACATCTTCTACACCATTAGATTGTTTCAATATGTTTTTATTCTCTGATAACTTATGATAGAAATCAAGCAAAACACCCTCTGTTTAATGTGAACTAAAAATACTTAAAATAACAATATTAATCCCCAATTATTATAACCATGAACTATTTTCAGTCTTTCCAAGAAGTTAAACCCGATCCAATACTCGGCCTTGCTGCCAAATACAAAAAAGATCCTAACCCCAATAAAATAAACCTTACGATTGGCGTCTATAAATCTGAAGAAGCACAAATAGCTCTTTTCAGAAGTGTACATGAAGCGGAGAAGCTCATATGGGATGAAAAGCTAAATAAAGGCTACCCTCCTATTGATGGGACTGCTGAATTCAAAGAAGAACTCATTAAGCTTGTCGCTCCAGAGCAAGATGCCAAGCATTTTTATATTGCACATACTGTAGGAGCGACTTCAGCTCTTCGCCTCTCAGGTGAGCTCATGAAACAAATGGGTATTGAGAATATTTTTTTCAGCGATTTAACATGGCCCAACCACCCTCATGTATTTAAAAATGCCGGACTCAAGACTTTTACTTTTCCTTACTATAATGCCAGTTCTCATGAACTTGAAATAGAAGCTATTTATAAAGCTTTAAACGACATTCCTGAAAAATCTGCTGTTTTATTTCAGATGTCTTGCCACAACCCAACAGGAATGGATCCGAATAAAGAGCAATGGACTCAAATCATTCAAATTATTAAAGATAAAAACATCTTCCCAATTATTGATTGTGCCTACCAAGGATTTGGACAAGGCCTACAAGAAGATGTCTTAGCTTTTAAGCTACTTATGGAGCAAGTAGACCAAGCAATTGTGTGTTACTCATGTGCCAAAAATTTTGGGTTGTATGGTGAGCGAGTTGGAGCATTAATTGCTTTTGATAAGTCAAAAAAGAGTTTGGAAAACTTAGGTCAAAATGCACGCGTGACGATAAGAGGAAATTATTCAACACCTCCAATTCATGGAGCTCGCATTGTAAAAACAATTCTTCAGTCCCAGGAACTTTCTCAAGTCTGGAGTGAAGAACTCACAAAAATGAGACTTCGCGTTAAAGAACTTAGACAAGATTTCTTAAAGTCTCTTGAGCAAAAAAATATTCCTATTGATTTTAAGCACATTATTAAAGATCAGGGTTTGTTCTCTCTATTAGCTCTTCCAAAAGATGCTATTTTAAAATTGAGAGAAGAATTTGGCGTCTATATTCTAGACAATGGAAGAATTAACATTGCAGGCTTGTGCCAAAAAAACATGGAGGCTGTAACATCTTCAATTCAAAAAGTAATAAACCACAATGTTTAGAAAAAACTACGCCCAATATACAATACTTGCTCTTGCTCTTTTAATTATCATTTCTTTCCCTAAAAGGGCGCAAGATGCAATGCGCAATCAATTTTTTAGACCTTTCATTCCATTAGCAAACATATCTTTTAAACCCGCTAGGAAAAAAAAGATTCTTTCAAAAAAAATTCCCTCTCAACAAAACCTTTATCAACCCACCTATCCTAATTCCACTCTAGCAAAAATCGTTTATCGCAACCCAACCAATTGGAATAGTTTTTTTTGGATAAGTCGTGAAAAAAACAGCAATCATATCGTCGTAAATAGCCCTGTTCTTTACCAAAATGCCCTTGTCGGGGTCGTAGACTATTTGGGAAAAAAACAAGCACGCGTCAAGCTAATTACTAATTCAAATCTTACAGTTTCTGTTCGCGCAATGCGCGGAAAGAATCAATATTACGATCTGATTAACCATCTAAACGCCCTCTCTAGCTACAACTGCATTCAGAGTCAACTCCCTCTTTACAGCATGCTTGCTAACTTAAAAACTCAACTTTTGCAATCCAAAGAAAGCGCATATTTTGCAAAAGGAGAGCTTTTTGGATTGAGCCAGCCTCTCTGGAGAGCTAACGGAAAAATATTGTTAGGCCGAGGTTTTAACTGCAGCACTAAGGATCAGCTCAGCGTAGCACGCGAACTGACTTCTGGAGGCCTTATTGATTCTAGTGATAATAACGCTGCATTAATTTTACCTGATGACTTATTGATCACAACCGGATTTGACGGTGTGTTCCCTGAAGGCCTTGCAGTTGCAAAAGTTTTAGCTGTAGATCCAATGGAAGAAGGCGCTTATTATTATTCTTTAAAAGCTGCACCCATTATTGTTGATTTCGACGCTCTAAACCAAGTAGAAGTAATTTTGCCATTAAATTTTGAACCCGAAAAAGTTAATTTAAACTACTAATCTTTTGAAAATTTTAACTGTTCTTTCTTAGCTTGCGCTAAATCGAACCTGTCAACCGCATTATCAGCTCCACCATACCGTATTCCAATATATTCAACCTCTAAGCCCTCTAAAGACTTTTCGACTTGCTTCAGGTAGCTAATTTGATCATCGACAAAAACAATTTGTTTGATAGGCGTTGTAACATGATGGATAAAGTGAAGCAACGCCTCACCTTTATTGTTCTTTGGCCCAACAAATATGACTCCTTCTTCCAAATGAAAATGTGTACTTTCTTTAAAAAAGGGTTCACAAAAACCCCAGTTAGAAAAGCTTAAGCCATGTTTTTTTAAATGATTGAGTGTAACTGTTGCTATTTTGTGAGATCTGCCAGTTAGTCCCAACATCAGCGTTTTTTGAGCATGCTGAAGATTTAACCACTTCTCTATTTCCTCTTCTATGGTCCGAATTTCGATTTCATGCTGAGCTTTATCCCAAAGTGGCATAACTTGATCTAACGCTTGATCAATGTTTGCACCTTCTTTAAGGGCTTCTCTAATTAAAAAATTCCCCCACTGATAAGAACCGTAGTGAAAAGCACTTTCAATTAAGGTGTTATCTAAATCTAGTACTAATAGTGCTCCGGGTTGCAAATAGTTAGATACATTTGTAATAGATTTTTCTTCAAAAATTGGCATTAGCTTCCTTGTAATAAAGTTGATGCAGTTACATCTGGCATAATCTTATCAAGATATTCAAGCTGCAGATTACCTATATCTATTGTATAGTCCGATACATTACAATCTTCATTTCTACAATAGATGCCCAAAAATGGGATCTCGAGTTGTTCAAAAACTTGTCCTAAACGAACCAAGTTAACAAGCTGATAGTCAGCGCAAACAACCTTTGTAGGAGAAAAATTGGTTTGCTCTAGAAACTTTGGAATATATTCTCCCTTGTCGCAGATAGGGTGGAGTAAAAACATCCCCTCATAAAAAGTGGCCAATTCAGGCTCTAATATAAAATTCTGATGGAAAGGCTCTGATGTATTAAAACGGATGTTTAGCGCATGAAGTTTATCTAATGTTTGATAGGCTAAATGTGGGCCACACTGACTAAAAGCCAAAACTGTGACATCTTTTTCTTTTAAAAGTTTAAAGCTTTCAGGCAGATTTACATCTGCGAGTATGCTTTTGGATTTTTTTTGAACCTTAACCCATAACGGATACAGCTTGTTTACTATTTGATCGGGCTCAAGCCCCTCTCTAAGCAAGTTTTGCCTTAAATAATCAAAAAAAGATGTCGTCGCGACCTCTTCTTTGGGCTTAAGAACTACATTATCTATTTCTAAAAAAAGGAGACTCTCATTAGGCACTAAAGAGAACAGTTCGCTTACCTGTGTACATTCAATAATTTCAGCTGACAAATACCTTCCAAAAAAAAGACAACATATAAAAACAATGTAAATCCACTTTTTAATCATCAGCTTGCCTTCTTGCTAAAAGAATTTTTTCAGCAGCTTCATTGGAAAGGATTTTATCAAAATACTTGTGTTGAATCTGGGCAATTTCAGAGTTATAGACTTCAAAAGCCGCATCATTTGCCCCATATCTAAAGCCAACATATTCAATATTATGAGCCTCACAGACTTCCTCCACTTGCTTTATGTATTTCATCTTATCATCGATAAATATAACTTTTTTTAACGGGGAATCTGAAAGCTTAACCATATTAAACAAGACTTCACCCTTGTGATTACGTTGCACAAATACAATTCCCTCAATATACTTTACTGGAAAATGTGAAGAAAGGTTTAGATCTTTTATTTTAACAGGGTTCCTATCTAAATCAATTTCAATAGATCTTAGCTGGCGCAGCGTTGTATAAGCAAGCTCTAGATTTCTTTCAGTCAAGCCTATCACCTTTACTCCACTATTTTGAAGTTTGTGAACTAATGGTGGTGTCAAGGACTCTACGGCCTTTACTTGAGTCATGTTTTGAAGCTTCATATAATCAGGAAGAGTCTTTGCAAGAGCCTCTTCATAAGAAAACCCTCCCTCTTGGTATATCTTTAAAGAGTCACTAAACCAAGGGTCCCCTCCAACAGACTGCTTAGTTGTTAACAAAGTTTCATCAACATCAAACACTACTAAAGAGTCTTCTGTAACATAGGGCAATATTTCGCTAATTGATTGAATCTCCAGCACTTCACCAAAAAGAACCTTTGAAAAACAGAGCACAAACAATAGAGTAAACTGATAGAACCTTAACATAAAACAGTACTTTGTTAACTCTTCTTAGTAAGTGAAATTGTCTCATTTTCAAGAGCACCAGGTTCTTGATATTCAATTGGAATATCTAGGCTTCTGGCAATAGCAATTTCTGCTTGAATTCCAATTGATTTTTCCCACCCTTTAAGCTTTAAAACATAAAGGCGATCACACCTTTCTAAAAGCTTCTTATTGAATTTTTCCCAATAGTCCCAACCAATAGGAAGGCCATATTTTAAAATATGATAATTATGGATAAGTGGAGAAAAAACAATCACACCTTCTCTCATTTTCTGGGCACAAAAACGTGAGACTAGCTCTATTCGAAGTTCTCTAATGCTTTGATCTTCTTCCCCAAATGCACATGAAACATAAATCAACCCTGAGGCTTTCTCGCTCATACATCAGCTCCATACAAATTCTGGTAAAGTATTCCCAGGACCTACTAAACAGTCAATAATTATCTTTTTAGTATGGCTAAAAAATTTATTCCTCTATAGGTGGATTTTATAAACTTCACACCCTACAAACTATGCAAGAAGAAGAACTTGTTTTTTTACCAGGATACACCATTCGTGAGAAAATCTTATCCAAAGAACTCTCTTGCAGTGAAGTTACTCAAGCTTTTCTAAATCGAATAGAAAGGCTGAATATTGAAGTAAACTCTTATATTTTAATCCTTAAAGATCAAGCAATCAAGCAAGCAGAAGAGATAGACAAAAACTTAGATCTATACAGAGATAGTCCTCTATTAGGCATTCCTATTTCTGTAAAAGACCTCCTGTTTGACATTGAAGATGCTGTGACAACAAATGGATCACTCGCTTGCGTTCTTCAAAAGGCAGATAAAGATTCTCTTGCAATCAGTAGGCTCAAAGATGCCAAATCAGTTTTCTTAGGAAAAACAAATGTACCTGAATTTGGCTCCGGATACATCACTAAAAATAAATTAATGAAACCTACATCTAATCCATGGAGACTCAGTCATTCAGCCGGAGGATCTAGCGGAGGAGCTGCTGCGAGTGTGGCAGCGGGGATGGCTTCAATGGCAATCGCTAATGATTCAGCGGGTTCAATTCGCCTACCAAGCAGTTTCTGTTCACTGTTTGGATATATGCCATCTTTTGGAAGAGTTCCATTTAGTCAGAAAGAAGAGGTCATGTTTAAGCCTCTTCACCGAATAGGACCTATCACACATACAGTCAAAGATGCTGCAATGATCCTAGATGTTATTTGTAAGCAAACAGACTTAGATCCCGACCAAAAACCTGAGATCAGTTTTTCCAAACTTTTAGAAAAAGAAATCAAGCCCATGAAAATTGGCTGGAGCTCTGATTTAGGTATCGGAATTGCTGTTTTCTTTTTATTAGGATTAATTGCTGCAGCGTATTCGAGTGCAGATAGCGCTTTAACTTCTTTAACAACTTCTTTTAGTATCGACATTTTAGATATTGAAAAAAAATACGATGAAAAGAAACAAGTAAAAGTTCGTAAAAGGATTCATATTCTAATATCATTAGTTCTTATTGCAGTCATAATCATCTTTAAGTATGTAATAGCTGATGCTACCGTAAT
>JAJACU010000039.1 GCA_022601345.1 Chlamydiota bacterium | reverse complement strand
TATTAAAATCTCATTAGGAGGCAAATTAATGAAATCTTCTTCACATGTGAAAACGAAGGACCAATCGAGTAATAAAAATCGCCTGACTAGAAAGTCTAAGCGTACCCAAACTGCTGAAGGCTGGCGTCGATCTGTAGAAAAAATTTGTGAAAAAAGACGCGAAAAAAAAGCTGAATAGAACTCTTCTTTTTTTCTAAAATAAGTTGTTTGTTTAACCCAAATAGGGTATAATTTCACAGTAATTTAGCAATTAGAAAACTTCCTAAATATAGGAAGATCGGTGCGTTATTTATGAGATTATATCCTAGACGGCGATTTATAAGATCAACGAAACCAACAACTAAATCTATTCAATCTCTACTTCCTAATTTTTTAAAAGAAGTTAACGAAAACTGTCACAAACGCTATGACTTAATTCCGTTGGCTTGGCCTGAAATTGTTGGAGAAAAACTAGCTCCTATGACACGCGCAGAGTCATTTAGTGAAGGCGTGTTATATGTGAAAGTTTTTAATTCTACTCTTTTAAGTATCTTGACGCATCGAGAAAGAAAAATTTTATTAAAAAAATTAAAGGCAAAATTTCCTAAAACTGATATTAAAGAAATTCGATTTCAGCTAGGTTAATTTTTTTACTTAAGGAGTATGTCAAATTGAGTACGCAAGATCCCGAAGTCATGGGCGACAATCCAGAAACAAAAGGTAAATACGGCGCAAGTTCAATCACTGTTTTAGAGGGGTTGCAAGCTGTTAGGGAAAGACCTGGGATGTACATTGGAGACACCCATAAAAATGGTCTACATCACTTAGTCTACGAGGTTGTAGATAACAGTATTGATGAAGCTCTAGCAGGTTATTGTGATCGCATTCAAGTTGTTATTCATAAGGACAACTCTATTTCTGTTGAAGATAATGGAAGAGGAATTCCTGTAGGCAAACACGAGCAAGAATCGATCAAACAAGGGCGTTTTGTGTCTGCTGCAGAAGTTGTTATGACTATTTTGCACGCAGGTGGAAAATTTGATAAGGGAGCCTACAAGGTTTCAGGGGGCCTTCATGGAGTTGGGGTTTCATGTGTAAATGCTTTATCAAAAAAACTCTGCGCTGAAGTTTTTACAAATAATGAAATGTATAAAATTGAGTTTTCTAAAGGGGCAGTAGTAGCTCCATTAGAAAAAGTAGGTAAAACTGATAAACGCGGAACAAAAGTTACATTTTTAGCTGACGACAGTATCTTTTCAGTAACAGAATATGATTTCGATATCTTAGCTAAACGCCTTAGAGAACTTGCATTTTTAAACAATGGGATAACAATCCTATTAAAAGATGATCGAGATCTAACAAAAGAAGAACAAACCTTCTACTATGAAGGGGGATTACGTTCTTTTGTGAGTTATTTAAACGAAGGCAAAGACCCTTTGTTTGAAGAGCCTATTTATTTTAAAGGTAGTAAAGAAGGTGATGATGGACCCATTGAATTTGAAGTTTCACTCCAGTGGAATAAGAGTTTTAATGAGTCTATTTATACTTATGTAAACAACATTCCTACGGCACAAGGTGGAACCCATCTAACAGGTTTTTCAACAGCTCTTACTCGAGTTTTAAATCAATATATTAAGAGCAACAACTTGATCAAGTCTGACAAAATATCCTTGTCTGGTGACGATATGCGCGAAGGTCTTACGGCTGTTGTTTCTACAAAAGTAATGAATCCTCAGTTTGAAGGTCAAACCAAGCAGCGTTTAGGAAACAATGATGTTGCAACAGTTGCTCAGCAAATTACTGGTGAGGGTCTTTCGACTTATCTAAGCGAAAATCCTTCTATTGCAAAAACAATTGTGGAGAAAGCTCTTTTGGCTGCCCAAGCGCGTGAGGCCGCAAAGAAAGCGAGAGAACTTACAATTAGAAAATCAGCTCTAGACACAGCTCGTCTTCCTGGAAAACTTGTGGACTGTCAAGAGCGCAATCCGGCTAACTGCGAAATATTTATTGTTGAGGGAGATTCTGCTGGAGGTTCTGCAAAAGGTGCTAGAGACAGAAAGAATCAAGCTATTTTGCCCATTCGTGGTAAAATTCTAAATGTTGAAAAAGCTCGATTAGAAAGAGTTCTTCAAAGTGAACAAATTGGAATCATTATTTCAGCGCTTGGTTGTGGAATTGGAGCCAATAACTTTAATCTTGAAAAACTGCGTTATCATAGAATTATTATTATGACGGATGCTGATGTAGATGGATCTCATATTAGAACGCTTCTGCTAACTTTCTTTTTTAGGAATATGCCAGCTCTCATTGAGAACAATTATGTTTATGTCGCTCAGCCTCCTCTTTATAAAGTCTCTCGAAAAAAGATAAGTAGATACATTCATTCTGAAAAAGAAATGGATGCATACCTGCTTGAATTAGGTATGAGTGACTTATTTATGAGAATGACAAAAGACAATAGAACGCTAGATCCACAAGAAATGAAAGAGCTTCTTGCAATTATCTTGGATGTTGAAATCTTCATTAATAGCATTGAAAAAAAAGCTATACCTTTTAGAGAATTTTTAGCTTCTAAAAATGATGCAGGTCTTTTTCCAAAGTATCAGGTAAAACTTTCTGATGAATCCAAACTTGTTTATTCTGACACAGAGTTCAAAAAGCTTTCTGAAGACTATCAAGAAGAGCAGCTAGCTATTCATGAGAAAACTTTAGAGGCCATTCCAGATGATGAAATAAATGATCAAATGAGAGTGTTTAGACCCAAAAAGCTTTCTTTTACTGAAATCTATGAAGAAGATTTCCTTAAAAGTATACAAGAGCGTTTGGCTGTATTTAATTTTGATTTATCACAATATGTGACTTCAGGTGAACTCGGGTGTGAGCTTGTAAGCGATAGTCATGATAGTCCAATTTCAGTATATACTCTAAAAGAAGTTGTAGACTTTATCAGAACAAACGGTCGCAAAGGAATTACAATTCAGCGTTATAAAGGTTTGGGGGAAATGAACCCTGACCAGCTTTGGGAAACCACTATGGACCCTGAAAAAAGAACGTTGGTGCAAATAACTATCCCTGATGCCATTGCAGCAGATCATATGTTCTCTAAACTAATGGGCGAAGAAGTTCCTCCAAGACGAGAGTTTATTGAGCACCATGCACTTTCAGTGAAAAACTTAGATATATAATTTCAGGAGAAAATTGAGCATATGAGCTTTAACAGTTTCGAAAATATTATACAGCGTAATGTAGAAGATGAGATGAAAGATAGCTACCTACGCTATTCGATGTCAGTCATTATCTCTCGTGCTCTTCCTGATGTGCGAGATGGACTAAAGCCATCTCAGCGTCGCATTCTTTATGCAATGAAATTACTTAATCTTTCTCCAGGTGGTAAACACCGTAAGTGTGCAAAGATTTGTGGTGACACATCGGGTGACTTCCATCCACATGGGGAATCTGTAATCTATCCAACACTTGCTAGACTTGCGCAAGAGTGGGTTATGCGCAATATGCTTATCAATGGACAGGGGAATTTTGGTTCTATTGACGGTGATCCTCCAGCGCAGATGCGATATACTGAGGCTCGTTTGACTCAATGTTCGGTTGCCTTGATGGAAGACTTGGACAAAGATACTGTTAAAATGGATCCCAACTATGATGAAACTAAGTTGGAGCCTACGGTTTTTCCTGCGAAGTTTCCTAACCTTTTATGTAATGGGGCGACAGGTATTGCTGTGGGAATGGCTACAAATATTCCACCACACAACCTTCAAGAATTAGCTGAGGCTACTGAATTAGTTTTGAGAAATCCTAAAACAACTGTTGATGAGATTATGCAAGTAATGCCTGGTCCAGATTTTCCAACAGGTGGAACAATTTGTGGCTACAGAGGCATTAACGAAGCTTATCACTCAGGTCGCGGTAAAGTTATCGTAAGAGCTAAAATTGAAATAGAGGACAAAAACGATCGTCAAATTTTAGGTATCTCTGAGCTCCCTTATGGTGTTAACAAGTCTAGATTAATTACTCAAATTGCAGGACTAATTAATAATAAAGTGATCACGGGTATCAGTGACTTGAGAGACGAATCTGACAAACTAGGACTTCGCATTGTCGTGGAACTTAAGCGTGGTGAAGTGGGTGATGTTATCATCAATCAGCTCTATAAGTATACAGATCTCCAAGTGACATTTGGTTGTAATATGCTTGCCCTTGATAAGGGTTTGCCTAGAGTCATGAATGTTAAACAAATTATTCATGCTTGGATTGAGCATCGAATTGACGTTGTTAGAAGAAGAGCGCGTTTTGAGTTAAATAAAGCAGAAGCTAGAGCGCACATCTTAGAAGGGTACCTTAAAGCCTTAAAGCATTTGGATGAGGTCGTTAAGATTATCCGTTCAAAATCAAGTAGAGATGAAGCTAAAGCCAGTTTAATACAATTTTATGATCTCACCGAGCGTCAAGCCAATGCTGTTCTTGACCTAAGATTGTATCAACTTACTGGTCTTGAACAAGATAAGATCAATCATGAGTATCAGGCTCTTCTTGAGAAAATTAAAGATTTAAAGTCAATTCTGGCTAGCGAAGAGAGAGTTCGAGATATTATTAGTGATGAACTCAAGCAAGTTGCTCAAATCGATAAGTCTAAACGTCGTACTCAGATCATCGCTGCAGAAGGCGATTTTAATATGGAAGATTTGATTACAAATGAGGCCGTTGTTGTAACGATTTCTCAAGACGATTACATTAAGCGTATGCCAGTGTCTACATTTAGAGAGCAGCGACGTGGTGGAAGTGGTGTTATTGGCTTCGACATTAAGAAAGAGCAAGATGCTCTCAAAGAACTTTATGTTGCCAATACTCACGATTATCTTCTTATATTCACAAATCATGGACGTTGTTATTGGCTTAAAACATGGCAGATTCCTGAAACTGGGCGACGCTCTAAAGGGCGACCTTTAGTTAATTTCCTTGAAGGCTTGAAGCCTGATGAACACATTGCCACAGTCTTAAAAGTCTCTGGCTTTAATGAAGAACAAAGTATTTTCATGGCAACTCGCAAAGGTGTTGTTAAGAAAACTCCATTAAACCTTTTCTCAAATCCAAGAAGAAAAGGGATCTATGCTTTAACTATTGACGAGGGCGATGAGCTTATTAAAACGCACCTTGTTTCAGCTGATGAACAAGTCATGCTTTTCACCAACTCAGGAATGGCGATTAGGTTTGATGAAGATCAAGTCAGGCCAATGGGAAGAACAGCGCGTGGTGTAAGGGGCATTAACCTTAAAGACGAAGGTCAAATTGTTGTTGCGTCTGAAGTTGTTAAGGGCAACGAACAGATTTTAGTGGTCTGTGAAAAAGGCTATGGTAAAAGATCTTTTGTAGAGGATTTTAGAAAAACTAATCGTGGTGGAGTGGGAGTACGCTCTATTATTGCAAATGATCGTAACGGAAAAGTTGTTGGCGCTTTAACGACTGAAGATGGCGACAATGTAATTATGATGTCCAAACTTGGCCAGACGATTCGTTTTGGAATGGCAGATTTAAGAGTTATGGGAAGAGCTACACAAGGTGTAAGGTTAGCTCAACTCAATAAATCAGGTGATGTTATTTCATGCATTCAAAAAATTGAAAGCAGTCAAATTGTAGATGAAATAGAAGCTGAAACAGAAGCAGAAGTGTAATGGGAAAAAAACATCCGCTTTTAATTACTTTTGAAGGGGGAGAAGGTGCGGGCAAATCAACCCTGATTGAGCACCTTGTTAATCGTTTTGAAAAACTAGATTATGCAGTTGCTAAAACTCGTGAGCCTGGCGGAACCCTACTTGGAGAGCAGGTTAGAAACTTGCTTCTTCATCAAGACAAGTATCCAATCGGTAGTATTTCTGAAATACTTCTTTTTCTAACTTCTCGCGCCCAACAAATCAAAGAAATCATAAAACCTCACCTTGATAGTGGGCATATTGTTTTATGCGATCGATATAATGATTCAACTGTCGCCTACCAGGGGATTGCTCGCGGCGTGGGTAAGAAACTGACCCAGGATCTCTGTTCTCTTGCATGTAATTATTTAGAGCCTGATTTAACGTTTGTACTTGACCTTGATCCAAAAGAAGGGCTCAAGAGAACTAAAAAGATGGACAAAGATTGGGACAGACTCGAGAGTTTAGACCTTTCTTTTCATGAACAGGTTAGGGCTGCCTATCAACAACTTGCTAAAGAACAACCTCAACGAATTGTGCTGATAGATGCCAGCCAGCCAGCTGAGGCTGTAATAAACCAGTGCTGGCAAGCTATTGAAAGAAGGTTGTTAATTCAAGCCTAGCTTTTTTCTTGAAGGTCTCCAGCAGTTACATAACTCTTTAATATTTCAAAGTTATTACCTGTGAGCTGCGTTGAATCTGTAAAATAAATTGTTGAAGTCGTCTCTTGCCCGATGCCTTTTTCTGTGGCTTTGTGCACCCCAGAAACGCCATTTGGAGAAAGCATTACTTGAAGTTTTTCTGAATTAAAGTAATTGTTTAGGCAAACATCGGCGTTATTTTTTGAGCTGAATGCTGTGGCTTTTCCTGTAAATGAGCCTACGCAGTTAGACTCGGCATTAACAAAGTCTTGTTCTAGCACTTTTTTCTCTACACAAAAGATGTTTATTCTATTGTATAAAGAAGACGTGCCGTTATAGATGCTTGTTGTATGTGGATTAGCTGAGAAGCTTAACTTTGAAATGATCTGATTGTCATCATTTATATATACAGATTTATCTAGACAACGTTTTTGGACTCCTATTTGCAGGTCTCCCACAGAAAATGGTACTAATTTGCAGTTTTCAATAGTTTTTTGCGAGGCCTGCGAGCTGTCATTTACACCAGCTTTGAAATAGCTATTAAGTATTTTAGCAGTCTCACCAAAAAAGGTTTCTTTTATTTCTAGGTTTGAAAGGGTAGAGTTGAAACTTTCAGGTAAAATGGGGTTATTCAGGGAATTTTGACAATTTTTTAAGTTACTTTTTATAAGAATGTTTTCTTGAGCAATAGAGGAGCACTTCAGTGCTAAAAGTGCAACAGCTGTAATAGCTGCAGCTATAACTACATAGCCTATTTTATCGTTTGAAGCTTTTGTTGAATCCGCTTTGGCAACGGCTTCTAAGTATTCTTTAAGAACTTCATATGAAAGTTCTTCTTTTGCTTCTATTTCTACACCAGGCTGTTGTGCTATGTTTGAGCCTTGACTAGTCTGAGTCGGTTCATTGTTATTGTCTGTCTTGTTAGCAAGTTTTTCATCTCTCATTTGTCTAAATTTTTCGGTGTAGACCTCTGGATTACCTCTATTAAAATCCACATTGTATTTGTTTGATGAAAAGTCAACTCTCATATTATTGCTCCAAAATTGAAAATTAGTATAAAGTATAATAAAAACACTTAATTTTTAGAATTGAAATCGTCAAATTTAAATTTTGAGGTTTTGTATATAACTACAAAAAAACAACTTAGTGATTTTTTATCTTTGCGTGGTCAAAACTTGAAAAGAAATAAAATAGTCTCATTGGTTTTATGGTATTTGTTAGTTCTCCTTGTGCAGGCAATCTCAGCTCTTTTAACAACTCAATCTATTTACCCTTGGTACGCGGGGCTTGAAAAAGCATCTTGGAATCCTCCAAGCTGGGTCTTTGGACCTGTATGGACTTTGTTGTATATCATGATGACAGTTTCTGTTTGGCTTGTCAGTCAGACAAAAACAACGCAGATTAAACGTGTTGCTTCGTACACTCTATTTGTCGTTCAACTTTTTTTAAATGGTCTGTGGTCGTTTTTATTTTTTAAACTGCATCAAGTTGGTTGGGCTCTTTTAGACTTGGGTTTTTTAATATTTTTTATTGCCATTATGGGGCATGTATTTTTTCACATACGCAAAGCTGCTGGTTTATTATTGCTGCCGTATTTATTTTGGTGTATTTATGCCTTCACGCTAAATGCAGCAATATGGTGGTTAAACTAAAGTTGATGAATTACAGTCTTTAAAATCTATAGAAAAGACGCTATAAATGCTTTAGTTTTTAACGATAAAATAAAATCTTTGGAATATCAATTTAAACATCCATATTTGTCTAATTTTACTCTAATGCAAGAAGTATAATTATAGGTGTGAAAGCTTATATAAAGTTAATTCCAGTGCCTTTTTATAAGAGGGTCAGGGTTTGGAATGTCAACGACTTCATGGGGTGAAGGAGTCCCATGAAACACGAGAATGCAACAATCTTTTGGAGGTTGAGATTCTAGCTCGTAGCTAATTCGTTTGGAGGGGTCATTTTCAAGCTGTTTTTTTAGTTCCCAACGGTAACTAATAACCCAGTCATGCGGCCATACAACAGCCTCATTAATGCGTGCACTGATCCAATCTTGATCTCCAGCAAAACCTGCAGTGATTTGATCTTTAAATTTAACAAAGTCATCCCATACAGTAGGGTGAGATCCTATTTCCATGCGAAAGACAGAGCTGTTTTTAACAGCATAGTTAGGATCTTTTATGCGTAGAAAGTCTTGGATAATACAAAATTTATTTGGATTGTATTCAAATAAGCAATCTATATTTGAGATAATTGTAACATCTAAATCCAGGAAAAGAAGAGTGCCTTGTATTCCTAAATCTTTATCAAAAACTTTAAGTTTATACCACCAAGCTCGGAAATCGCCAGCTAGTCCCATTTCTTCAAGAGGAAAGATCTCTATTTGTGAATCTAGACCTTCAGGATCCTCAGTAAAGCATATGAATTTATGGGGTAAGCTCAGGTTTCTAGAAACCATGTTTTTGAGTATATTTACATATTTTGCACTGTATTTGTTGCCGTACTTTAGACAAGCAATGTAAATCATTGGCAATCTCCTAGTATTGTAATATTTTTCTGTGTAGCAAGACGTAGATTTATTTAGTAGTGATCACTCTTTTTTTTGCACAAAAAATATAATCAGAGTATGTTTTGAGTAATATTTAAATTGCAGCGACTCGATGAGCACAGATTCAGAAACCCTACTCAAAAGTTTTATAGATTCAGAAAAGATTCCACATGCACTTATTTTTGTTGGCTCAGATTTTCAACAAATAATGAGCAGTACGCTAAGCTTTGTAAAAGAAGTTTTTATGCGTTTGGACTGTAATGAGGCGCACCTAACTAAAATGGATCATAAAAGTCATCCAGACTTTCATGAATTTTCTCCAGCATCTAAGACGGGCCAGTATTCTATTGAACAGATTAAACAAATTTGCACCCAGAGCAATCTGTATCCCAATGAAGCTCCTAAACAATTTTTTGTTATAAAACATGCTGATCGAATGCAAGATGCTGCTGCAAATGCTCTTTTAAAAACTCTTGAAGAACCATCCAAAGACTCATTGTTTATATTGATTGTAGAAAATATTGATCAAGTTCTCCCAACAATTTCATCAAGAGTTCAAAAAATATTTTTTCAAGACAATGACTGCGTTTCTGAAAATAAGAGCTATTTTACTTCATTAACAGATTTGTTGAATAAATGGCCTAATTACACATACAACGATATCTTTGTGGCCTGTGAAGACATTCAAAAGAAGCTTGAAGAAGAAGTTGCTCTTCAGAAAAATGAAGAGAACTCACAAGCATCTTTTATAGACAAAGAAGCTTGTGCTCTTTTAAAACTAATTCAAAAGTGGTATCAGAAAAAAATGCTCGATTCAAATTTGAACTTGATAAGTGTTGGTCAATTTGAAAATACAATAGAGTATGCTCAATCTGCTTTGAAAAGATCGATGAAACCATCTTCTTGTTTAGAGTATATATTATTAAATTTTACCTCTTAAATTATTAAGGAGATCTATATGAGAGTTCTGTTAGTTGCATTTTTAATGCTATTGCCCTTCAAGGCCTTTTGTGAAAACAAAGTCGTTTTAGTTACTGGATCATCCAAAGGAATTGGAAAAGCAATTTGTGAACAACTCGCTGATAAAGGAGAGATTGTTTATGGAACAATGCGCTCGCCTGATGCTTTTGATGGGTTTAAAAATGAAAAAATTAAAGTTAAAGAACTTGATGTTACAAAACCTCAACAAATTGAAAGCATTATTTCTGAGATAGTTTCAGAGCAAGGCCGCATTGATGTTGTTATCAACAACGCCGGCTATTTACTGCTTGGGCCATGTGAACTTACTGATTTAGATCAGGTTAAATCTCAATTTGATACAAACTTTTTTGGCAGCCTATCGGTTATTCAAGCTGTGCTTCCACAAATGAGAGCACAATCAAGTGGTCATATTATCAACATGAGCTCTACATCAGGCTTTGATCCCATAGGCGGATTTGATATTTATTCAGCTTCTAAATACGCCTTAGAAGGACTTACTGGATCAATGGCAGGTTATTTAAATCAGTTTGGAATCAATATTTCTTTAATTGAGCCTGGTCCTGTTAAAACAGAAATAACATCGGGGATGGAGCAAGGGCGTCGTGTTCTTGAAGACAACCCATATGAGAAGTTTCAGAAAAACTTAGTGAGTTGGTTCCAAGGTAAAATTAAGTTGTCTCAAAACCCTCAAGAAGTGGCAGAGCTTGTAGAAAAAGTAGTTTCTCAAGAAAGTCCAAAGCTTCGCTATCAAACGAACCTTAATGGTGTCAAACGCGCGCAAAACAACTTAGTAGACATCACAGGTTGCTCAACTCGAGCAACAAAACAAGCATTTACAAGTGAACTTTTCGAGCAAGGGGTAAATGGGGCGCTCTAACCATAGTCAAGTAATTATTATCGGTGGTGGACCTGCTGGGTCTGCCGCTGCAATTTTACTTGCCCAAGCTGGCATTAAAGTTCTTTTGTTCGATAAAGATAAGCATCCGCGCTACCATGTTGGTGAATCAGGCATTTTATCTCTGCCTTTCCTTTTGCAGTTGCTGGGTGTCGAAGATAGACTTGTGAACCTTGGAGTAAAGAGAAAAGGGGGAGTCTTTTTTGATTGGAATGAGCGCTGGTTAATTAATTGGGGGGCTACTGGCGACTATACTTATCATGTAGAACGTTCTGAATTTGATCATTTACTTCTTAAAAGAGCTCAAGAATGTGGAGCACAGGTTTTTGAAGAGCATAAAGTTAAAGAAATACTTTTTGAAGGCGAAAGACCTGTTGGGGTAAAGGTTGAAAATTCAAAAAAGGAAAAAGATTATTTTTGTGACTATTTAATTGATGCTTCTGGGCGCTCAGCTCTTTTAGCTCGTCAGTATTTTAAGTGTCAAAAGCCACTAAAGGCATTTCAAAATACAGCTTTGTGGGGGTATTGGCTTAAAGCTAATGCTCCTAGTACTCTTGCAGGATTTGAGGATGTTGATGGTTATTCTGACGAAATTGAGAATCCCATTACCATCAGTGCAATCCCTAACGGTTGGATTTGGGGCATACCTCTTCATAATAAAACACTTAGTGTGGGAGTTGTTCTCTCACAAAAATATTATGACAGTGTAAAAAAAGAGATGTCAAAAAGTGAGATCTACTCGCGCGCTATTTTAGAATCTGAAGCTATGAAAGATTTATTGGAGCCGGCCTGCTTGGTCTCTCCTTTGCGCATGACAGCAGACTGGAGCTATGTGACTGAGAAGTGGGCGGGGCCAGGTTATTTTATTGTAGGAGATGCAGCTGTCTTTATAGACCCACTTTTATCGACTGGCATGACATCGGCTATGCTTAGTTCAGTGACTTGCGCAGCTTGCATTAAGGAAATTTATAATAAGAAAATTGCCCCCGAAAAAATATTTCAGTTTTATGGGACAGATTATCGTCGTCGTTTTTGGAGGCTTTCATTTGTAATAGGGGCCCTTTATGCTGCAAAAGGTCACCCTAGTGATCTTTTTTACAAGACTCATTGTTTAACTTCAAAAGATCTTGAGGGGGCTGCATATGATGATATCAAGCGCTCTTTTTCTTCTGTTATTTCAGGACTTGAAGACTTAAAGGAAGTTACAGCTTCAGAGCTCCAAAAAATTGCAGGAGATCGCCTTAGATCAAGTTTTAAAGAATACATAAATATTGTTCCTAAAATGCCCTACCTTCCTCGCAACGATTTAGAACTTATTTTTGAACCTCTTGGTTTAGAAGATGCTGCTCGATTTGCAGAAAAGTAGAGCTATGGTTTTCTCTTTACTTTTGTGTATTAGTCAAAGAAAAAGCAGGCTTGGTCTTGCGTCAAAACACCTTCTTTAAGATGGTAGACTCTATCGCAAGAAGCTGCAAATTTTTCGTCATGAGTCACAACAATTAAAGATTTCTTTTCAATTCGAATAGTTTCAAGTAAAAGATCTTGAACAATCTTAGATGTCTCTTGATCTAGATTTCCAGTAGGCTCATCTGCAAAGATAATAGAAGGGTTATTACATAGCGCGCGTGCGATACATGCGCGTTGTTTTTCGCCGCCTGATAGGGTTTTTGTTAATTGGTTGCGTCTATCATAGAGTCCAACTCTTTTAAGCAGCTCTAGAGCTCTAAGATAAGCTTCAGATTTTTTGTTGAGTGGTTTGCGAGCAATTTTAGCAGGCATTAGCACATTTTGAAGAACTGTTAAATGGTCGATCAAAAAGAAGGACTGAAAAATAAATCCAACCTCTTGGTTGCGGATTTGAGTCAGGTTTTGATGTGGATCCTCACCAAACACAAGAGTTCCGCTGTCAGGTTTTTCTAGCGTGCCTAAAATATGAAGTAGGGTACTTTTTCCAACGCCAGATGTTCCCATTATTGCAACAGATTCTTCAGCTCCTACCTCTAAATTGATATTTTTCAAAATATCTACTTTTATTGGTTTGAGAAAAGCCTTGCACAAATTTGTTGCTTTGAACTTCATTTTATTGTTCCGTCTTAAGAATTTCAGTTGGATTAAGGCGCATTGCTTTTATAGCTGGGATTAAGCCCGAGACAATAGAAAGAATAGTCGTTGCTCCTATCGCAAATAAAAATGCATCAAGATTGAGTGTCGAAGGTAGGGCATCTCCAAAAAATGCAGGGTTAAATAGCTGGCGCCCTTGAATTTTGTTAACTAAGTTAATAATGGAATTCAAGTTCCTCAGGGTTAAATAGGCAAGTCCTGTCCCTATGAGACTGCTTATTAATCCTATTGCAAGTCCGCATCCTCCAAAAATAAGAGCTATGCTTTTCTTTGAAGCACCCATAGCTTGTAGAATACCTATTTCCTTTTTCTTGTCGCTAACAAGCAATATTAGCATAGAAATAATGTTGGTGCATGCCACGGTTATAATGATAATTGCAATAAGGGTAAAAAGGACTTTGTCTGATGAGAGTTGCTCTATAAAATCTTTTGAATATTCGTATTCTTTATATGTTTTAATTTCCCAAAAGGGACTAATGTGGCGCGCTTTAAAATCTTTTTCTAAAAATGCTTTTACTTGATCCGCTTGTTTAGTTTGATCAAACCAAACATTAATTCCGTTTCCAATAAGAGAGTCTTTAACTGAAATAGCAGCATTTATTGTAGAGATTATTTTTTTTGGGGCTAGCAGCAGGCGCCCACTATTTGGGATAAGACCGGGATCAAAAAAACCTGCAACAAAAATTGGAATGCGCATTTCTTGGATAGAAGAGGTTGTTTGTGAATTGTACGACAAATAGCCGCGATCTCCACATAACACACCATTTTCTCTAAAAGATTTAGGAAGCAGCACACCTTCTCCTACTTCATAATCTTCAGGCAGTATAAGAGTAGATTGCTTCCCATTTTTTACTTTGTAGGCCCATAGAGGAGCTTCTTTAGGGAATTCCTTAAAGTCTAAAACAGGGGCAGCCTTTCCAATCTCAAGCTTATTGAAGAAGACTTCCTTGCTAAATGGAGTTCCTTGAAGGTTTGTTTTGATTAGAAATTTAATATGACTTGGAACAGAGGCGTGTTTTAGAGAGGCTTTAATAAGATCTGACTCAACTAATGCTTCGCCGGGTAATTTGAGGTTAAACTGGCTTAGTGGCTGCGTTTGTTTTTCAAATTGCACTAAGTCTTTATCTAAGTGGATTTGTACAATGCATGCTTGGACATTTTGATCTATACACTGTTGCTTAAATTGATTTAGACTTGTAAGTGTTTGTGGAATAATGAGAGTGTTTCCCTCTACTAAAAGAGCTTTGATATGCCCTGAGTGGGCAAGAGCCTCTCTTGGGAATGAGTATCCTTGCGTGCCAGTTTTGAGATGTGAGATATCAACGTGTTTAAAAAAATTGTCGAGTCGTTTCCTAAAAATAGAGGCACTTAAAATTGCATCTTTATCAGGAGCATCTTGTTGAATATTTTGTGCAGATGACCCTAAAAGAGAGAATATATTTGATAAATCTTGCGTTGACAGTGGTAGCAGCGTCTTGTGCAAACGTGTGTTGCTTGGCTCAAATGATGAAAGGTAGGCTATTTGCGTTAGAAAGCTTTGTGAGTCAGCAGCGTGTCCTAGATTGCAATCATTAAAAGAGCGCAAAAGTTTGAAGCGTGCATTGGCAACGCTTAGCTGAAAGTCGTTGGCTTGAATAGGATATTGAGTTTTGTTGTTTAAAGAAGCTATTGAGCTAAAGACTTCTCGAACAAGGTCTTTGCCGCTCGATGGTTGCCATTGGCTATGTGGTTCCTCGTCGACAAATGGGTCGTATGAGGGCTCTGAAATCATTTTTTCTTCAATAGTTTTGTAGCAATAGTTCGCTTCATGTGAAATGGCATCGAGTTGGTAATAGTCCGATTGATAGTAATTATCTGTTGGCATAATTTGGAGAGGAGCACTTAGAGCAATCAGCTTTTCAGTCCAATTCTTTTCCATTCCATTGACAACAGATAGAAAAACAAGAACTAACCAGACGACAACAGTGATTACTAAGATTGAAACAAGTGATATTATGGATACAGAAAGCTGCTTGAAACGGGGCTGTAAATATTTTTTTATTAGTGCTAGCTCAAACATAATTAATTTAAAAAACAAACGCCTTTTCTAGGAAAAGGCGTTTGATGCGCGAATAAACGCGCTGAAAGGAGGCAGATCTTTATTACTTTGTCTCTTTGAAGATGACATGTTTTCTTAACGTCTTATCAAATTTTTTCATTACAAGACGTTCAGGATTTGTTTTCTTATTTTTTGTAGTGTAGTAGTATTCACTACTCTCTTCGCTTTTTAGTTTTATATTTTCTCTTGCCATGACTTATTTCCTAGAATAATTAAAGCGAGATTATATGTAAGATTTCAATTTTTTTACAAGTTTAAATTACATTAAGTTTGGAATCTTAGGTTGAGCTTTCAAAAAATATGAATCATGTTGACCTTGTTGCATGAATTGGTGGTAGCCAAGTCCTGCTATCATAGCGGCATTATCTGAGGCCATGCCAGTTGCTGGCCAAAACTGAGGAATAGTGGTAAAAGCTTCTTCAAACATTTTTTTGAGTGCTTGGCTTGAGCAGACTCCTCCACCTAAGATTAAGCCATGGTATGGGTAGTGGTCAGTTGCTAATAATGTTTTATTGACAATGTCAGAAAAAGCTGCGCGTTGAAATGAAGCCGCTATATCTTTTTTTTCAATATCGGAGAGGTTTGAGGGGGCGTTTTTGTCCTGATTTTGTCCTTTAATGGTGTACATTACATTTGTTTTGAGGCCACTAAATGAGAAATCAAGAGGATTCTTTTTGACATTGCCTGCTTTAAAAGAAAATTTATATGGATCGCCGTCTCTTGCTAAATTTTCTATGAAGGGGCCGCCTGGATAGGGGAGGCCTAATAAACTAGCTACCTTATCAAAGGCTTCACCAATTGCATCATCAACTGTTGTTCCCAATACGCGGTATTTCCGAATAGCTTCAATATGAACTAGAGCCGTGTGTCCTCCGGATAAAATAACCCCAAGACAAGGAAATTTTTTAGGCATCACTGGCATCATTGATCCATACAAGTGGCCCTCTAGGTGGTTTATACCAATAAAGGGTTTTTTGGCTGCGTAGGCAAGAGCTTTGGCAGTGTTAAGCCCAATAAGGAGAGCTCCAATTAGACCCGGGCCTCTTGCAGCAGCTATTACGTCAATATCCTCTAAAGAACAGTTAGCTTTTTTTAAAGCTTGTTCTACAACAGGAATAATCACATCTAAATGCTTACGGCAGGCCAGCTCAGGGACAACCCCCTTAAATTGATTATGCAATTGCGCTTGAGAGTATACAATATTAGATAGAATTTTAGAGCCATCTTCAACAACTGCAGCAGCAGCTTCATCACAGGTAGATTCTATTCCAAGTACAAGCATTATAGTTCTAATTGAGTTGCAGCGCTTTGATCGATGATCCAAAGGGCTTTGTGTGTATTTGTGCCAATCTTTTGTGATGGATGCTCTAAAGGGAGATAGGGCCCTTTTAAAACTTCCTTTAAAGTAGTGGCTTTGTTTTCACCGAGTACAAAGAAACAAATGTTGTGGGCTTGGTTAATGCAAGTGTAGGTAAGAGTCATTCTTAAAGTTTGTTTTTGAGGGACTTCATTTGCAACAACAAGTCTATTGCTAACCTCTAGTGCCGACGTGTGTGGAAATAAGGAGGCTGTATGGCCATCGTCACCCATGCCAAGCATAATAAGGTCAAATTGATTGTTAGGAACCTTCTCTTCAATAAGTTTTTCATAAGCCTCTGCATTATTCTCAGCGTCTGATTCAACAACCATCCTAAAAATGTTTTTCTGAGGAACTTCGAGCTTACTGAGCGCACAGTCCATTGCCATTTTATAGTTGCTATCTGCATTGTCTGGTGCAACACTTCTTTCATCACCAAAGAAAAACAAAATTTTGTCCCACTCTAAGCGCTTAGAATATTGATCTGAAGATAAAAGTTTCAAAATAGATTTAGGAGTACTTCCTCCTGAAAGAGCTACAGTAAAGAATCCTTTTTCAATAACTGAGACCCTTGCTTGTTCAATAAAATATTCAACACAAAATTCTATGGTTTGGTCATAGTTGCCAGGCAAAGCGAGATCTCTTCTTGCATCAAAGCTTTTGATGCATTTTAGCCAATTAGTAAAACTCATACCAGACCATCCATAGTAGATAAAATTTGAAGCATTTGTTTGTAATGTTTGCTTGTTTCTTTATAGCAAATCTCTTTAGTTAAATAAACTTGCCATTTTGACTTCATTAATGAAGTATTATATGGCTTATTTGGTTTTTCTTCATCAATAATATTAATATGGATCATTTCATCGTCAGTGTCAGCTTTGAATGTAAAAATTTTTTTATTTTTTGTTTTAATTTGGATAGATAAAATTGTTCCAGGTGATGCCTTTATACCACATTGCTCTTCAGAAATCTGCACATGTACACGTTCTTCCCCAAAGCTATATGCAATATCTTTTTTTATTTGCTGGTCTTTATAGGAGACAAATTTCCAGCCAAGCTGCGCTGCCAGCCAACTATGTAAATAGTGGACTTGAAAATGATTGTGACAAAAATATTCACTTGGAGTTGCGCAAAAATCAATATTTACTTCGGTTGTTTGCTGCAGGTCTTCTAAGCTCAGTTGGCTGTTAAAAACAGCTTTTATTACTTCTCTCCATTCTTCAAGGTATACCCAATTGAGATCTGCAATTTCCCAATTATCCGTGATTACATTTGAAAGAAGCTTTTGGGACAACTCTTGTAGGTTGTTACTGCACTCAGAATGGAAAATCAGTCTTTTAGCCATATGTTTTAAGGATGGAAAAAGAGGGTGAGAGCAAGTAGGGTCTTTTCCCCACAATAAATAAATAGGTAAGTCTACTAGAGTGTGCTCTAAAATAAGGTGTTGGATTTGCTCGCAGTTGTCTTTTGATGTGGATAAATAAATCTTATCGCAGACTACATTTGGGGCATCTCCTACATGAATCATCTTTGCTGAAATACGTGCATCTAAATAGCTCTCGGAACTTTCAGGATTCTCTTCAATGAAAATAACGCGACAGGGGAAATGCTGAACTATTTGATCAACAAGTTCTAGGAAGAGAGGGAGCTTTTCATTTTTTTGTACATAGACAATCAAGTTAAATAGAGACGCTCTAAGTTGGTTGTTTTGTTTGTGCGTTTCTTCAAGCTTTTCGAGTTCAGATCGGATCTGCGAAGGTTTTACTGAAATATATGATGACATAGGCTAACTAGTGTTTAATTAAATCATTCTCCAGCTGCGTGCAGAGCGATTGAGTAGTTTTTCAGCTTCTACAGGTCCCCATGTTCCAGCTTTGTAAGTTGCTGGAGCTTCTTTAGGATTTTTTTCCCAATGCTGTAGAATGGGGTCTATATATTTCCACGATGCGAGTACTTCATCGCCTCTGGTGAAAAGAGTAGAGTCTCCTAAAATACTATCACAAATGAGCCTTTCATAGGCCTCGGGTGGAGTTAACCCAAAATAGTTTCCATATTTGAAATCCATTTTTACAGGTTGAATGGGACTAGCAATACCTGGAACTTTACAGTTCATATTAAATGCAATTCCTTCGTTTGGCTGAATTCGAATGGATAAAACATTTTGCTCATATTTTTTTTGATTTTGTAGAAATAAAATATTGGGAACGTGTTCAAAAACAATCGCAATCTCAGTTGTTTTTTTGGGGAGTCTTTTCCCACTTCTTAAGTAGAAGGGAACTCCTGCCCATCTCCAGTTATCAATAGCCATTTCTAAGGCTACAAAAGTTTCTCTACTAGACTCGTTGTCTACATTTTCTTCACTTCGATACCCCTGAGCTTGCTCACCGTTAACAAATCCATCCGTATATTGACCGCGAATAACTTTTTGATCTATTTCTTCAGGTGAAATAGGTCGAAGAGCCTCTAACACTTTAACTTTTTCGTTTCGAATTGCATCCGCATCTAAACTAACTGGGGGTTCCATAGCAATTAGAGACAAAAGTTGAATCAAATGATTTTGAATCATGTCTCTAAGAAGACCTGTTTCTTCCCAAAAACGTCCGCGTGTTCCAATACCTATATCTTCTGAAACAGTAATTTGGACATGATCAATATATTTTTGATTCCAAATAGCTTCAAAAATTAAATTTGAAAACCTAAATACCAGCAAATTTTGAACGGCCTCTTTACCTAGGTAATGATCAATTCTGTAAATCTGCTTTTCATTGAGGTGTTTGGTTATCTCTGTTTGAAGTGATTCAGCTGACTGCAGGTCATGTCCAAAAGGTTTCTCGATGATCACTCGAGACCAGGGGGACTGGTTTTCTTCGTAGGGGTAAATTAGCTTAGATTCAGAGAGCTTTTCAATAATGGTCGTAAAAGAGCTAGGTTGAGTTGCCAGGTAATAAATACGATTTCCACCTGTATTGTGTGTTGAATCCATTTCAGATAAGCGCTTATTTAGGCTTTTATAGCCTTCTGCATCATCGAAACTGCTTTTATGGTAAAAAAGCTTTGAAGCAAAGTTTTCCCACAATTTTTCATCAAGGGGTTTAGTGCGAGAGTGTTTTATGACCGCCTCTTTCATCTCATTGCGGAATATCTCATCATTTTTATCGCGACGAGCAAAGCCCACACAGGTGAAATGTAGAGGAAGCTGCCCCTCTTTAGCTAGATTATAAAGCGCAGGCATAAGCTTACGCGCTGTTAAGTCCCCAGTTACTCCAAAAATAACTAGACAACAGGGCTCTATGGGTTTGGATGCTCTAGATCCCTCAGCTAGGGGATTAATAAAAAGTTCTTCTTTGTTCATAACTCGTTTAATTTGAATTGTCTATTGTACATGAAAGCCAATTATTATAAATAGATGCATTTTAATAGTTGGATTCATATAAAGCGAATTGTAGCGACTATAAAAATTTTGTGGGTTTTATGGATAGTAAAATTTTTAGGTACTGGGGATATACAACAAATTTCTTTCAGTCAATCTTTCTAATAGCAGTGCGCCTCTACTGGGGATTTCTATTTTTTTATGCAGGATTGAGTAAATTCTCAGATATGGGCAATGTTATCCCATTTTTTGAACAATTTGGCTTGCCTCCTATAGTTGCCTACCTTATTGCAACTGGTGAACTTGTTTGTGGCATACTTCTCTTCTTTGGTTTTTTGAGTCGTTTGGCCGCTATTTGTACAACTGTTATTATGGTCGGAGCCTATGTAATAGCACACCCAGCTAACTTTTATAGCTTTTTTAGTTACCCGCCATATTTTTTCACAGCTCCAGCCTTCTCATTTTTAATGGCTTCACTAATTGTATTGTTCTTTGGCCCAGGCCTTTTTTCAATAGATGCAATTATCAAGTGCAGAATGATGAAAAAGTCGCGTGCTTCTGAAGTTGAGCCACCCAAACATGAAGATCATAGTGGTGATGCTCCTTCAAATGACGAGCATGACAATGAAGAAGATGACCACTCAGATAAGAAATAGAGTCTATTTACCAGAAAATATAAGGCTTTAAATAATCTCTTGGGGGCTTTCCACCAAGTTGCAAACTTGCATGTAAGCGCCAAATATACTTGGCCCCTGAATTTGGAGAGATCGTCCTTTGAGGAGATAAAACAAGTCTCCAGTTGCAAGGAAGTAAGATAGTAACATCAAAGAGCATCTCGTTATAAGGTGGCGCCGTAGTGCGGAGCCAGCCTACGCGAGATTCAAACTCTAAGATGAGGTCGCGTGTAACTCGCCAATAAACTTTAGACTGAGCTACATTTCTTTTATCTGACAGTGGCGAGGCTAGAATATCTGCTTGTGAGCGGAAAACATCTAATAAGAAACTACTGTGGTTAGCTTTTTTATAGTCAAAAGCACTTCGGTGCATAAAGGTAAAAGATAGAGCAAAGTCTTCCGATATCGTAAAGGCTGTTCGTATGTTTGCAAAATCAATTCTATTATGTTGCAGATTGTAAGCAGAAGAAAACGATGTAAATAGATAAGGAAGTCCTTGGGTGATTTCTAAGTAGACTTTGGGAATGGATGTTCCAATAGTTGTATTGTTAAAAAAACCATAACTATAGACGTCTACTGTAAGAGGTTTTTTGATTTGGTCGTTTGTCTTAGTATATATAGAGTTGCGAATTCCCCAGCGGAGTTGATTAATCTTTACATAAGCGTCATCCATATTAAAAAAGAAATGGTCATTAAATGGCACCGTTGGTTGTGTCATAAATTGATAGGTTGTATAGGGCTCAATGGTATGGCGTAACTTGTTTTTATAAACCCGACTTAACTTGTAGTTTGCATCAGCAGAAACAATGCCCAAGGTGTTCCAAACAGTGCCTCGACTAGGGGTTTGTCCATAGCCGACCCCAATATACTCACCCTTAGGTGTAATGTTTAACCCACCGAGACGAATGGGGTAGTATATTGATGGCTTAATCTCGAGGCGAGAAGAGCGATAGTTTGGAAAAGTATTATCAACAAAACTTCCAAAAACATAGTCAAGGTAGCCTATATTCATTGCTACATCAGTTATAAATCCGGACTTTCCTAATTGAATAGGTTTTAAGTGAAAATGAAATACAGGAAGCTCTTGGTTTACTGTCTGAAATCGGTTGATACGCACCTCAGCTCTTAAGTATGAAAGCCAAATATCATCATGCATGCGAAACTCTAGGCTTGTGTGCCTTTGGGTCTGTAGAAAGTAGTAACGGTTGAAATATGTTTCTAAAACAAAGTCGTCACTGAGTTTTTCATACTGGCCATTAATGTGAAGCTTGTTTGCAATCGTAGAGTTGAGTTCTCCTACATAGCGCTGGCGCAGCATGCTGGTTCCAAGGGCTCCTGTTGGAGGATTGCGAGCTTGTTTATCATAGGCAACAAAGCTGTTAGATTGAAAGGTTGTTGGGTGGTTAGGAGCTTTATAGTCGAGCTGGAATGAACCACTGGGGCCTTTTTTAAACCAAAAGTCCAACTGCAAATAACTCTTTAAAGCTAAACTAGAATAAGCCAGGTATCTTAGACTTACAATTTGGCCTTGAGATCCTCCTGTTACGAAACTATAGTAAGCGGGAATATTTTGAAGAGTAGAGAGTCTGGTTTTGAGATATGGAAACCAAAAAACAGGGACTTTAAAAATCTTAATTTGTGCGTTTTTTGCAGTGATAATGTCATACTCATGTACAGTTGCTTTTTTGAGTTTAATTTCCCAAAGGTTGCTGCCACTTTCACAAGTTGTTAAAGAGGTTTTATAGAGCCTGTATGAATTATCAGATTTAAGTTGAATTTCTTCACCTCCAACAAACCAGCAGCCAATTTGAGTTCGTCCATTTATTATAACCCCTTGGCGAGTTTCAAAATTGTATTCTAAGCTATCTCCAACAAAGGCTCTCTCATGGTAGCGAACAAGTAAGTTTCCATGTGCACGCACATATCCGCTAGATTGTCCGTTGGTCTCCTTTTTTATATACTCTATATGCTGGGCCTGGATACGAATTTTGTCACCTTCTAAAACTCCTCCATGGTCTGTATTTAGAATGCCATCATAGTATGTAGGAGAATTCAAGTTTACACGAACTTGGTTGCTCTGGTGCTCTGAAAAAGCAAAGACAGAAAAAAAAGAAAGAAGTGTAATAAGAGTTATTCGCACTTAAAAAAGTAGATTAAAGTTTTATTGGTGCGCATCTTACCACAGAAAGGTAATTTTCGAAATCAGCTTAATTAAAAAGGATCACAGTATGCTTCACGAACTTTTTTATAATGCTATCGTTTAAAAGGAAATTGGAGCTAAAATTAGAGCTTGATTAATTTTTTGCAGGAGCCATTATGTTCAAAATTACTTTGTGTCTACTCTTATTTTCTTCTATGCATTTATTCTCAGATGCACACGAAAGTCCATCTACAAATCGAGTTTTGCAGTTTGAAAATAAATATGTAAAAGTTTGGAAAACTCTTATCATGCCAAATCAGCCTCTTTCAATGCATCGCCACAATAGCTCTAGAGTAATTGTTCCTTTAAAAGGAGGAACCCTTCAAGTTATTGAACAAAATGGCCGTGAACATGACTTAGAGTTTAGAGAAGGATCTGCTTTGTGGCTTGAAAAAGATCCACCTAATCAGCTTCACGCTGATATCAATAGAAATAGCTATCCGATAGAAGTTATGGTTATTGAAGTGAAAAGTGAATAGCCCTTCAATTCATTTATTGTGAGGCAAGGATTAAGACTCCAGCAATAGCATAGCGGTTTTTGAGCTCGTTATTAGCAAGGCTATCTAGTATGACTTCTATACCTTCACTGTCTTGCGTTTGAGCAATTGCAAGATATGACTCTAGAAGAAGCTGCGAGGTTTCCATTGGGTTAATTTCAAAGGGGTTTATAAGCTTTTTTTTATGCATCTGAGCAAAATCTTTTAGCCGAACTAGCCTGTGATATTTTCTTTTTTTGATCCACTTTAGAACATCTTCTTTCCAGGGTCCAGGCTCACTAAGTTTTAAAAGGGCCAGGTTGCTCCACGCTCGCACATATGGAGAGCCCACTTTTTGCTGCCATTCTTTGAGCAGTTCTTTTGCATTTGAGGTTTTCATTACAATAAGATGGTTGATAACTGCTGGAATAAGATCATTTTGGTCAGCTTCTACAATAGCTTTTGCTACTTTTAAAAAAGCCTGCTCTGGTAGCTCAGTGCAGTCGGATAGAATTTTTTGCCTAAGAGCGAAAGATGCCTGTTCTAAAGCAAAATTTTCTTGCGTTCGAGCTGAAGTTTTATAGGCTATTTTTTTTGCAGTTAATGTTGTTGCCGCAGATGGAAATTCGCTTATGACGATGTTGGGGTCGCTTGTTTTAAGTAGTGAGATAATCTGAGGTAAGCAGCGCAGGTCTTTTTTTTGTAAAAGCGCAAGAGTTGCATTTAGGGCCACATTCCTATTTTGATTTTGAGCTGCAAGAGAAACTAATATATCTGTGTCACAAGAGCAGTTGTTGAGTAGTCCAATAGCAAACAAATTACCATCTTGTGCATTTTTTTCTATTTTTGCTGTAGAACTTTCAAAACCCAGTTTTCTAAGCGCATTTAGCGCAGCTAAGCTTGCAGATTCTGATGGAGAGTTTGCAATTTGCTCTAGAGTAGGAATTGAAGCTTCATCATGAAGCTCTCCAAGAGCAAAAGCGCAAGCTTCTTGTAGGTAGATGTTATGTTGCTTAGAAAGCGCTCTTATATCCGAAAGCAATTCTGTTCTGCGTGATCCCGCTGCCGCAATAATAGATGCAGAGCGAACACGTTCATTGGGATGGCTCATTAGTTTACGCAATTTAGCTGTTGCTTGGTTATTGTCTATTAGTGCAAGTAAAGCTGGAAAAAATTCGGTGCACTCAGGGGGGGCTTTGCTCATCAAAGACTCTAAGAGCCCAAAAACCTCAGGGTGTCTTCTTTCGGCTAAGATATAGGTTGTGGTAAGCGCCACATCTAAAAAGGGTGAGCTGCAACCTTTAATCAAAAGCTTATTGGCTTTGTCGTCAGGCAACTTGGATAGGGTTTGAATAGCAGTCATTTGAACAAGGTTATAGGGGCTGTCTAGAGCTTGCTCAAGAACGGGCATTAGCTTCGGATGTTTGGCTAGATCAACACCATAAAGGCTTAGTAATTGGGCTTCTACATCCTCTTGAAAAATGGCTTCTTGTAAGATTTTAAATCCAATTTTTTGAAGGCTTTCATAATCATGCACACCAACGCTTTTGTATTGCTGTTTATAGAATGTTAGTGCTTGTTGTAGGTTTTTAGGTACTTGCATTTGAAGTTGAGCCTCTGCTTCTGCAAGTTGAGGGTCAGTGCTGTATGCTAAAACTGAATTTTTAATGGTTAGGTTTAAAAGATCTTGGTCTTTTATCGACATAGCCGTTTGCTTTGTACTATTGCAACTAATGCATGCCAGAGTAATTAGGCAAGTTATGCATCCTTTTTTAAGTAATCCCATAGACTGATTCCAAATACTTTTAAAGCTCTCTCAAGAGTATTAATTGGCATGCCCACAGTGTTATAAAAGCAACCCTCGAGCTTATCTACCATAATGTTTCCAGCCATCTGAATAGCATATGCGCCGGCTTTATCCAAGCAAGAAATGCCAGCAAGATATTTTTGGATTTCTTGATCGGTGCAATCTTTGAACAAGATATTGGTTTGATCAAAGTCTGAAACAATCTTATCGTTATTGACAACAGTGATTCCTGTGTAAACCTGATGCCAATGCCCTTGAAGTTTTTTTAGGATTTCAAAAGCATGATTTACATCTTCTGGTTTTCCTAAAACTGCGTCTTCAAAATAAACAAGAGTGTCTGCAGCAAGTATTGTTTGGCCTGGGAATTTTTTTTGAAGGCTTAGAGCTTTTCCTTTAGAAAGCTGCATGACGTGCTCTTTAGGATCTCCACAATACTCAATAGATGACTCTTCGAAGTCTGGTTGAGCTTGTTTGAAAGGTACTGAAAAGAAATTAAGCACCTCTCTTCGTCTAGGTGATGTGGATGCAAGTATGATCATATGGCAGTGTATTTTTAATTTAATGTTAGAGGCATTCTTGATAAAAATCAACTTATTGCTGCCTTGACTAATATGGGGCAGGATAATTACAATATTTTTTACAAATGGTGAAATTTATATGTCAGCAGTAAGTTCGAATGTTCCTTCAATCCATGCTAGTGGGAGTGATCTTGTTCCATCAGAAGTGGATCCCCGTACATACAGCACTGTTCAAGATGTGCCCACTGTCCCTAGTGAGGAAAAGGAGAAGGCTGTGGCTGCTCCTCCTAAAGAAGCAACAGATCCACGTGACGATGACAGGGTCGTTCCGGATTATAGCGTCCGCGTCTAGTTACTACTCTTCAGTAAGTATGGCTTCAGATTCTGAGCTATCTTCTTCTTTTTCTGTGGTCTCCAAAGAATTGAGGCGTTCAGTAAACCTCTTATGAAAGTAAAAAATAGTATTTGATGCTGTTTTAGTGAATAGAAAAGGTATGAATGCGTGGATAAGCATTACTGATCCAGAGTATGTTAGGCGCGCAAAAAGGTATAGCGCTTCAAGCAGGTGTTTAAAATAACTCTCTCCAACTTCGTGTGGATGTTTTGTGAATGGATTGTCCATTGTGCCCCCTATGACTTGACCCTTTCTATAAGGTGCTCATATGTCATAGACGGAATTTGATAAAACATTTTTTTGCAAAAATGTAAAAAAAATGCCCAAATAGATTAAAACGGCGCATAATATTGACTTAAACGGAAGAAGTGACTGGAAAATAAAGTAGTCAAGAGCTCCACAAAAGAAGATCGATAAATTGAATAAGTTTATTGTTTTTAGAAGGTTGTAGTTTTTAAAGCACACTTTAAGGGTAAGTTTATAAGCCTGCTCTATGCAACAGAAAAGCAATATAATGACAAACATCTTCCAATGAGGGGTACTCCATGACCCAACAAGCAGCAAAACAGTAGCTATTGTTATCGTGAAAAATTTTGTAGCCCAAAGGACTAAAGGAGGTTCAGAAACCTGAAGGCGAGCGCGCCCTGCTTGATAAATAGCTTTAAACACCGCTCCAAAAGCTGCAACAACAACTAAAACATTGTTAAGTTGGAGTTTATGATTAAATGAAAAAACTATTCCCACCCATGCGATGTAGCTTCCAATTGTTATAGGCATGCTGAGCCTTTTGCCCATCCACATTTTTAAGACCCAAGGAACAAACAAGGGATAGGCTAGGTAGATTGCTACTGCGCTAACTAGGGGTAGGTGAGAAAGCGAACCCAAAAAACAGAAAATGAACCCCAAGTAAATGAGGCTCATCAAAGCTTGAAGACCTATTTGATCAAACTGTATTTTTTTCTTTAAATCCTTTCGTATTTCAAATAACTGTATTAAGGATGAAACAATATGATAGAAAAATATAAGCTGAATAATGGGCATAGACAGAACTAAATATTTTCCTAGCAGAATATAGGCAGCAAAAAGAGAGATGCTGAGCAATAAAGAAACCAGAGGTGATACTACTGAGTTGATCATAAAACTAACTTTTGTTGACCCTGTATAAGATGTTTACTTGAAATTTAAAAGCTTAATTTGATAAACCATTCTACAATTACGCGCTACTTATAGGGAACCTGTGACCATAGCTAATTTTTTGACTTTTACAAGAATTGTATTAAGCCCAGTATTTGTAATATTTTACTTGTGGTATGCAAAGTTTGGAATCACTCAAACTGTTTTACCATATATACTTTTGGGTTTACTAACTTCTTCTGAATTAACTGATGCTTTTGATGGTTTTTTTGCAAGAAAGTATAATCAAGTCAGCGACTTTGGCAAAATTGTAGATCCCATGGCAGACAGTATTTCGCGAATTTCTTGTTTTTTGGCCTTTACACAAGGCCCTCTAAAGATGCCTTTGCTGTTAATTTTTGTGTTTATTTACCGTGATTTTATGATCAGCACCCTTCGAACAATATGTGCTCTTAGAGGCGTTGCATTAGCTGCAAGGCCTAGCGGGAAAATTAAAGCAATTGTTCAAGCAGTAGCAATTTTTCTAATTGTAGTATTTATGATTCCCTATTCATTAGGGCGCCTTTCAATTGGAGACTACAGAACTATAAGTGTGTACATAGTTAGCTGCGCAGCTCTTTATACACTGTACTCGGCTGTAGATTATTTTTATGCTCATCAAAAGCATGTAAGGAATATCATTCAAAATAAAGAATCGTCGTAGCTTCTATTTATGTGTAAGCTTGCGGTAAATTTCAAAATACTTTTCTGCTGAATTTTTCCAGCTAAAGTCCATATTCATTCCTCTTTGAATTGTTCTCTTCCATAGCATAGGATTTTTGAAATAAATTTTAAATGCTCTATGAAGAGTTTGTTCGATAGCTTTTTGAGTTGGGGGTAGGTATGAAAATCCATTTCCAAGTTTATCTGAGTCTTCATGGTTTTCAATATCAAAAATGGTGTCTGCAAGCCCACCGGTTTGTCGTACAATAGGTATGGTGCCGTACTGTAGGGCTATAAGTTGAGTGAGTCCGCAAGGTTCAAAAATAGATGGGCAAATTAACATATCTGCTCCAGCATAAACTTGGTGAGACAACTCTTCATTATAAGAATCAAAAATAAATTGTGCATTTGGATTGTCAGCATGCTTTTTAGCAAGCTTTTCAAAGTCACTTTGAATTTTAGGAATGGGACTGGAACCAAATAAGATGAATTGGCCATTAGATTTTAAAGTGCATTCAATGGCATGTTTTATCATTCTAATGCCTTTTTGAGGAACAAGTCTACAGATGCAAGTAACAATTGGCACTTGGTTTGTTTGAGGCATTTTAAGATGCTCTCTTAAATAGGCTTTAGCGGCATACTTATTTTCAAGGTGATCAAAACTGTAATTTGTGTTTAAAGATTTATCAAGTTTTGGGTTCCATATTTCGTAGTCAATGCCATTGAGAATCCCTGTAAATTTTTTTTCATTTTCTTGCACAAGACTCTCGAGCCCATGCCCGTTTTTAGGGACTTTGATTTCTTCATAGTACTTAGGAGACACCGTATTGATATAGTCCGAAAAACAAATACCTGTTTTGATAAGATTTATTTTAGTAGGGGATCCAGGATGAGAACACTGAGGTAAATATTTATCAGTATCGAGCCCTACCTTTTTTAAAAGTGAAGCGCCTGTGACACCTTGGTAATTCATGTTATGAATTGTAAACATAATTTTTGCATCAAACTTATATCTATATTTTTCTTTATATAAGGGAGCTGCAAGTGCTGTATGCCATTCGTTAATATGTAAAAGCTCTGTGTCGCTATGGTATTTACTAATAAATTCAAGAGACGCTAATGAAAAAAATGCAAAACGTTGTGAGTCGTTTCTTTGTCCATATATAGTAGGGGAGTCAAAAAATGATTTAGGGCTGCTCGCATCTATTAGGTATAGCTTTAGCCCGTGTAGCATAGCCTCCCAAACTTTCACTGTATATGTAGTCGCCCCAAACTTCACTTTGTATTCAACATCTAAAAGCTTTAAATGTTCCAAGTAGCTATTTTTAAGGCATTTGTATTTGGGTAGGATGATGCTAACTTCATTTCCTAATGCTTGGACTGCTCGGCTTAGTCCTAAAGATACATCAGCAAGCCCTCCAACTTTTGCAATTGGGCTAATCTCACTAGATATATATATTATTTTCATAAATAGCTTAACTCTAATGTCTTGTGTGTTAACTTTACTGTATATAATAGAATAGGTTCTTTTTCAAGAAAAGAATTACTCTGTAACTATATTTGAAGCAATGCATTAAACCAGAGAGATTTTTAAAAAAAATGAACGACAAAAAGCAGCTATTTTTTTTTCATTGAGAATCTTTCTTGAAATAATTGAGAGCTTAAATTAAAATATTGGGCTTAAATTTTGTTGGGGTGTAGCCAAGTGGTAAGGCAACGGTTTTTGGTACCGTGTATCGCAGGTTCGAATCCTGCCACCCCAATTTAATTTTTAAATTTCTCGAGAAAAAAATTTAAATGTCTAAAGTGCAAGAAGTTTGTTTATTTAGTGGAAGTTCGCATTACGAACTCGCTAAGGAAATATCAGAATATAGTCAGATTCCTTTGGGAAAGTTAATTTCAAAGACTTTTCCTGATGGGGAGACTTTTGTTCAAATTCAAGAGAATGTTCGTGGTAAGGCCTGTTTTGTACTGCAAAGTTTAGCGCACAATCCCAACACGTATCTAATGGAACTTCTGATTATGATTGATGCTTTAAGAAGGGCCTCAGCAGAGTCTATAATTGTTCTGATTCCCTACTACGCTTATTCTCGCCAAGACAGAAAGGACAAAGGAAGAGTTCCAATCACCGCGAAATTAGTCGCTAATTTGATTGAGAAGGCTGGAGCAGATCGTGTTGTTACGATGGATCTGCATACGGATCAAGTTCAAGGTTTCTTCGACATACCGACAGACAACCTCCATGCGAGGCCTGAACTTATTAAAGCCATAAGAAAATTAAATTTTGATCAGCTAATTGTTGGTGCTCCTGATGTTGGAAGTACAAAGCTTGCAAAAGCTGTGTCAGATCGTATTGAGTCTGATCTTATTATCATTGATAAAAGAAGACTGGATGGAGATCAAGTAGAATTATCACCCATTATTGGGAGTGTTAAGCAGAAAAATGTGCTATTTATTGATGATATATGTAGCACAGCAACAACGTTATGTAAAGCAGCTGATGCTTGTAAAAGAGCGGGAGCTTTATCTGTTCATGCGATGATTTCACATGGACTGTTTGCTGCTCAAGCTTTAGAAAAAATAGAAAAAAGTCAAATTGAGAAGATTTTTGTGAGTAATACTATTTCCCAAAAGGCAGCGGTTAATCACCCTAAAATAGAAATTGTTTCTATTGCCAGTATTTTTGGAGAAGCAGTAAAATCAATACTACATGGAAGCTCTATTTCTTCTTTATTTGCGAACTAAAAATTAATTAATGTTTTGGAGTCTAAACAATGAAATTACTAGTTAAAGAGAGAGAATCTCAAATTAAAAAAGATGCTAAGAGAGTTCGTCGTGAAGGCTCAATACCTGCTGTAGTTTATTCAAGTGGTCAAGCAAATAGAAGAATAGTTGTACGTGCAGATGAATTTCACACCCACTTAAGGCACACTCAAAAAGGTCACCTCTCTTCTAAAAAATTTAAACTAGAAGATGAAAAAGGGCAATCAGTTCAAGCTATCGTAAAAGAAATTCAGTATCACCCAACAACATATAACATCCTTCATATTGATTTTCTTGAGCTGAAAGAAGACAAAGAAATCAATATAAATATTCCTTTAAGCTTAAAGGGAACAGCAGATTGTGCTGGGGTAAAGCTTGGTGGTGTAATACGACCTGTACTTCGTTACTTAAAAGTGAAGTGTTTGCCGAAAAATATTCCTGATACGTTTGAAATTAATGTTGTGGATATGAAGTTAAACCAATCAAGAAGGCTTTCAAGTATTAATTTACCTGATAACGTTCGTCCATTAATGAATTTAAATGAAGTTGCTGTAATTATTGCAAAACGATAACGGATGGAAGGACATAGCTCTAAGTTAATTATAGGACTCGGAAATCCGGGAACAAAATATGCATACACAAGGCATAATTTGGGGTTTCTTGTTTTAGATGAATTTGCAAAAGAGCGACAGATAGAATTTAAAAATCAAGTTCGCTTTAAAGGCGAAGTTGCAAAAACAGAGGTTAATGAGCATAAAGTATACTTGCTCAAGCCTCAAACATTTATGAATTTGAGTGGGCTTTCAGTTAGAAAGTGTATTGATTTTTATAAAATTAAAGTTAAAGACATTCTCGTTGTTGTCGACGATGTTGCCTTGGAGTTTGAAGAAGTAATGATCAAACCTAAAGGTGGAAGCGGTGGTCACAACGGATTGAAGAATATAGAAAGTCATATCGGAAAGGACTATGCAAGACTCAAAATGGGAGTTGGCCAGCCTGGACGAATGATTTTAGAGGACTATGTGTTAGAGAAGTTTAACACAAAGGAAGTAGCTCATTTGGGACATTTTCTCGACAAAGGTGTTCAAGCTATTGAAAGATGGTTGGATATTGGACTTGAGAAGACAATGAACCAAGTGAATACAAAAATGGATTAATTAAAAAATAGGAGATCCATGAAGAACAATAGGAATTACCTTTACGAAGGTATGTATATAATAAGTACCACGCTAAGCGAAGATGCCAGAAGCAATGCTATGGAGAAAATCCAAAATGGTATCGTTGAGCGAGGAGGGGAAGTGCATAAGCAGCACGATTTAGGTCGTTGTAAATTAGCTTATGATATCCGTGGACGAAAAGAAGGTCACTACTTTGTGCTCTACTTTTCTATCAATCCCTGCCAGATAGATGAACTTTGGAAAAACTATCATCTTCATGAAGACTTGTTGCGTTTTATGACGCTTCGAGCAGACAAAGTGCAAGAAGAAGTAACTTTTAAATCGGCATCGGAATAGGAGGACAATTATGATGAAACGAAAAAGATCAAGCTTTTCTCGTAAGAAGAAAAAGAGTTGTCCTTTTAAATCTGAAGGGATCAAGGAAGTGGACTACAAAGATGTAGATTTACTTACTCGCTTTATAACAGAAAGAGGTAAAATTTTACCCAGACGTATCACAGGAGTTTCTGCGTATTATCAAAAGAAACTTACTGGAGCTATTAAAAAAGCAAGATACATGGCGATTTTGCCCTTTGTTGCTAAGGAATAAAAGAAAGGATAAAAATGAAAAATCAACTACTGCTTTTAGAAGATATTGCCAATGTTGGGCGCAAAGGAGACTTAGTTAAAGTTAAAGCTGGTTTTGCCAGAAACTTTTTAGTGCCTCAACAAAAGGCTCTGGTTGCCGATCGCAGTGTCATTAAAATTCAAGCTCGTCTTAAAGAAGAGCGCGCAAAGCAATCCATCGAAGATAAAAAAGATGCTGAAGCTATGCGTGAAAAACTTGAACACTTAGTGATTACTCAAGAAGTGAAAGTAGATCCAGATGGACATATGTATGGCTCAGTTACAGCTAAACATATTGTGGAGCTACTCTCTCAAAATGGCATCTCAATTGAAAGAAGAATGGTTTCTATTGACCACTCAATTAAGAAGGTTGGTACTTTTACCATCAATCTTAAGCTGAGAGAGGGCATTGAAGCTCATTTTAATCTTAAAATTGAGCCAGATGAAGAAAGTGGACTTGCGATGGCTGCTAAACAAAAAAGAGATAAGCTGGCAGAAAAACCAGAAGAAGATCTTGAACAGCCTGAAGAAGAGTCTAAAGAAGGTTAAATGATAAGTTTATTTTCACCTGCGAAAATAAACTTGTTTTTTAAAATGATTGGCCTGAGAAAGGATGGATTTCACAATCTTGAGTCCTTTTTTCAGGCCATTAATTTAGGTGATGAACTAACCTTTTCACTTTCGTCAAAAGACGAGTTTATTTCAAATGATGCGACTTTAAGGTTTGATAATGATAACTTTATTTATCAAGCGCTCCAGCTATTTCGCAACAAAACAAACAATTTTTCACCCGTTAGAATTGTACTCGATAAAAAAATTCCCAAAGAAGCAGGACTAGGAGGAGGTAGCAGTAATGTTGCAACCACTTTATGGGGATTAAATCAGTTATGCAACTCAGCTATTGATATAGCTCAACTCCAAGAGTGGTCAAAGGAAATTAGCTCTGATGCTCCATTTTTTTTCTCCAATGGCAGTGCTATCTGTGAGGGCAGAGGTGAGATCATATCTGATGTCAAAACACCTAACGTTAATAGCAATATTTGGATTGTAAAACCCCCTTACTCTCTTTCAACAAAAGAAGTGTATTTGTACTCTAAAAAAGAGTCAAAAATATCTGATAGTCTGCAAATTTTGCTAGACAAAGTCTATTCTAGAAAACCAGTACTAGAAAATGATCTTGAAGAAGCAGCCTTCATGATATGCCCAAGGCTTGCTCTATTAAAAGACGAACTAGAATACCAAGGCTTTAAACAAGTTTTTATGACGGGTTCAGGAAGCGCATATGTTTGCATTGGAAATCATAAACCTAAGTTCGAAAATCCTGTTCAAATTTTTCCCATTCAGTATATAAGTAGAACTCATACTAAATGGTATCAAGGAACTCATAATGCAATTACATGATGATCGCCTAGTGATTTTAACGGGTGGAGCAGGTTTTATCGGCTCATGCATCTTAAAAAAACTCAATGATTGCAACATTAATAACGTTGTCGTGGTCGATGAAATGGGCGAGAGTCCTAAATGGAAAAATTTAGTAGGAAAAAAACTATTAGAATACCTTCATAAAGATCAACTTTTTGAGTGGTTGAACCAGCCAGGTAAACACACTGAAATAGAAGCCATTATTCATATGGGCGCCTGCTCAAGTACCGTAGAAAAAAATGTAGATTTTTTAATGGAGAACAACTACAGATACACTGTTAAACTTGCTGAATATGCACTCAACCATGATATCCGCTTTGTCTATGCCTCGTCTGCTGCTACCTATGGTGATGGTCGATATGGCTTTGAAGACAATGAAGACCAACTTGAAGAACTTCAACCTTTAAATGCATATGGCTTCTCCAAGCATCTTTTTGATTTATGGGCAAAAGACCAAGGCGTGCTCAATGAAATTACTGGATTAAAGTTTTTTAACGTATTTGGACCAAACGAACACCATAAAGAAAGAATGGCATCTGTTATTTATAACCTTCTTCCACAGGTGCGTACTGAAAATATTATCCGTTTATTTAAATCGAATGATCCCGCAAATTTTGGTGATGGAGAACAATGCCGAGACTTTATTTATGTCAAAGATGCAGCTGACGTGGTCATGCAGATTCTTACAGATGATATCTACGGAATATATAACTTAGGCAGTGGTGTTGCTAATACTTGGAATAGTGTAGCAAATGGAATGTTTAGTGCAATCGGCAAAGCCCCAAATATTGAATACCGCAGTATGCCAGAAGACCTTCACGGTAAGTATCAAAACTACACTCGAGCAGAAATGAGTAAACTTGAGAAGAAATTATCGAAATTGAAATTTACTCCTTTACATGAGGCTATTGGAGATTATATAAACAACCACTTGATACCACAAAAAGTATATTAGGTTTATGAGCTTATCAGCCCTCTTTAGTCGTTTTAAAAAGCAGAACGTTTTAGTTGTTGGGGATTTCATGATGGATTCCTACACGATTGGAACAGTTAGACGGGTTTCTCCTGAAGCTCCTGTTATTGTAGTAAATGCTAAAAGTGTTCAGAAGCTCCCGGGCGGTGCTGGTAATGTCGTACTTAATTTAATTTCTTTGGGGGCTAATGTAACTGCACTAGGAAGGCTTGGGGATGACGATGTCAAAGATCAACTGTTAGACAGCCTTAAAGCTGAGAAGGCTCAAACAAACTACTTATATATTCAAAAGGGCTACAACACACCAATAAAAAATAGGGTTATTGCGGGAAATCAACAAATTGTACGGGTTGATTTTGAGGAAAAAGATAATTTATCGAGCTCTCTAGAAAAAGAAATTATTGCAGACCTTCCAAAGATTTTAAAATCTATTTCTGTTGTTGCAATATCAGACTATGCGAAGGGTTTTCTTACTGATAACTTACTTAAATGTTTAATAGAAAAATCCAATGAAATGGATATTCCAGTAATAGTAGATCCTAAAGGGGCTGATTTTGAAAAATATAAAGGTGCCTATTTAATTAAACCCAATTCACATGAAGCTTACTTAGCCAGCGGCTATGATGAATCTGTGCCACTTGATCTTGCAGCTAATAAAATTTTGCAGAGTACCCAAATAGAAAATATTATGGTTACAAGATCATCAAATGGAATTTCACTTTTTCGAGGTAACAAACGAGAAGACTTTCCTGTAAAAGTTAAAGAGGTTACTGATGTGACAGGAGCCGGTGATACAGTACTTGCTGTGCTTACTTTTGCTCTGTCAAATGGGGTCTCAGTTGATCAAGCTGTAGTACTATGCAACTTAGCGGCTGCAGAAGTGATAGAACATTTAGGTTGCGCTCGAATTTCTATAAAGACCTTGGCAGAGCTAATTCTAAATCAACATTTAGATAATAAAGTCTTTTCTCAAAGTTATCTGCAAGTCTTACAATTTATTTTGGATCATGAAGATTTTGTTCTTTTAAAAGCTTCATTTAAAAACACACTATCTCCAAGTCTTTTCACCCATATTAAAAAGATAAAGCAAGATTATCCTGACTGTAAAGTCGTGCTGTACTTAGAAAATGACAATCAAGATGAAGCTCTAATAGAGCTTCTTGCATCTTTTAATGAAATTGATTTTATTATAAGGAAAGTTGATAACCTTCAGAAATTCTGCGAAAAGCACGCTCCTAAAATCATTTTTAATATATCTGATGATGAACTCGTGTCTTCTGATTCATTGAAAAATTTAGTCGCATCCTAGCAATATCACTAGACTCAGGCTTCTTAGCCTTCATACTTGAAATAGTTTGCAACTTGATCTGCAAGTTCAGTGAGCGTAAAAAACTGACTGGCATGACCGGCATGAATAGAGCATCTTGTTAATGAATCTCTCAAAATTTCCCCAGCTCTGAAAATTTCAGTTGCAATCTCTTTATTTCCTCTAAATTTATCTGGGTGAAAGTCTAGAGCAAATTTTCGAGTGACTCCCTTTATTGCTTTTGCAGATGTTAACTCACTTTCGCTAGCGCTATAAAAACCTCTTACGAGGTTTTTATAGCTTTCGGGATTGCTATCACAAAATGAAATTAAAGGTGATTCATAGCTTGTTCTAGCATGCTCAGGTCTTCTTGTTATCGCTTCTAGTAGTCCTGATGTTTTAAGCATTTGCCCCAAACGATAGCTAGTTGAGACTTCACTGGTAAAGGGTTTATAGGTAAATAGACTTTGATATCTTGCGCGAGTCTCTAAAACGTCGCAGACTCTTTTTGTAAGAGTTGCAAGCTCTTTACGAGGCTCAGTTCCATTACCTGGAAGGGCCCACTCTTTAAAGGCTTGGCAGCTCGTAGAGTTGATATATGAACAAACAGAATCTAGTTGTCTTCTAACTTGTGTACTAAATGAGTCAATGCTTGGGTCTGATGCAATAAACTCTTGAGTTGCCCTGCACGTTTTTTCTAGAACAGCTTTATCTATTAGAGTTGTTCCATCAGCATTTGTAGAAAAAAGTTTTTCTGGCTTTGGTGGGGTTAGTATCTCGCACTGGTCAGCAAACTGTGTAAATCCTAAGGTCCAGTCGCATGAGCTTTTCAATCCTGATTTGAGGCTGTCGCTAAAAGTTGGAACTCCTGTTGGAGCATCTAAGATATCGCTAGCAAATTTTTGTGCATTGGCATCTATTGACCCCTTACTAATTGATTGCTCCCAAGGTTGGGAAAGGCCGCCGTAAAATAGATCTTTGGAAGTTCTTAGTGTTTGTGCTCTTGAATAACCACCTACATTAGCTTCATGTTGCGCTTGTCGCATTTGCATGTTATTAAATTTAATCTCATCAGTATCTGGTGTTTCAGAATGATCTTTCAAAAAGATAGGGTATATAAGAGCTGCTGCAATAAGAAGTCTTGCTGCGCCTTCTACAAAAACATAGGCTCTTGATCCTGAATTAATAGACCCAAAAGTAGCTCGAGATAAGTAAGAAATTCTTTCTGAAGTAGAGAGAACTTGCTTATTATGCACTCCGCTATAGGCTCTATCGATAAACTCTTTTCTCATTTTTACTGAGTCATATCCAAAAATCCCTTCAATGAGTTTTTGTACTCCAAGAAATCCAAAATATGTACCTACAGCAACAGGAACAGCCTGGTAGAGCAAACCACTCTCTTCTGCATTTTTTAATCTTCTACCAAAATGGGCAGAATATCCACCAGCATCTACTGTAGCTTTGTAGGCCCCAGATTCTCTAATATACTGCGATAAAGCTTCAAAATTATCCTTGATATTCGAAGCATAGCTATAGCCTAAGTATGCGCTTGCTGAAAGAGCTGCTCCAGCTAAAAGAGCTGCAGAATTTTTAGCAGTTTTAAAATAAGTCCATGCTTCTGTAGGTTGGTCGGTTTGTGGAGCTTCTTGAACTACTTTTTGAGTTGAAATAGGCATATTTTGTGGTCCTGAATTTTTATCGTTTAACTTATTATATGAATTTTAGATTAAGATTTTATAAATTATTCATATTATGTTGTTAAAAAATTATTTTAATAAAAAATAAGGTAGTTTCTTTATACAAAATTAACACGAATTTGGGATAATGACTATTACATTCAAGGATTAAAAATATGCAATTAGGAGAACATATGTCATTTTTAGCACCAATTGACTCAACGACACGACTACCCCAAGCTGACTTACATGCTCAGAAAGAAATGCAGCAATCTGCAAAAGAAGTTGAACTTGACCCTACAGAGACTCTCGCTGCAACTGATTCTCGCACTGAATTGGAAGAAGTACAAGCCTTTTTAAAGCAACTAGAGGCTGATGACAAGAGGTTAGATCCTCCTGCGCCAGGGACAGAAGATGCAAGGCACGATTTTGTACAAGATGATGCTCCAAAAGGTGAGGCTCCTCAATTAAATTTAATAGATCATGGTGTAAACGCTAATCCAATCTTTGATGAAACTTTTGAAGCATACAAGCACTTATTCAACGTTCTAAAAGCTTCAGTAGGTCCTTCTGCTTTGCAGCTTAAAGCCTTAGGTCCAAGTTTTGCTGCTTTGGGATCATTTCTAAACCTATCTATAAAATATGGGGTTCCTGGATTAGCAGGAGTAGGTGGAGCGGCTGCATCAGCATATTTTTTGAAAAGTAATATAGAACATTTAGTCTTTGGTGATTCAGAACAAAAAGGAGCTCTTTCGTGGGCTGCAGATAAGGTAGCCACAGTTGCTAAAATAGGGTTAGCAGGCTACGCCACAGCAAGTTGTCTTGGAGTTTTAGGGTCAACTACAGCAGTTAGCTTAGCTCTAGCTGGGGGAGGCGCGCTAACTTACTTATCATCTGGAGCCTCAAAACAATCAGAACCTCAAAGTCAACTATCTTGGCTTGGGCAAAAAGCTTTTTCAACTATAAAAGTTGGTGCCGCAGCCTATGGCTTGCTTGCAGGTGCTAGTGGATTGATTGGTTACGAGAAGTTCCCAGGCCTATCAACAATTGTTGATTGGATTGGGCCGGCCATTGCTTCAGCATCAACTGGAACCTCATTTATAAGTGGGGTAGCTTCTACTTTTGCAGCAACTCCTCTTTTATATATTTTGCCTTTAGGACTTATGCTTGGACAGCAGGTGGCTCTGATGAAGGTCGTGGGACAAGCCTTTCAAGGGCTAAATAAGGAGTTAGAAGGCTACAAAGACGCTGAAAAGCACTCAGGAACTTATGAAAGACTCGGAAATATCAGTCGAGAAGAATATCAACAAGTGGTTGCTGAAGTCATGGGCGTTGAGAATTTTATTCAAATAGCGCACCTCTTTGAACCTTTAAAAAGTCGCAACCCACAAGCTCCTGAATTGGCAGCTCGCCCGGTAATAGCAAAGCTTGTTATGCTCGATGAAGAGATAAAAAAAGATGCACTGAAATACGCAGAGCTGGTGCAAGGGAATAAACTAGCCGAACTTGAGAAGTTTGTTAGTGAAGAATTCAAACCCAAACTCTTTATGCAAACATACCTCAAACATTGCATCATTAATCCAGCGCGTCCAGAGCTTGGACAAGTTTCTAAAGATGGAGATAAATATGCATCACTTGTTTCGCACCTTTTGGGCCAGCTTGGGTCAAGATCTTCTGAAGAAGACAAAGCATTTTTAACTCAGGTGATAGCCGCGCATACAGATAAAAAACCATCTGATGTTAAATTTCCACGTGTTGAGTTCTCTTTGAGTGCTCTAGAGCCTAATGCAATTATTGAAGAGGCAAATGCTGTGCTAGTTAATGAAGCTAAGCTACAAAATATTTACTACCAATTGAAATTGATGCAAGAACAGTTAATGCAGCAAATGATGCAAGCTCAAGAAAGTAGTGAAGAAGTTGTAGAGGAAACTTCTTAGTAAGCAGGCTGTTTATTTAAAAGCAAAAATGGACTTGACTATATGATCTATTTATAAGATAGGTTTGTGACGCTCTTTTTAACTTTTTTTGATTGTGCTAAAAAAGTTTTGAGTAAAACGAAATAAAAACTATACTGAGAAACTATGAAAGAGTCCAAAACAACACAGATTTTAGCATTAGATCTTTTGAGGCAGCTCAAGGAGTCCAAACCGATTTCGTCTATTTCTTCTTGTTGGGATTCTTTTAACACTCAAGAAAAAGAAAACTTAGCATCGCAGGTTTTAGAAGAAGCAAAAAAGCTAATTATTGGGGGGCAAGACTTTGCTTTTAACGCCTTTGATCTTGTAAGAAGGATTGCGCCACAAAGTGCAACGATGCACTTTAAGCTTGGCGTGTTCTTATTTGATTATGGAGTTCATAAATCTAATGAAAAATATCTTCAACTCGCTCTAAAATATGTGGAGCAAGCTCTAAAGTTAGAAAATCAAGGTATTGACGCCTGGGCAATTTGCGGAGACATTTTAGTGCACCTTGGCTTAATGAATTCTGACTCTTGTCACTTTCATTCAGCAGACGAAAAATATCAAAAAGCATACGATCTTTCTCAAAATAACCCAAAATATCTTAAGAAATTTATGTGGGACTGGGCGCTTTGTTCTTACTATCTAGGCAAGCATTCAGGAGAAGCCGTTGACATCAAAAGGTCAATAGATCTTTTTGACCAGGCTGCTAAAATTGACTTAGATAGAGAAAATTTCTGGAGAGATTTTGGAAATGCTTATGTAGCAATGGGACTCCTAATTTCAGATGAACGTTTTTTACAAAAAGCTCTTGGATGTTATCAAAAGGCTCTTCAAATTAAGCCTACCTATTATAAAGGGTGGCTTTCAACAGCAAATACTTTTCACAAGCTCTATCAATTAACAAATAAAGAAGACTTTTTATCACAAGCTCACACGGCTTACTCAAAGGCAGCTGATCTTGAAAGAGAAAATTTAGAGCTATGGGTTAACTGGGGGCAGTTATTTTTACAGTCGGGCGTAGCAAAAGAAGATGTAAAGCACCTTCAAATGGCGATTATGAAATTTGATAAATCTTTGGAGATGGATTCGAAAAGCTTTGTAGCTTTAGCCGGTTTAAGTGAGGCTTACGCAACTCTTGGTAATATTAATGCTAATTTAGAACATTTAAAGTTATCTGAACAAAAAATAGAAGAGGCTCAAAGCCTGCAAAACAACAGCTCTTCAATTTTTTATTGTAAAGGCTATTGCTACCATATGCATGGGCAATATTTTGATGACTCTAGTTATTACTTGATGGCCATCGAAAATTATAAGAGAGCTTTAGAAATAGAGCCTAATCACTTTCATTCGCTCTTTGGCTTGGGAATAACTGAGCTTGCACTGGGCAACCTGCATCAAGATGAAGAACACTATTTATCTGCTCACAAATATTTTAGAAAAGCCTCTAATGGCGGCGAAAATTTTGCTGATCTTTGGAACCAGTGGGGAATGGTACACTTGCGTCTAGCGCAGCTTCTTGATGAATCTGAAAATATTAGGCAGGCTGTAGAGAAATTTGAGCGTTCATTATCATTTTATAAAGGCTTAAAACCGCCAGCTTTACTTTTATTTAACTATGGCTGTGCTCTCGACTTTTTAGGCAACTATACCGATGATCCAAGTGATTATCAAAAATCTGCTGAGATTTTAGAACTGCTTATAAAAAATTATTCAGGTTACGAGTGTGTACACTATAACCTAGCTCTTGTTTATCAACACTTAGCTGAAATGGATTCTGATGTGGATTACTACTGCAGAGCGCTTGAAAATTTTCATTTAGCGGCACAAGATGATCCCGAAGACGGCTTAATATGGCTTAGGTGGGCTACAACCCTAATGCAATATGCTCAGTTAATTAATGAAGATCTTAAGCAAGATTTTTATGAAGCACTTTTGGAAGACTCTGAAAAGAAACTTCGTCAGGCGATGGCGCTGGGAGAGGAAGAGTCTTACTTTCAAATGGGTTGTTTGCACTCAATGAAAAAAAATCCAATGGAGGCCTTGCACTTCTTGCAAATGGCACAATCGAAAAACAGCCTTCCAGATGTTGAAGAGCTTATGTATGAGCCCGCACTAGAAGCATTGCGCTCATATGAGCCTTTCCATGATTTTGTGCAATCGAGCCCTGTCAAAGAAAGATTTGATGATAATTAATTTTTGATTATTGTTAAAAAATTATTTATTCCTGATAATTCACACCTTTAATTTGAGTTGATTTTTTATCCAAATCATACTAAAATTTTTGCATTAATCGATTCAAGGATGTGGCATGAGCGATCTTTTAACAGATAGAGATGCAAAGACTTCTACAGTTGACGATATTCTCAAAGAAAAACTTGAGCGTGCTCTTCATCAATTAACCTATGAAGTCCAAGTTCATGAGATGGCCAAAATTGCAAGCGAGCACAATGCAATTGATTTGGCTTATGCAGCCTCACGTATGCCACTTGCAGCTTGTTTAGTTTTGTTTGAAAATCTAAGTGGAAGTGAGAAGGCTCCTTTTCTAATTAATGCACAAGAGACAGTTGTTGCCCATATTCTGCGACACCTTGATGACGCGGCAATCGTGGAGTTTATTAACAAAATGCCTACGGATGAAGCTGTTTGGGTGCTTGATAATGTATCAGATCGCAAATTCCGAAGATTACTTAAGCTCTTAGACTCCAAAAAAGCTCAAAAGATGCTCAATCTGCGTTCTAAAGATTGCCACACAGCTCAACGTATGATGGTCAATGACTTTTTTGTCTTCTCGATGGATACAACTATTGGCGAAGTTTCTGAATATATCAGAGAGCATCCACATATAGAAATGACCCGGCGTATATTTGTTCAAAATGATAAAGGTCAACTTCAAGGATATGTTCCCGATCGCAACTTAATTATTAACCCTCCTACACTTGCCTTAAAGCAAGTTATGCGCTCTATCTCTCATAGTGTTGGACCTGAGGCTCAGCGCGAGGAAGTTGTTGATGTTGTCGAGCGTTATAAAATTCCCGCACTACCTGTCTTAGATAGTGAGAGCAAGCTGATGGGAGTTATTTGCTATGAAGACGTAGTAGAGGCTCTAGAAGATATTGCAGATGAAACAATTGCCCACATGGGGGGGACTAACGAATCTATTGGTGAGTATGAACCTGTATGGAGGAAGTTAGTTGCAAGAGCTCCTTGGCTTTTGGTCACTCTTATCGCTGGGCTTGTAAATGCTTTTTGTATGGCATTTTTTGATAGCTATGAAGGGGTATTGCTTGCTTTTGTCTTCTTTTTTGTTCCTTTAATTACCGGAATGTCAGGCAATATTGGCATTCAATGTAGCACGGTTCTTGTGAGAGGTATGGCAACTGGACTTTTATCAAATAAAGGAACTCGAGAGGCGGTTAGGCACGAGTTGATTATTGGTCTTTGTATGGGCCTTTTCTTTGGAGTACTATCAGGGCTCCTTGTTTTTCTTTTAGATATTTCTGCTCCATCTCATATTGCTGTAAATCCTGTAATTATTGGGATCATTGTATGCGCAGGTTTAATGGGAGCTTGCATGGTAGGGACGCTACTAGGAGTCTTTTCTCCTTTATTCTTCTCTAAAATGGGTGTTGATCCTGCAATTGCCTCAGGCCCTATTGTTACAGCTTTCAATGACATCTTCTCTATGATGATCTACTTTTTGATTTCTTGGGGTCTTGGTAGTCTTTTCTTTGGGCTTTAACTTTGTGTTTGGTTAAAGGACACAGGGGTTATTCGCGAGCTGATTAACTTGAAAACTTGGTAGCTTCAAGATTTCTTACAAGGTGACTTTTGGATTTAAAAGTTGCCTTACAAGTTCAAAATAGTTGAAAAAATTATTAGTAAGTTATACCTTCCAAAGGTATGCATACACAAATTATAAATTTCAAAAATAGCTCTATTGTTTTGGGTCGAGATTTAGTCGACACAAACTTAATTGTAGAAGCCTGTAAAACTCAAGTAGCAACTATTGTTTGCGATCATCATATCGCTGAGCTCTATGGGGAAAAACTTTTAAGGTTACTTCAAAAATCTTCAGTTGAGGCCCACTTGTTTACATTTACTCCTGGAGAAGCCTCAAAATGTAGGGCCAATAAAGAAGCCATTGAAGATCAAATGCTAAGTCAAGGCCTTGGAAGAGACACAACCGTTATTGGTATAGGTGGGGGAGTTACCACCGATCTCTCTGGTTTTATAGCAGCAACCTACTGTCGGGGAGTTCCATTCATATCAGTGCCTACATCTTTACTAGGTATGGTTGACGCGGCTCTTGGAGGAAAGACAGGGGTAAATACCCCTTATGGCAAGAATTTAGTGGGAGCTTTTTATCTGCCTGAATCTGTGGTTATTGATTTTGGACTTTTAAAGACTTTGCCACAAAAAGAAATAAAAGAAGGCCTTGTCGAATTAATCAAAACAGCTCTTATTTATGATGAGAAGCTTTTTATGCAGCTTATTACTTATTACAAAAACGGCATGCCTCTTGATAGCCAGCTCGAAGAAATGATTCATAGGTGCTGCCAAATTAAACTAGAAGTTGTAAAGCAAGACTTTGAAGAAAAAAGCGGAATTCGCCGCATCTTAAATTTTGGGCATACAGTCGGTCATGCTTTAGAGCGTTTTTTTGACTACCAGATGTCTCATGGTGAGGCTGTGGCCATTGGCATGATTGCAGAAGGATTTATGTCTTGTGAACTAGAAATACTTCCAAGGCATGATTTCCATGAAATGACAGAGTTTCTACTGCCATTTACTAAGCAAACAAGCTTTGATGTGAATCAAGTTATTGATTTAATGATTCTAGATAAAAAATCCAAAGATAAAACAGCTCGGTTTGTCATGTTAGAAGGAATTGGAAAAGTTCACGACTGCTCAAGTGAATATTGCATGCCCATTGAAATTGATGTTGTTAGAAATGCACTTAAATTTATTCAAGAAATAGGAAATAAATGATTATAGTTCCAGTTGGTGAAAATACCCTTTCAGATTGTAGAAAGCATATTCCTAAAATTTTAAAAAAAGCAGATGTTGTTGAGCTTAGGTTAGATTTTTTAGATGATATTTCAATTCCTAAGATAGAAAAGTTAATCTGCACATATCCTATTTTACTCACGCTTAGATCTAAAGCAGAGGGTGGCAAAGGGGCTCAAACCGTTGCAAATCGACGCAAAGTATTGAAAGAGATCATCGATTTAAAACCTGCCTACCTCGATCTAGAGTTTGAGAGAGATAAAGATCTTTTGAGCTACGCTAAATCAAAATCTCCTAAAACCAGCATCATTTTATCTTTTCATAAATTCAAAGGCGCTTCAATTGATGTTGAGAAAAAGCTTAAGCAAATGAAAAAGGTTAAAGCCTGGAAGTATAAGGTTGCTTGTTTTTCTACATCAGTAATAGACGCAATGAAAATGCTTCTTTTAATGAAAAGATACAAAGATTTTATTGGCATAAGCATGGGAAATAGAGGGTATATCTCGCGAGTCTTAGCGCCTGTTTATAACCAACCTATTACGTATGCTTGCTTAAATGAATGTGATTCACTTGCCAGTGGACAAGTAGCGTTAGATACAATGGTAGACCTTTATAGATATCCAAAGCTTAGTTCAAGTACTAAAGTCTTAGGTATTATTGGAACTCCTCTATCACAAAGCCCTGGGCAAAGAGTTTATAACTCCATTTTTGCACAAAATGATATTGATAGTATTTATCTAAATTTTGAGCTCGAGTCAGAAGAGTTAAAGGATTTTATACCTTTGGCTAAAAAATTGAAGTTCTACGGGCTTTCAGTAACCATTCCTCACAAAGAAACGATCGCTTCTTTTGTAGATCAAAAAGACTCGATGCAAAAAGATCTTTTATCTTTGAACTCACTACAGTTTAAGAAAAACAAAGTCTTTGCAATCAATACTGATGGGCTTGGTTCTCTTAGTTTATTAGAGCAGCATGGTGATGTCAAAAATAAAAAGATTCTAATTGTGGGAGCTGGAGGAACGGCCCACGGCCTTGGGTTTGTTTTAAACCAAGCCGGAGCCAAGGTTACTTTTATGAATAGAACGGATGTAAAAGCTAAAAATTTAGCAAATATGTTTCATGCGAAATGGAGATCTTTTGGAGAACTAAAAAAAATCAAAAAAAATGACTATGACATTTTAATTCATACTACATCTGTAGGGATGAAAGATAAAACGGAGTCTTTAGTTCCATCAGATATTCTTTATCCTGGTAAAATCGTACTCGATGTTGTTTTTAACGACACAAAGCTTATACAATCTGCCAAAGAAAAAAAGTGTGTTGCCTACAATGGTGTAGACTTTTGGGTGGACCAAGCAGCGTTGCAATTTCGCCTTTGGCATGGCTTAGAGGCTTCAGCTGCAAAAGAAAAAATGAAAAAAAAGTTTTGATGACAGACCTTATTGTACATCCCTCTAAATTATCAGGCATAGCCAGTATTCCGTCATCAAAATCACATTCTATTCGAGCAATTATTTTTGCATCTCTAGCGCAAGGAACAAGTCGTATCTATAAAAGACTCGACTCTCCTGATGTTCACGGGGCAATTGCAGCTTGTCGTCAATTTGGTGCAGAGATCGATGAAAAAGGAGATGATTTATTTATTCGTGGAACAGCTGGAAAATTCCACAGCCCACAACTTGAAATTGACTCTGGAAATTCAGGTCAAATTCTTAGATTTATTGGAGCTCTAGCTGCATTAGGAGAAGGTGAAACCCTTCTTACTGGCGATGACTCTATACAGAAGCGCAGGCCGGTAAAACCTTTGTTAGAGGCTCTAAAGCAGCTTGGAGCACATGCTGCTTCTTTGAAAAATAACGATTGCGCTCCTATTAGTATAAAAGGACCTTGTAAGCCAGGAGCTGCACTGATTTGCGGCCAGGACTCACAACCTGTTTCTGGTCTGTTGATGCTCAGCGCTTTTTTAGAAGGCGAGACAACTATTTCTGTTAATAATCCGGGTGAAAAACCTTGGATTGATCTTACGCTCTACTGGCTTGATAAACTTAATGTTCCCTATGAGAATGATCAATATAAAAGATATAAAGTCACAGGCAAGAGATTTATAAAAGCATTTGACTATACTGTTGCAGCAGATTTTTCATCTGCAGCATTTCCCGCTGCAGCGGCTCTTCTTAGTGAATCTAAAATAGTACTAAACAATATAGATATGCAAGATCCTCAAGGAGACAAAAAGATCTTTGATACCTTTAAGTTGATGGGTGCTCAAATCTTTTATGATGAAAAGTTGCGCAAGTTAAGTGTTCAAGGTCGCTTTTTGAAAGGACATAAACTTGATATTAATGATTATATAGATGCGATTACCATTTTATCTGTTGTAGGCTGCTTTGCAAAAAATGAAACCCATATAACTAATGCTGCAATTGCTCGTAAAAAGGAGTCTGATCGCATTAGCGCTATTGCTTGTGAATTAAAAAAAATGGGAGCGAAAATGACAGAGAAACCTGATGGTCTTGTTATAGAACCCTCAAAACTTCATGGGTGCACTTTAAAAACTTATCATGATCATCGCATGGCGATGTCTTTGATCATTGCTGCCCTTCATGCTGATGGGCCTAGTAAGATTCTTAGCGTTGATTGTATTTCTAAGAGCTACCCCACATTTATTGATGACATGCAAAAGCTTGGTGCTAAGATTGAGGTTGTATGAGCATTATCTTAATAGGCTTTAAAAGAGTCGGTAAAACAACCTATGGCCAAAAGCTTGCTAATAAACTTCACTGTGACTTTGTTGATAGTGACCATCTAGTTATAGAGGCTTACTTTAAACAAACTCAAAAGCGCAAGGCTGTTCACCAAGTTCAGGTAGCAATAGGGGATAAAAAATTTAGACTTCTTGAAAAAGAAGTGCTATATCAGCTAGAGCAAAGAGAGCGAGTTCTAGCAGTCGGCGGCGGCACAGTTTTAAACCCAGAATCTGCTCGATGGCTAAAGGCTCAGGGGACAATTGTTTATTTATTTCAAGATAAAGAGATTACGAGGCAAAATTTAAAGAAAGGCAGGATCCCGAGTTTTTTAGACCCAGATAACTTTGAAGAGACTTTTGAAAGGATGTATAATGAGCGCCTACCTATATATGAGGGGCTTGCAGATCATATTCTAGATATAAGTGAGCTCTCTGAAAAAGAGATTCTTGAAAGACTTTCGTTGCTGGCAAAGGCATTAGCTCTCTAGTTTATTTTGGATATATAGTCACCTTTTATAAAGTTTTTGATCAAACAGATAAAATTTACTTGAAGAGATCTTGCTAAAAGGCTCAACAGTTTGGCAAATAAGAAAAGTAGTTCAAAAGACAACAAGCTGGCTGACCCTATGATTCAAAGTGCTGTTGCATAAAACTGGGCCATTTACCTCTAGAGGCCCATAAATTTACTTGACTTCTCCTTCATAATGGATTAATCCATAAAAAAAAGGAGAAACATCTAATGGGCTACCTACCTGTTGCAATTGTACTTGGTTATGCAGTTCTTACACTTGTTTTATCAATACGCAAAGTCCGCATCTATTGGATCCTGGGAGGCTCTCTTATAGCTTCTCAGATGCTTTGCGTCTATGACATCATATTTAGAGAACCAGCTCAGATTGCTTGGCTGTGCAACGTTGCTGTTTTTATGAACATTTTTTTGCTGTTCAAGTTTAAGCAAAAAGTTTTTGATCTCTACTTTTTCTTTACTTGGATAGGGTGTTTCTTTATCTGCTTAATGCCAAAAAATCCATATTCGTTGATGATCAAAGATCTACCAGTTATTTGGGTAGCTTACTGGATCAAGCATATTGCTCCACTTGTAATGTCAATTTATTTTATTCGTGTTGAAGGCAGGCGTATTTCTAGATGGTCATGCTATACAGCTGTTTTTGGGTTCTTAGCCTATTGCGGCGTCATGTATTTCTATAACAGATTCTTAAATCAAAATATTCTTTATCTTAAAGAGCCAGCTCCATTTATGGAGGTTCTTGGTAAATACTATTTTATTATTATTGTTCCTATTGGCTATTTCTGGGTTGCCAACACCTATGTGGTGACTTATCTTTTAGGTGGAGTAAAGGAAAAAAATTCAGAGGAAGAAGTGACGGCTGTTGCAGATGTTGAAAATCAATCTATTGAAGGCTCTTGATCGAGATTTTCTTTATCTTTTGCATAAAAACTAAATAAAACTTTCTTGTGAAGAGTAGGGAAGTGCAACTTTAACCAAAGTCCAAACTTTTCAACTCGTCCAATAACCCATTCATCACGGTTGCTATGAAGCTTTTGGATAATTTCTTTAGCACACTTATCAGCAGGCATATTACGCTCATGCCAAAGATCAAGCTGATTGTGAATGGTACCGTCTGCATTAAGAGCGTGCATTGCAGACTCTGTTTTTACTCCGCCTAAAACAAAGAAAGTAACTTTTATTTTTTTGTGCAATTCCATTTTCATAGCATCGAAAAAACCATGCAGAGCATGTTTAGCAGCACAATAAGTTGAGCGCAAAGGAACTCCAAATTTACCTGCAAGACTACTTATAACAATAATTTTTGGATCGCTGGATTTAAGTAGTGTGGGTAAAATATATTTGGTAAGGCGCACTGGACCAAAAAAATTGGTTTCCATAATTTTTCGGTCGACTTCATCAACTGTTTGGTGAGCCATTGAGCGTTGTGAAAGCGAAGCATTGTGAATAAGTAAATCTAATTTTCCAAATTTAAGAAGAATGCGATCTCCAATCATTTTAATTTGTTCTTCTTTAATAGAAGTAAGGTCCATTGGAAGAATCAAGCATCTTTCGGGAGGAAGATTTGCAAGCCTTTGCGTTTCTCTTAGCTTATCTTCTTGGCGTGAAGAAAGGATAATTCGCACATTGTATTGAGCAAGTGCAATAGCAAGCTCTCTACCAAGCCCTCCTGATGCACCTGTTATCCAAATTACCTTTTGATCAAACTTATTTGCTAACTGCATCAAGCACTTCCAAATCATTCGTTTTAATGATGTCTTTATACTTAAGTCCGCTTCCGCTTCCCAAAATAACAATATTGTCATCTGCGCTAATCAAGTTGTTATTTTTTAGCTTTTCTATTCCTGAGACGCAAGCGCCAGCTTCAGGGCATAAAAATAAACCTTCTTTTCCTCCAATGCGCGAAATGCTTTCTACCATTTCTTCATCAGGAACCGAGATTGCGCAACCCTTTGTTTTGTATATAGCGTCTAAAACCATATAGTCACAAAATGGTTTTGGAACCCTTAGACCATTTGCTTTAGTGTGAGCTCCTTCAAAAAAATCAGTAGTCATTTGTTTGGCTAAAAAGGCTTTTTCAAGTGGAGCGCAGCCCTCAGCTTGGACAGCAATTAGACGCGGTAATTGTCCTGACACCCAGCCGAGCTCTTTTAATTCGCAACAAGCTTTGTATGCTGCAGCAATAGAGATTCCTCCCCCAGTTGGGAAGATCATAACATCAGGGAAAGTCCAGCCTAGTTGCTCAATAACTTCAAAGGTAATTGTCTTTTTACCTTCTAATCGGTAGGGCTCTTTTAAGGTAGAAACGTCAAACCATCTATTCTCAATTTTGTATGTATCAATGTATTTACCACCATCTGAAATCATTCCATTAATGAGGAATGTTTCAGCGCCAACAGCTTTACAGATCATCTTGGTTGTATCTTGAGCATCAATAGGCATGATTACTGAAATAGGAATAGAGCCTCTTGCTGCATACATAGCCCAGGCTTCGCCAGCATTTCCGTTTGTTGCAATGGCTATTTTTTCAGCGCCAAGCTCTTTTGCTTTAGATAGACCACAAGAAGCTCCTCTAGCCTTAAATGTCCCACCGACATTTGAGCCTTCATATTTCATATGAAGATTGTTCAGCCCTAGATCCTTCTTAAGGTTATCTAAGGATAGTAATGGAGAAAACCCTTCTCCAATTGAGACAACATTTTTTGGATCTTTTACAGGTAAAAGCTCATGGTAGCGCCACATATTGACATCTCTTTTAGAGATTTCTTGTGGACTTGTTGATTCTTTAACAAGATCTAAATTGTAACAAACGAATAATGGAGAGCCGCAGTCACAGATATTAATCAGGTTATTTGCAGAGTATTTTTTTTCACATTTACTGCACTTTAAATGATCAATAGCTGAATATACCATGGGGCTCCTTTTATAGTTTTAATACCTTCTTTCTTGTTGCAATTAGAGCCTCAACAGTTTGTTCTACTTCTTCCATAGTGTGCTTGCATGTTGGAACAAGCCTAAGTAGTAAAACCCCTGGAGGCACTACAGGGTACATTACCCCGGAGCAGAAGATGTTGTGATCTTCTCTCATCGTTTTGATAAACTCTTTCGTTTTATCTAGGTCTCCAGTAAGCATATGGACAGGTGTGATCGGTGATCCCGTGCTGCCAATATCAAAACCTTCTTCTACAAGGCGTTTTTGTAATTGTTTTGCAATTGTCCAAAGCTTATCCCTGCGTTCAGGCTCTTGGAGCATAACGTCGAGAGTTGTTGACATTGTTTCTGTATATATTAAGGGTAAATTTTTTGCAAAGATGACTGGGCGTGCATTCCATTTAATGTGCTCAATAACTGCAGAGTCTCCTGCAACAAAGCCACCAATTCCTGCAAAACATTTTGCAAATGTAGAAAAATATAAGTCTACTTTATCTTGAAGCCCAAAGTGTTCACCCACTCCTCGGCCCGTTTTACCCATTATGCCTATTCCGTGGGCATCGTCGACCAGTAATCTGGCGTTGTATTTCTCTTTTAAAGCGCATATTTCAGGAAGGGGAGCGAGTTCTCCGCTCATCCCATAGACACCATCAGTAACAATTAGAATTCCTCCGTTTGAGCGTGCACGAGTAGATTTCAATATTTGCTCAAGGTGTTCCATATTGTTGTGCTTGAAGACTCTAAATTGGCTGCGCTTGTTTGCTGCTAGTTTCGCACCATCAACAATGCAGGCATGGGCGTCATGGTCAATGATAACCGTGTCATTTTTACCCACTAAGCTCGTTATTGTACCCATAACTCCTAAGTATCCATAATTAAATAGAATAGAAGACTCTTTATTGCAAAAATCAGCAAGTTTTGCTTCAAAGTTTTCATGGTACTTTGTAAGTCCACTCATCAACCTTGCTCCCATTGGATAAGAGGTTCCATACTTTTCGAGTATTTCATGAGCAACCTTTCTTGGCTTAGGGTGTTCTGATAGTCCTAAATAGTCATTAATAGACCAAACAATCATAGGCTTATTGTTGAAGAGCATGCGTGTACCAAGTGGCCCTTCTAATATAGGTTGTACATAGTAATTATTGTCAGATCGAACATCTAAAAACATGCCTTCTTGGTTATGGCATTTGTCAAAAAGATCACCAGATTGCGTGGTCTCCATTGATTTACTCCTTATCCTATTAAAATAACGTCTCTAAAGCTCCTTCTACAAAGATCGCTGATAAAATACTATAAAAGTTGCAATTTTTTTTAAGCCTCTTGTATTTAGATAGTTGATCTTAAATTAAAATGAATATCTCGAAAACTGGGCATGTATTGTAAAACAAGAATGAAGAGGCATCTTGCAAATTGAGGGTGCTTTTAGAAGCTTCCTATGCAAGGAACCTAATTGGGTTTTATGGTTGAGGTTTATATTGCAAAACTTAGTAAAAGAGCCTAGGTTACTTCTTCAAATTGGTTTTCATGGAATAAAAAGATTATATCTAGGTTAGTGAGTCTTAATTTATTCTCTCTTACACAAAATTCGCAATTACGTTATAAAAAATTAATTTTTATAACCTCGGCCCTCTTTTATGGCGCAAAATAGCTTTGGTAATATCTTTAGAATAACAACGTTTGGAGAGTCTCATGGGGCTGCCATCGGAGTTGTCATTGATGGATGTCCAGCGCTTCTTCCTCTTGAGGTAGAAGACATTCAAAAGGAACTGGATAAAAGAGCTCCTGGTAAAACTCCTTTTACTTCACCGAGAAAAGAAAAAGACAAAGCGCAAATCCTCTCTGGAATTTTTCAAGGGAAGACAACAGGAGCGCCAATTGCTATTGTAATCTTTAATAAAGATGCAGACTCTAGCAAATATGAGCCTATTAAAAACTTGCTTCGCCCAGGCCATGCTAACTTTAGCTACATAAAAAAATATGGCATTTTTGATTATAGAGGGGGCGGAAGAGCCTCTGCAAGAGAAACAGCTGCTAGAGTCGCAGCAGGTGCTGTTGCAAAAAAGTTTCTAAAGCATCACAAAATTAATCCACTGGCCTACATCCATTCTATCGGAAACATAGATGCACAAACGCCCAACGCAACTTTTAAAACTCTCCAAAAAAAAATAAGCACAAGCCCAATATATTGCCCAGACTTTAAACAATCAAAACTTATGATGGGCCAAATCTTGAAAGCCAAAAAAGATGGGGACTCTCTTGGTGCTATTATTGAGACTAAAGTAGATTCATTGCCAGTGGGTTTAGGAGACCCAATATATGAAAAGCTAGAAGCAAACCTTGCTAAAGCGATGATGACTCTTCCAGCAACTCGTGGAATAGAGTTTGGAGAGGGCTTCAATGCAGCTAGGATGAAAGGCTCTGAGCACAACGATGCTTTTATTATGAGAGGTAGAAAAATTAAATCAGCAACCAACCATGCAGGAGGCACTCTTGGTGGAATATCGACCGGGATGCCGCTTATCTTTAGGGTTGCTTTCAAACCGACATCGAGCATCATGAAACCTCAAAAGACTGTCAATTTAAAAGGAGAGAGTAAAAGCTTTTCTTTGCCCAAAGGATCTCGCCATGACCCATGTGTTGCTATTCGGGCCGTTCCTATTGTAGAAGCAATGACTGCTCTTGTTTTAGCCGATGCTCTATTGATGAATAGGTGTGCTCAATTATGAAGGTATTGTCTTTGGATGAGTACAAAAGTCTATGCGATCAACCTTTGAAGGTACCGGTTTATATAGAATTGTCATCAGATCTCGTAAGTCCTATCCGAGTTTTTTATGCCCTGAGACATAAGTATAAAAAAGGCTTTATATTGGAATCTGGAGAATGCGTTCAAGATATTGGACGCTATTCATTTGTTGGATTTAACCCTAAAATAAGCGTCGAAGTAAAAGGGGATAAAACTCATCTTATACACAAGCATAAAAAGCAACTTGTAGATTCAGATTTTAAATCGGTGATACGAAAAATCATGCAACAAAACAGGATCATCCAAAATTTTGATTTACCTCCACTTGCAGGAGGGGCTGTAGGTTTTATGGGGTATGATGCTGTGAGGTTATATGAAAAAATTCCTTCTAGACATGAAGACCCAGATCAGCTGCCAGATATATACTTTGGGTTTTACGAAACAATCATTGTCTTTGATCATCTCTTCGAGCGAATGACTTTGATTAATATTCCTGATAGAAAAGGTTGTGAAGAAAATCAATATCAAAAAGGGGTGTCACATTTAAAAGAATTATTAAACGATATATTTTCATATTCTGAGCAAACATTAATTGATTTGGAAAGCAAGCCGTCATTAAATGCAGACTTTAACACTGACTGTGATGATGAGAGCTACCAAAAAATGGTTAAAAAAAGCCAAGAGTATATTTTTTCAGGAGACATTTTTCAATTAGCTGCTTCGCGCACATTCTATAGAGAGTTTAAGTCAGATCCACTGGATGTCTTTCGTGTACTTAGGAGAAAGAATCCTTCACCTTTCATGTTTTATTTGGATAATGAAGATTACGTGATAACAGGCTCTTCTCAAGAGCATTTTGCATCATTGAAAAATGGAAAAGTCGAGGCCCTGCCAATTACAGGTATTGTTCCCAGAGGTGTGGGTCAAGAGGACCATTTTTTTGAGAAACAGCTTTTATCGAATGAAAAAGAAATTGCTAAGCATGTGATGCTTCTTGATCTCGCAAGAAATGATATGGCCTCAATTTGTGCGCTTGAAAGTGTCAATGTAAAAGACTTTAAGTCAATTCAAAGGCTCTCACTTGTAATGTATATAACCTCTCGAGTAACGGGGCGCATTAAACCTGAATGCGATGCACTGGATGTAATGAAAGCTTTTATGCCTTCTGCCGCTTTTGCCGGTGCCCACAAAATTAGGGCTATGGAAATTATTGATGAAATAGAAAGTTCTCGTAGAGGAATTTACGGTGGGAATATTTGTTACATGGATAACCTTGGGAATTTAGACAGCTGCATTGCTGTTGGTATGGCACTCATTAAAGATGGTATGGCAAGTGTGCGAGTGGGCGCTGGAATTGTCTGTGATTCAAAACCTGAGGAAAAGGTTTTGGAAACTGCCATAAAAGCAAAAACTATACTTGAGGCTATTAACAAAGCTGATCGAGGGGATTTATGATTGTCTTAATTGATAACTACGACAGCTTTACCTATAACCTTTATCAGCTGTTAGCTAGAATTTATTCAAACATTAAAGTCATTAGAAATGATCATGAAAGTGTTGATCAAATTGCAAAAATGAACCCCAAGGCTATTGTAATCTCTCCTGGGCCTGGGACACCAGAAAATGCTGGAATCTGTGTAGATCTTATAAAAAAACTTGGTCCAACAACTCCTATCTTGGGGGTTTGCTTAGGCATGCAAGCAATGGCTTATGCTTATGGCGGAACAGTTATCAGAGCTACAAAATGTGTGCATGGAAAATCGGCTTTGATCTTTCATAGGAGGCAAGGAATTTTTGAAAAAATAAAACTGCCTTTCAATGCAGCTCGCTATCATTCACTCGTAGTAGACTCAAAAAAATTACCTAAAGAATTAATTGTAGAGGCACTTTCTAAAGACGATCTAATTATGGCTTTAAGACATCTCCATTACCCAATGTGGGGTGTGCAATTTCATCCCGAGTCAATACTTTCAGAACAAGGTGAAGAACTTATTTCGAATTTTTTGAAGTTTGCACATATTATTTGAGAATTGCTTAAGCAAATCTATAAAAAATATAAACAAAAAAATGCACGAAAGTAGTAGAGCTTGGTAAACTATACTAAAAAGGTAAAACACCTCGAGGACATATGATGAATAATGAGCTAAATGAGATCGTTGCCAATAAGCAAAAAAAAGTTGATATCCTCATCGAAATTGAAAAAATGGATGAGGCAAAACCTTTAGAAAAAATTTTAAGCCGCCGTAAGCCTAATAGACACCACTTTCGGGATGCTCTTAAAGTTGCAGGCTTATCAGTAATTGCAGAGATTAAACGAGAAGACCTTTTAAAAAGAAAGGCTTCATCAATAGATCATCTAGTGAAGCTCTCACACCTGTACAGTAAAGCTGGCGCAGCAGCCATTTCTGTTTTAACGGATGAAGATTATTTTGGTGGCAGCATGCACGATCTTATGCATATATCACAGGGGTTTACAACTCTTCACCCATGCCCAATTTTGAGTAAAGATTTTATTATTGATCCTTATCAAATAGCCCAAAGCAAAAAAGCAGGAGCATCAGCAGTCTTGTTGATTGTTGCAGTGGTGAAAGATCGTCTTAGAGAGTTTCTAGATATTGCTGAATATATTGGAGTCGATGCACTTGTTGAAGTTCATAATGAGGAAGAACTCAACAGAGCTCTTGAGGAAAAAGCTTCAATTATTGGAGTTTGTAGCAGGGATTTAAAAACTCGAGAAGTAAATTTAGATATCGCTAAAAATTTAGCGCCAAAAATTCCAAAAGGTATTATTAAAATTGCAGAGTCAGGCATCTTGAATGTTGAGCATGCTCGAGCCATGCACGAATGTGGCTATGATGGTGTCTTGATTGGAGAAATGCTAGTCAATGCTAAAGATCCTAGAGGGATTATTTCAGAAATAGGGAACATATAGATGTTGGTTAAAATTTGTGGGATTACCAATTTAGAAGATGCTAAAGCAGCTGTGGGAGCGGGCGCAGATTTTATAGGCATTATTTTTCATAGGGACACTAAAAGGTATCTTGACGATGAAAGAGCAATCAGTTTAATTCAAGAGCTTCAAAATCATCCTATTCACGTCGTAGGTGTTTTTTTGGAGGATGATTTGATGCAAGTTGCAAAAAAAGCTAAAGACTTAGAGCTTGAATGGGTGCAAGTTGTTGCCCCTGCATCTAAAAAGGAGCTAGAGCCTTTAGAAAAATTTAGAAAGCTTTTAGTTGTAGAGGTTAACTTCGATGGAAGTTATGAGCCTCTTACCTATACTTTAGATAAAAGAGATTTTTTAATTTATGATTGTGCAACATTTGGCTCGGGTCAATCTTTTGACTGGAACCAGTTTAAACGCATAGAACAAGGAGCTTTTTTGCTTGCAGGGGGGCTCACTCCTAGTAACGTACAAGAAGCCATTAAAATAATAAAACCCAATGGTGTAGATGTTGCATCGGGTGTGTGCAACTCGAGCAATGTTAAGAAGGATGCTACAAAGATAAGAGAATTTATTGCTCAATCACACGAATAAGTGCTTTCCAAAATATGAGGGAGTGTTTACTTTGAACCATCTGCTTTTTTTTGCATGATCAAATTGAAATAAAGTAAGCAGCATAAAACTTTAAAAAGGAAAACTATGATTTTAGAACTTGCAAAAGATATTGATCCTAAACAGCTCGGTGCACTTGCAGACAAATTAGAATGGATGGGATTTAACTATAGCATTCATAAAACTGATGAGAGGACTGATATTGCTATTATTAGTGGCTCTGATTCTAAAGTCGATATAAACCAATTTAAAAATTTGCCCTATGTAGAGAACGTTAGCTCTTTTAAACAATCGTTTAAACTCGCAGGTAAAGAACTGCGCGAAAAATCAAAAACTTTTCAAATTGAAGATGTCACTTTTGGGCAAGGACATTTTAGTGTTATGGCCGGCCCTTGTTCAATAGAGGGGGAAGAACAAATTTTTAACATTGCAGAGGCGGTGTCTTCAGCTGGAGCCAAAATTTTGCGCGGAGGAGCTTTTAAACCTCGATCGTCACCCTATTCATTTCAAGGGTTGGGTAAAGAAGGGCTCAAACTCATGCAAAAGGCAGCGGCTCAATACAAGCTTCTAACTGTATCTGAAATTATGGATGCTGAAGATTTACCTTTAATTGAAGAGTATGTTGATATTTTGCAGGTTGGTGCGCGCAATATGCAAAACTTTAGTCTACTTAAAAAACTAGGTAAGACTTCAAAGCCTATACTGCTTAAAAGGGGGCTTTCTGCCACGTACCAAGAATTTCTAATGTCGGCTGAATACATTCTCAGCGGTGGAAATGAGCGGGTTATCTTATGTGAAAGAGGTATACGCACTTTTGAACCCTATACTAGAAATACTTTAGATATCGCTGCAATTCCTATTTTGAAAAGCTTAAGCCATCTGCCTGTCATTGCTGACCCTAGCCATGGAACGGGGATTCGATCTCTTGTAGCTCCCATGTCTAAGGCTGCCATAGCTGCTGGAGCTGATGGGTTAATGATAGAAGTCCACCCTGAGCCCGACAAAGCTCTCTCAGATGCCGCTCAAACAATTTCTTTAGAAGATTTTTCCAAAATTATGGGCTCCATATTGCCTGTAAACAAGCAGCTTGTCAGTGTTTAAAATATTTTTTATAACACTATTTAGACTATTTTTTTCTAAAGAACATGTTGTTTTTACTGAATCTTAACACTTATTATTGTATAATATCGGTTATCATTCATCCAAAAAAGCTAAAAGGAGGCAACATGCCAGCTGTATTAGGAACATTGAATAATTTATCAAATTTTACAGGGCTTGGCTACTTAGGTAGTTCAGTGAAAAGCGTTGGAAGCAAAGAATATAAACAAGCAGGAACTCAATTTGCAGAAGGAACTTTGCGACTAGGCCTTACAGCTGCAGTTTCAGCACTCTCTGTTGGGATAGTTTTGGGAGATGGCAAATTAAGTCTTTCAAGTAATGTATTTCCTGCGACTACTTGTGTTGCTTATACAGATACAGGAGGGTCTGCATATACGTACAAACATGACTGTGGAGTTGTAAATCTTGCTAACCTCTTTTTTTATAACGTCAATGGTAAAGGAAGGGACTTTCCTGATAAGCAACATGGAGCAAAGAGCTTAGAAAAACTGTTCTCTAAAGATTTTCCAGTTGAGGCATTTGAATATATTACAAAATCACCTACTCGGGCCGCCATGCTGGTAAAAGACTACTGTGGGACAACTACTGATGTTACTCATTGTGGTAAGATAAAGCTTTCTGTTGAGGATGTTATGGCTGATGTCAACAGACGAGTTGATTGTGAAAAAAGTATCCGTGAAAAGTGCTTATCTAAAATATTAGGTGATTCAAGCCTAATGAGCCGCTTATTTTCTATCACAATTAAAGAGAAAGTTTAAGTTTATCTGTAACTTACTCAATTGAGAGACTATTTAAGTTAAATACTTAGGTATAGAGCTCGAGTCAAAATAATAATTGACTTGAGCTTTTTTTTATCCTTTAATTTTTTATGAATTTAAGGCAAAATACTTCCCATTATGAGTGGAAATAAAATACATTTTACATCTTTAGGCTGTCCTAGAAATCTAGTAGATAGCGAAGTGATGATTGGCATGCTGATGAAAGCAGGCTATGAGATTATTGGTGAACTGGAAAAAGCTGATTACTTAATTGTAAATACATGCGGATTCCTTCAAGCTTCTCGCGACGAGTCCAATTCAGTTATCGAAGAGTTTTTGGCCTATCGTAAAAAAGGGGCTAAGGTGATTGCTACAGGTTGCATGGTTGGCCAACACCAAGAACAGATTAGAGAAAAATATCCTTCAATTGATGCCTTGATTGGGTCAGGCGATGTTAAGAGTGTTTTAAAAGCAATTGAATCAGAAAATCCTCAAGATTTTATTACCTCTGCTAGAAGCTATATTGAACAAGGAGAGGTGCCTCGTACTCTTACCACTCCTCCTAATTATGCATACTTGAAAATAGCAGAAGGCTGTCGCAAGAGATGCTCTTTTTGTATTATTCCTAAGATCAAGGGCCCGCTTCAAAGTAAAGATATAAATCAAATTGTCAAAGAATTTAAAATTCTACTCTCACAGGGTGTACAAGAAGTAATTTTGATTGCTCAAGATTTAGGAGACTTTGGAAAAGACCAGGGGCATGCTGATGGTAATTTAAAAATTCTTCTTAAAGAACTTTTAAAAGTAGAGGGTGATCACTGGATCCGTCTTTTATATATCTATCCCGATGAAATTGATGATGAGCTCATTGACTTGATAAAAAGTGATGAGAGGCTTCTCCCATATCTAGACATGCCTTTGCAGCATATTAACGATCGCATTTTGAAAAAAATGCGCAGAAAAACTTCTCGTTCTGAAATTATTCACATTATTAAAACTCTTAAAGAGAAAATACCTGAAGTTGTTGTGCGCACAAGCTTAATGGTGGGTTTTCCTTCAGAGACAGATGAAGAGTTTGAAGAACTTTGTGATTTTGTTCAAAAATATCCCTTAGATAACGTTGGTGTGTTTCAGTTCTCTAAGGAAAAAGGAGCCTATGCTTACTCAATGGATGAACAAATACCAGAAGATGTTAAAGAGGCTCGTTATGATCGCCTAATGCAAATTCTAAATAAAGTTTCAAAAGAGCAAAACCAAAAATGGGTTGGTAAAACTTTGGATGTTTTTGTTGAAGGTTATCACCCAGAGTCAGAGCTTTTAATGAGAGGTCGATTTTTTGGACAAAGCCCTGAAATTGATGGCATGGTCATTCTAAACCAACATGATAAAGTGGATGCTTTTGGTAAGAAGTACAAAGTCAAAATTACAGAAGCTTTAGAGTATGATCTTGTAGGAACAGTTTTAAAGCCTGTGTCTCCACTTGCTTTAGTCTAAAGTTAGTTTCGTATTTTTTATAGCACCATGTATTTGCTTATAAAATCTTCAAAAGTTATAGATGTAATTTTAAACAATTACAAAAGTTATGACTTTATTCAACCTTATTGCCATTGTAATTACAATTACAGGTTTATTCAGCTACATCAACTATAAATTTATCAAATTGCCAACAACTATTGGGTTGATGGCAATTTCAATTCTTTTTTCTGCATTTTTGATTTTTCTACACTTAGTAGGTTTTGATGTTCAAGCTCCAGCCTCTAAACTTATTGGTAATTTAGATTTTAGTAAGGTTTTAATCAATGGATTGCTTAGCTTTCTGCTTTTTGCAGGTTCATTACATATTAACCTTACAGATCTTCGTAAAGAAAAATGGGTTGTTGTAACCTTAGCTTTATTAGGAACTATCGCCTCAACAGCTATCGTTGGTTTTTTGATTTACTTTGTTTTTCGCCTTTTTGGTTTCGAACTGCCCTGGATTTACTGTTTTTTATTTGGAGCCCTAATTTCTCCAACAGATCCCATCGCTGTTTTAGCTATGTTAAAAAATGCTAAAGCCCCTCAACCTCTTCAAATCAAAATAGCTGGAGAATCTCTTTTTAATGATGGAGTAGGCATTGTGATCTTTATCACCATAATGCAAGTCATAACAACTGCTGATTTTGCTCCAACTCAGGTGCTATTACTTTTTATTAGAGAAGCATTTGGAGGGCTTGTACTTGGTTTCATTTTAGGGTGGTTTGCCTATTTTTTACTCAATACCGTCAAAGATTATTATGTGCAGGTTCTCATAACCTTAGCGGTTGTCACTGGAGGGTATGCTCTAGCACTTGCCCTTGAAACGTCTGGCCCCATTGCTATGGTTATGGCAGGTATTCTTGTAGGTAACCACGGACGTTTAAAAGCACTAGATGAAGAGTCAAGGAAATATCTAGATACTTTTTGGGAAATTATTGATGAAGTTTTAAATTCAATTTTATTTGTATTGATTGGGCTTGAAGTTCTTCTTTTATCTTTTACTTGGAACAATGTTTTTGTAGGTCTCATTGCCATTGCTGTTGTTCTTTTTGCACGCTTTTTAAGCGTTTGGGTGCCGATTCGCTGTTTCTCCTTTTTTCGAGGTTTTGTAGATAAGGTTGTCTTAATGCTTACATGGGGAGGTTTACGCGGGGGACTTTCAGTTGCCATGGCTCTCTCTATTCCACCAAATCCCTATAGAGAAATTATTTTGACGACAACCTATATTGTAATGGCCTTTTCAGTTCTTGTTCAAGGGCTCACCATGCAATCTGTGATTCCAAAAGAAGATACTGCACAGTAGTTTTACTTTTTTTTTAATAATATAGTTATTAACATCCATACCATGAATCAAGTCTATACCTACAAAAAACGCATTGAGCTCTATCACTTAGATGGAGCAAAAATCATATTCTACGGGCAGCTATTTTATTTTATTCATGATGCCTTTGCTGGATTTTTAAGAGATTTTGGATTTGGCATCAAAGACAGGCTTGAAAAAAGGGATTTTGTTTTTCCTGTTGTGCATGCTGAGGCAGACTATAAGGGTTTGATTTTTCTAGATGATGAAGTAGATATTGAGCTTACAGTTGGTGAAGTAGGGGAAAGTTCTTTTACAATGTGTTACAAGCTTTTGGTCGCTCAAAATGAAGTGGCCCAAGCAAAAGTTGTACATGCGACAATTGGCGGTTCTAAACTTGAGAAGAAGGTTATACCTAGCAATTTTAGAGAATTACTAAAAAAATATTCTAATAATTCTATTTAAGAGTCTTTTTCAAAGAATAAAACCATAGGTTCATCAGACGATCTGCCTACTGTAAATATTTTGAGCTGAAACGAAGTCTCACCTTCTCTTACACGGACATTTTCTTCTGCAAACAGTGGTCCGGCGCTGATCTCCATTGAACCTTCGAACTGGGCATAGATTCTATCTAGATCGGTTCTCGATGTGGGATTTCGTTGAAGATTGATTTTAAATGTTTTATGCCCACTTGTGCATTTAATTTCAAAACTACTGTTACCATCATATGTAACACTAACCTCTGCAGGATCCTTATCTCTAGGATTTTTTAACCATTGCATGCTTAAAAGATTTTGAGATCTCGGGCTTAAATCATTACTATAAGTTGTCATTTTAAAATTTTATGCTACGGTGTTTTCCTAATAAGGAATCATTCTAACAATTTTCTGATTATTTTGAAAATCAATGAGTTGAAAATATTTAGCTTTCAACTAACTTTTTAAGAAGTTTTCTGCAAGGTTTTAAAGTTTTGTAGTTTAAAGGAAGGTAAAGTTTAGGAATTTTATACTTGGGCAGTTTGCTTTCCAAAAATTTTTTTAGGCTACCTGCATTGAAATTTTCTTTTGCTTTTATAAATGCTGCTGGAATGTGTCCAAATTTAGGATGAGGTTTTGCCACCACAATAGCTTCAGTTATATCTGGGTATTCTTGAAGGAGAGCCTCTATTTCTTCGGGTTGAATATTTTCACCGCCGCTGATGAAAAGATTGTCTCGTCTACCTATTACACTTAGGTATTTTGTGTTTAGCTCTCCTATATCACCTGTCTCAAACCAGCCATCCTTATTTGTAGAGGACAAAACTTTTCCATCAAATAAATATCCTAGAAAAAGAGCAGGCCCTCTTACAAGAATTTGACTGTTAAAATCAATTTGAACATTTGCACAATTTAATATTTGTAGTTCTAGGCCTCTTTGCTCAGAAGTTGCCACTTGTGAAGCCATCTCTGTTAACCCATAGGTTACGTGCAGAGCAAGGCCTAAGTCTTTTGATTTATTTACTAACTCTAAAGAAGGAGCACTTCCTCCCAACAAAATAACTTTAAGGGGCTTTAAAAGCTTGGGGTTGTCTAGAAGTTTTTGCAGTTGCGCATTGACGCAAGATAGGTGAGTTATTTTTTGTGTTAAAAGATCATGTGAGGTGTCGTTAGAAGGTAGAATAAGTGTTGCTTTTGCAAGTAAAGAGCGGAAAATTAAGCTGATGCCGCTAACATGAAAAAGTGGAAGAGAAAGCAGCCATCCATCGCCCTGTGAAAAGTTTAAAACTTCATTAGAAGCTCTAGCATTGCAATAATGATTTTCTATGGAGTGAACACATATTTTTGGAGATTGGCTGCTGCCTGAGGTCATTAAATAAGTTGCAGGAGCTCTTTGAGAGTATGTAGGTGCTACTTCAAAGCTTGGTTTGAACATCGCATCAAGTGCAATAGCTTTCTCAAATATACCTACTGCATTAACTTCTAGAACTCTTTTGTCGATTTCTTCTGGAGGTAAGCGAAAGTTTATTGGAAAAACAATTAGTTTTTGTCGCATAGCTGCAATCAAAAGCGCTATAAAAAATGAAGGGTTTTTGCAAGATGAAGCAATGACTTGGCCAGGACTATAGACGCTAAGTTGCGCTTGAATTTGTTGTGTGTAGGTTTCAAACTCTAAATATGTGAAAGTCTGAGCTCCTGCAATAAAACTTTGGTTGGGGTAGTTTAGAGCATTATTGTAGAGTTGGCATTTAAGCATTTTCATAGCAAGAAGTAAGAGCTTTCCAGTTGATGTAGGGGTTTAAGATATGCTGCTCTTTTAAATCGAGCTTGCCTTTGTTAAACTCTAGGGGCTTTGTTAAGACATCATTTTCTAGCCATTGATAGGTGTCTAAACCAATAGGGTCTTCAATGGCTAGGTAGTGTGCAAGTTGAGCAACCATTAAGTGTCCAATGCCGCTTTCAAATGCACTGGTTAATATGAATTGAAGGTTGTGTAGCCTTGCCTTAGAATATAAGTAGTTGACTTTTTGGAGCGATCCGATAAGAGTCGGCTTTATAATAAATGCACGCTTGGTGGGAATTGTAAGTAAAAATTCAAGTGAAGTGTCGAGCAGTGATTCATCAAATGCAATAGGATGAGCGCAGTGGCTTGAGAAATGTAAAAGCTCAAGTGGATTTTCTAAAGGTTCTTCAAGGTATTCACAAAGCTCAATTGGGAAATACTTACAAAATTCGAGAAGCTCTGTAAGCTTCCATGATCTGTTAAAGTCAATGCGTAGCTTTTGTTGAGGCCTAAGGTGGGGTTGAATTTTTTCAATGAGTGATAAAAGCTCATAAGCATTTCTAGGCCCTGCCTTGAGTTTCACTGATTCATAATCTCTAATAAGAGGAGCTTTCAATTCTAGCTCACTGTCAGCTCCAGATAGAAGCGCGTTAATTTTAATATCTTGGAAGTGATCTAATTTTGGCATTAAATGGCATAGAAGCGCAAATTCAATCGCAAAATACAGTGAGGGATATTTTTTGTATGATAGATTTTGGGATAAAAGGTTCTCTGAATTTAAAAGAAGCTTTAAAGACCAAAAGCTTTTAGTAAGAGCTTTTTTGATTTGTGGAAAAATTTTTAAAATGCTTGAAATAGATTCAGTGTGAAAATTTAAAAGGGGTGCGATATCTGTTTGAATCGATTGTCCGTGCTCACAAGTAACTTTTAAAATCAACCCCTCTCTATGATCTAAAAGGGATCCTTTCAACGATAGAGGTTGTTTTAATTTTAAATGATATGAGTAGAGTTGAAGATTTTGGATCTTCACAAAAGCCATCCTGTTGAAAAAATAAGCGTAAACAAAAGCAGACTCGCTGCTGTTTGCTTGAGCGCTTTGTTAAGGTCATCTGCACTGTGGTTGTCTCTTACAGCGTCTAGACAGGTTTTATACAATGGGAGCATAATAAAGCAACTTAAAGAAAGAAAATGTTTCCTTGTAATGGCGACTAAAACTATGGGAGTTAAAAAGCCACAGAGCACACAAAGATAATATTCAAATTGAGCAAATTTTTTACCAAAGCGAACGCAAAGAGATTTTTTGCCTTTTGCTTTATCTGTTTCATAATCACGAAGATTGTCAACAGTAAGTATTGCAAGGGATAAAAAGCCAGGTATGCAACCGCCTATCATGACATATAGAGGTAATGAATGGGCCAGTAAATAATAAGTTCCGCTAACTGCAATTGGGCCAAAATAAATAAATTCAACAGGGTCTGCTAAACCAATGTGTCCTAATGGAAATGGTCCAGCAGTGTAGAGCACAGCAAATAAAATAGCTGTGATTGCAATAATTGCAATTGGCCAACCTCCCTTGATAATCAGGTAGGTAGAAGCAAGTCCTGCAACTGCGAAAACAGCAAAAATAGCTTTACGCATAGATTGAACTGATATTAACCCTTCAACTAAAACTTTGGTAAAGCCAACACGGTCTTTGTCATCAATTCCCTTTATGAAATCAAAGTAATCGTTTGTTAGATTTGTTGCAATTTGCAAAGCGACAGTTGCAATAAGAATCATTATTAAAATTCTAAAATTAAAAAAACCTTCACTAAGGGCAAAGCTCATCCCTAAAACAACAGGAGAGAGCCCAGCTGTTAACGTTTTTGGGCGCGTTGCGATTAACCATGGGTTTAATGCTATTGGTTTTGTTTTCATGTTAACGTCCTCAATGTTTAAGGTTGTCTTTGAAAAGAGCTGAAATCAGGCTGCCTTTTTTCAACAAAGGCGTTGCGACCTTCTTGCCCTTCTTCTGTCATGTAAAAAAGCATAGTTGCATTTCCGGCAAGTTCTTGCAAACCAATTTGTCCATCGCAATCCGCATTTAGGCCAGCTTTTAAACATCTTAGAGCAATTGGAGAGTGTTGGAGAATTTCTTTGCACCATTTAATGGTTTCTGTTTCTAAGTCCTCAAGAGGTACGACGGTATTGACAAGTCCCATATCGAGAGCTTCTTGAGCATTGTATTGCCTGCATAAAAACCACATTTCACGAGCTTTCTTTTGGCCAATTATTCTAGCCATATAGGAAGCTCCAAGGCCTCCATCAAATGATCCAACTTTTGGGCCTGTTTGTCCAAAAACAGCATTGTCTGCTGCGATTGTGAGATCTGCAATAAGGTGGAGAATATGCCCGCCACCAATTGCATATCCTGCAACCATTGCTATAATAGGTTTAGGCATTGTGCGCATTTGTCTTTGAAAATCTAAAACATTAAGGCGTTCTGCTCCATCTTCATGGTCACTGTAGCCAGCATGCCCACGAATTTTTTGATCCCCACCCGAGCAAAAGGCTCTGCTACCTGCACCACACAAGATAACAACACCTACAGATGAATCGTTACGAGCATGAGTTAAAGCTTGTGACATTTCGTCTACAGTTTTAGGGCGAAACGCATTGTGGACATGAGGTCTGTTAATTGTAATTTTTGCAATCCCTTGATGTGTTTGATAAAGGATATCTTCAAAAAGGTGAGGTTGTTTCCAATCTATCATAATAATACCTGTTAAATTGTTTAAGGGTTTGGGCAAAATCATTGGCGCGCTCTAAGTGTAGAGCATGCGAGGCTCCCGAAAAAGCTGCAAGCCACAGATCTTTTTTTTGATCTTTGATCTCTTGAATTTGCCGATAATATTTTTCATCTTCAATTCCAGCACAATAGAGCAAAGGGCATTGAAGTTCATGTAGAACCTGCCTGTTAACAGAATAACTAGCTGGAGAGACGAGCTTTAAAATGTGTGACAATGCTTGAGGAGATTGTTGTTGTCTTTCTTCAATCATTTGACGAAGTAACTTCTGTTTTTTGTCTAATGTTTTAAATAACGGAAGATTGTACCAGTTTGTTAAAAAATTTAAAAAGGGCAAATCTTGCATCTCGAGAGATTGTATGTGATCTTTTTCAGAACGTTTTTTTTGCTCTTGGATTGTTAAGGGAAATATTTTAGCTGAAATTAATGCTAAAGCATTAGGTTTTAGATTCTTTAATAGTTTTAATGCAATGCGCCCGCCCATTGAATAACCTATGAGTGTATAGTCGTTATGCGTGTAAGGCTCAATGGTCTCAAGGATGAGTTTGTCAAATTCACATGCTGTAGATGGTAGAAAACTTTTAGAAAAGCCATGCCCAGGTAAATCCAAGGCAATGCAAAAATAATCTTTTTGTAGATTTTTGATGATGGGCTTGAAGTCACCGTGCGTTCCCATAAAACCATGAAAAAATATTAAAGTCGGATTTTTGGGCTCTCCCCAAAATCTATGCCAAAGCATTTTGGACTTCACTTTCAATAGTTTTGTGTAGCGTAAAATTTTCTGTAGCCATTGTCGTTATTTCTATTAGAGATCCTTTAGAATTTCTATTTGTAAGCGCCTCTTGTAGTTCTTCATTGGTTTGTGGGTTAGAATACTCTAAGTTAAACTGCTCGGCTGCGCCTTTAAATACAAATGGATGCTCTGCCTGAAAGTAGCGTTTGAAAATTTCTTTTTGATTAGAAATAGGGAGAAAAGAAAATACACCGCAACCTGAGTTGTTAATAACTACAATAGTTGGGGGGTGCTTTATTTCTTCAATCATAGCTAAAGAATTTAAGTCATAGAGAAATGCTACGTCACCTATAACAATTGTTACGGGTTTGTCGGCTCCTTGAGAAACACCAAAAGCAGTCGCAAGGTTTCCATCTGTCCCGCTCGCACCACGATTGCAAAAAATCTTAATTGGCATTGGGGATGCTCCAAAGGTCAATGCATCTCGAATGGGCATACTTGAAGCAATATAAAAAATGTCATTTTCTTTTGCATTTGCAAAAACAGTTTTGAGCGTTGAGGGTTCGGTTAAAGATTTTGAATTCTCAAAATATGAATTTAAAAATTTTGAAATCTTATGATCTGAGCTTTTCCAAAAATCTATCCATGTTGATGATGCTTTTAATTGAGAAAAGCAGCCGCAGAAATCTTGGCTACTCATAATATGAGTTGTGCTCGATAGATGATTAGGATCAGATCTTCTAAGGGTCTTTGAAATTAAGTGGTATTCTAATGGAGGGCTATTTTTAAGACGTTGAAGAAGAGCTTTTGACAAATAAGCGTGACCAAATTGTAAAATACAATCAAAGGAAATCTCTGAGTTGCTTTTGATAATAGTTTCGTAATTTTCAATTGTTAGTCCTGTTAATTTTGGTGATTTTGCTGCCAAAATATCAGAAAAAATTGGGTACTCAAGCTTTTTGGAAAGCTCAATGATAGGCAAAAGATCATCTTCTTCTACTTCTTTACCTAAAATAATTGCGCCTTTTTCAGGTAAGTCAGGAGGGGTGCAAAGCTTTGATGTAAGGTGTGATTTAGAATAGTTGCAATAAGGGACTGTTTTAGACTTCCAGCTTTGATACTCCTTTTCATCTAAGACGTCCTCATCTTGTAAAAAGGGTTCTCTAAAGTGACAGTTAAGGTGAACTGGGCCAAGATTTGCCTTTGAATATGCAAAGTCGACAGTTGAGCAAATCGAGGCAATGGGAAGCTTGTTATCACAAAGTGGCAAGTCAGATTGCCATTCTACATATTTCTGAAAAAACTTGACTTGATCGATAGCTTGATTCGAGCCACAATCAATGAGTTCGTGGGGTCTGTCTCCGGATAAAATAATGAGTGGCACACTGCTATAGTGAGCTTCGATTACAGCAGGAAAAACATTTGCAAGGCTAGAGCCTGAAGTAATCACAATTACAGCAGGTTTATTAGTTGCCTTGGCATAGCCTAAAGCATGAAAAGCAAGGCCTCTTTCATCATAATGAATAAGATCATTAAGTTCCTTCTTTATAGCAACTTCATATGTGAGGGGCGTTGAGCGTGAACCTGGAGCAATACAAAAATAATCAACTCCTAAACGAATGAGTTCTTCAATAATAACGTGCGCTTTAAAGTTGTGTACTTTCATGATTAAAAAGTGTGAAAAAGGGTTTTAATTTAACATTAAGTTCATTCCACTCTTTTTGAGGGTCAGAGTCTTTTACGATGCCATTTCCAACGAACAAATTTACGGTTTGAGCTGATATTAGACAAGATCTTATTGCTATGATTAATTGCGCTTGGTTTTCTGAAATCCAACCCACAGGAGAGGCATACCAATGTCGATTAAAATCTTCGAGCTGTTTAATCTTTTCAAAAGCAGTTTGAGTTGGAGTACCACAAAGCGCTGGAGAGGGAAAGAGTTTAGATATTATTTCATCATCTGATATTTCAGGCAAAAGTTTGGCCTCAAAAAGACTATACAAATGCCTTAAATAACCTATGTCTACAACTTTGCTTTTGTCCTGGTTTAATGAAGAGGAAAGCTCATTGAGTTTTTTTGCTAAAAAACGTGTAACATACCCAAATTCTTTAACTTCTTTTTCGCTACAAAGTAAATTTGTACTGGCGCGTGAAGAGCAGGTTCCAGCGATGGCTTCAGTTCTTAAATGTCGCCCTTTTCTTGTATAGAGACATTCAGGTGTAGCTCCTAGAAAGGCAGCATCTTTTTTAAATTGAAAACAAAATAGAGAGCTATGAGAAAACTGCGCTTGTAACTTTTTAAGTAAAATAAAAGGGTCTATTTTACGATCGAGTTTAATGATACTTTGTCTGGCTATAACAGCTTTTTCTAAAATATTATTCTGTATATCTTCAATTAATGAGTCAATGCGCTTATTCCAAGTCTCGTTATTAGGAAAGTGTGAGCAATCTATAACTTTGAAATCTAGAGTGGGTGTTTTTTTTTCTTCATACAAAGTGAGGCCAGTAAAGTTTGGAGAAAATGTTTCATGAGTAGATATATCGTAGCAATGGTGGAAAAATTCATTATTGTTTTGAGTTATTTCATGCTGAGGCATAAAAAAATATTCTTTGCTAAATGCTAAAAACGGGTGTGTTTTTTCTGGGTCTGATTCAAAGGCTTTTCCACCGTAAAAACGAATGTCAAAAGAAGCTCCTTTAATTTGATTTTTGAGCGATATTCTGGGTGTCTTTTGGCAAGATAGAAGTTTCCCATAAGCAATACGTTTTTCAGAGTCATCTCGATGAGAAAAATAAACTTTAGGGAAGATGTGAGCTGAAGACAGTTGGTGAAACAAATCTATGGTTTTAATTTTTGTAGTTTTTCGCGCTACAAAATAACTTCTCGAGTTGATCTGGAACTTTGCTAAGCAATACTCACTTAAAGTCATTTATCTCCAATATATAGTGTCGTAATCCCACCAAGGATTGGAAGAGCTTTGCAATTTGTAAAGCCTGCTTTTTGTAAATGTTTCACAAAAGCTGAGCCATAAGGAAAACTTTCAATAGTCTGGTTAAGATAAACATACGATGATTTGCTTTTGGAGATAAGTTGCCCGATATTGGGTAGTATATTTCTTAGGTAGAAAAGATGAAGGTTTTTAAGAAGGGTGCTTTTTGGAAGAGAGAACTCTAGAATTAGAACACGGCCCTCTTTTCTTAGTACTCGGTGCATTTCAGAAAGAGCAATGTCCACATCTTGTACATTGCGTATTCCATAAGCCATAGTTACTGCATCAAAAGATTCTTCTTCAAAAGGAAGTGACTGCGCATTTGCAACAGCAAAATTAGCCTGAGGTCTGAAGGGTGAGGCTATAAATTTCTCTTTAGCAAGTTTAATCATTTGACTTGCCAAGTCAACTCCCATACCCATCTGTATTTTATCTTGTTTAAAAGCCTCTAGGAGCACTTCCCCAGTTCCTGTGGCGACATCCAGCAGCGAAGCGTTGGATTTCTTGGGTAAGTTTTTAATCATTTTTTTGCGCCATAGGCGATCTAGACCAAAGGAGAGGGCTGTGTTTGTGCGATCGTAAGTAGGTGAAATGCGATCAAACATTTCAGTAATTTCTTGTTCTGTTGACATGCTAGTTGGCCTTTAAATAAGTTTTTTAGCATTCTATTTAAAAATAAATATTTCTGGAAGAAGTTTTAAAGTAGTTTTCTTTTTTAAGGAGTTGATTGGACAAAAAAATAGATTGGTTCTATATAAAATTATTTATTTTTAAGAGGGGTAGAAATGTCATTTTCAGAGATACAAAAAAATTTAGGCGACCGGGCTGAATCACTTTTAGATCACCAGTGTAAAACAGTGGCAAGTGACCAACTTCATGTTCCAGGTCCTGACTGGGTCGACCGCATTTTCTCGCAATCAGATAGAAGCATTAGCGTTTTACGTAACTTGCAGGCCATTTTTGGGCATGGCCGTCTGGCAAATACTGGGTACCTATCTATTTTACCCGTCGACCAAGGAATTGAACACACAGCAGGTGCATCTTTTGCACCGAACCCAATTTACTTTGATGCTGAAAATATTATTAAGCTCGCTATTGAAGGTGGCTGTAATGGTGTAGCAACAACTCTTGGAGCCCTAGGCATAGTCGCTCGCAAATATGCTCACAAAATTCCCTTAATCTTAAAACTCAACCACAATGAGCTTTTAACATACCCAAATAAGTATGACCAAGTGCTTTTTGCTACAGTTAAGCAAGCTCACAATATGGGATGTGCAGCAGTTGGCGCAACAATATATTTTGGATCTCCAGAAAGCTCTCGTCAAATTGTTGAAGTCTCACGCGCATTTGAGCATGCTCATGATCTGGGCATGGCAACTATCTTGTGGTGCTACCTTCGAAACGATGCCTTTAAAACTAAAGATAAAGACTATAATTTAGCAGCCGATTTAACAGGCCAAGCTAATCACTTAGGAACAACTATTCAAGCTGACATCGTAAAGCAGAAATTACCTGAAGTTAACGGTGGGTTCAAAGATCTAAACTTTGGGAAGACCTGCGATGCAGTCTACAATAAACTAAGTTCTGATCACCCAATTGACCTTACTAGATATCAGGTTATCAACCAATACAATGGCCGAATTGGGTTGATAAATTCAGGAGGAGCCTCAGGCGAAAATGACCTCCAAGATGCTGTTTCAACAGCTGTAACTAATAAAAGAGCAGGTGGTATAGGTCTTATTACCGGGCGTAAAGCTTTTCAAAAACCACTGGATGATGGAATTAAAATTTTAAATGCAGTCCAAGATGTGTATCTGTGTAAAGAAGTAACTTTAGCTTAGTGTTTTAGGTGTGTTTTTCTGTGAAAGAAATGGCTGGGGAGCTATACTTTTAGCCTATTTAAACATTTTACAGGTAAAACATGAGCCTTAGACTAGAAACGGGCCTTTCCTCACCGTTTACTTCTCAAAGTTATAGCGAAGTAAAAAGCATGATGATAACGGATTCTCAAGATCCTATGGCATGTAGCATTGAACTCCCAATAGAAATGGCCAGGGACTGGGAATGTGATTTACCACCAGCTTCAGCAGACGTGCAAGAAGATGAGCTATCATTACTTTTTAGAGAAGGCTGTTTCCTTGATGAATCTGCAGAACAAAGAGGAATTAGGTCTGAGCAAACCTCAAACATTTTTAAAATGAGTTTTGAAAGTCTTAGGGAAGAGCAAGCTGACAGGCCGGTTGAGCTTGTTAATAGAACTGCATTAGACCCTTTTGTTATTAGACCTGCATCAGTTGGTCTCTTAAGAAGCTTTAATAAGCATCCACAAATTATTGAAGAAGAGCTCGAAGAAGAGCTTGGTGAAGAATTAACACGAGTTGATCCCTGGAAAGGTAGGCAGGTCTCTGATCTTTCAGCAGTGCGCACTTTTCCGTTTGGGTCTTTAGATGAGAATTTTGAAGGTTCTGATGGAGGACTTAGAGTTAAAAGAGCAAGGCTAGGTGAGTGGGAAGGCGATGAATATCTTGATGAAGTTGTGTTTGGACAAGTTGATCCAGTAGGATCAACAAGAGCAACTTTAGGGTCTGTAACCAATATGCTCCATAAGTAGACAAATTAGAAAAAACTTGAATCTTATATCTAGCATAAGCATTAGGGAATAAAACAACCTAAGCTTAGGATTTGCTGCATTGAAGATACAAAGTTGGATAGCCTTAATTCTTTTAGCAACTGCAGGTTTCTCACAATATTATGTCTACGATTCTATTACTTCGATTGACTATTTGGTAAAGTCTACTTTGGGTTTTTCAAGCACTGAGTTTGGGCTGTTATACTCATTCTATTCAGTTGCAAACGTTTTTTTTCTTGCTCTTTTGATCGCAGGTTTTTTAGTTGACTATTGGGGCTATCAGCTCTCGGGTCTTTTATTTGTCTCTCTTTGTCTAATAGGCACTATAATTACTGCTATAGGAGCTACAAGCTCTCTTTTACCTGCAGCATTAAACCATTGGATTTCAAATTCCTTCTTTAGTGATTACAGTGCTCAGCTTAAAATAATGCTTTTTGGCCGCATGATCTTTGGGGTGGGTTCTGAGGCTCTTATGATTGTAATTATGAAAGCTCTAACGACTTGGTTTGGAAAAAAACACGTTGCCTTTGCTTTTGCTGTAGCCCTTGTTCTATATCGTTTTGGAACTTTTTCAGCTTTGAACATGCAAGTTAAAATTGTGCAAGATCACAGCCTTGAAGGGGCTTTTTGGTTTGCAGCTGTAGTTATGTTGGTAGGCTGGATGGCTTACAACGTTTTTCTGTTTTTTGATCGTTACTATAAACCTAAGATGGATGATGACTATCAAGAGGAAGGACAATTTAAGTTAGGCAGTGTATCGAATTTCCCCATTTCATTTTGGTATATTACTTTGATATGCATCACGTTCTATGGAGCAATCACAAGCTTTGAGATATTTGATCCTGACATACTGAAGCATAAATTTAATATGACTCCTCAACAGTCAGGGTTTTTAGCTTCTATGCTTATGGTTGCAACAATGATATTTATGCCGATTATGGGTTTTATTATCGATAAGTCAGGAAAAAGAGCTACTTTTTTGGTTTTTGGTTCGGCTATAGCCGTTGTCTCTATGGCAACTTTTATGTATTTGCCTGTGCCTGCTATTTCTATCTTTGTTATTGGATTTGCATATTCTCTTATAGCAACAGCTCTTTGGGCAACTGTACCCATAATTATTGAAAATAAAAGTCAGGGAACAGCTTTTGGTATAATGAGCTACATTCAAAATATGGGCTTGATGCTTTTTCCTTGGCTATCTGGATATATTGCTGATCTTTACACAAAAACTGTTAAGAATGTGAAAATTTTAAATTATCATCCTTTACTTATCTTTTTCATTATTACATTGTTAGGGAGCCTGATTTTTTCAATTTTACTGAAATTAAATGACAAAAAATCTGTCGATGAAGGGGCTCTAAGTATGGAAGAGTTTAAAGATTAGAGTTTTGATGATTTTTCTATAGAACATCCGTTTTTTTATTTGATAAGTGGACATATAGAAACGCTGTGCAGCATTTTATTACTCAAAAGTAATCTAAATCTAGAGCTTTAAAATAGCACATCAGGTGTTAAAAATATTAAAGTTGATCTGTAAGTTTAATATATTAAGTTGATTATGCTTAAATTGGTTTTTGTTTGGAATTTTTCAACAACTTGATTATTACGAAAGTAGGAGAGTTGATGGTCTGAGGAACGCCTTAAATGTCCAAGTCGTCTTTTAAAAGAAAGTTATATTTGACAATAGCAGCATCTTCCTTTTTGTTTAGAAATTGGACTATTCGCAAGAAGCTCTATATCGGTTTTGCGAGTCTTATCCTCGTTTTAACCCTCAATGTAATTTTAACTTCATATGAAATTTCTAGATTAAACGTATCTCAATCCAAGCTCTCATATTTAGTTTATTTGGATCTTATGGGAATTGTCACAGGGTGTCTTTTCATATGGATAATTTCACAATCTGTTTTGCGCCCAATGAGACGAATTATTAAGCAGCTTGAAGATCAAAATTCTCTAGAAAGCCTTCAGTATTACTGCAATGACGAAATTGGGCAATTAGCAAGAGCTGTAAGCTACATGAAAAAAAAGAGCAAGCATACCGAAGGCCCATCAGATGAAAAAAAACTGTTGTTAGATGCCATCTTACACGCTTCGATGGAAGGTATATTTATAATAGATCATAGAGGTAACCTAACTTCAGCCAGCCGCGGTTTTAAAAACATTACAGGACTCTCAAAATCTTCTAGTGAAACGCAAATTGTTAATATTATTAAAAATTTAAATTTTAAAAGTGCAATCGAGCAACTTTCTCAAGTAGACCAAGATTCACCTTTTTATACACAAAGGGTGCTATTTAAGACTTTGAAAGGAAAAGATCAAACTTTGGAATGTTCAATATGCAAGGTAGAAGGCTCTGATCAGGAAACTTATATAGGAATTGTGAAAGAGATCACACGCAGAGCGCGTATGAGAGAGACCTTTAGAAAAACTTTTAATCCTTTTCTAAAAAAATAATCAGATTTAAGCTGTTTTCTTTTTAAGAGGATGTTCTTACTTATGCAACCCTGTCCATGTAACGCTGAAAAGTCATATAAAAATTGCTGCTATCTTTTGCACACCAAAGAAAGAAAGGCTCAAAATCCATTAGAGCTAATGAAATCTCGCTTCAGTGCTTATGCAATGGATCTTCCAGATTATATTATAGAAACAACACATCCAAATAATCCTTTATACTTAAATGATAAATCTAAATGGAAACAGTCAATTAATGAGTCTTACTCAGGAGTTCTCTTTAAGAAACTAGAGATCTTAGAACATACTCATAATGAGGATGAAGGCTATGTAACTTTTATGGCAACTCTTGAAAAGTTGGGGCAAGATATTTCTTTTCAAGAGCGCAGCTATTTTATTTTTGAACATTCAAACTGGTACTATTTAAATGGGACTCTCAACACCAACAAATAAACTTCAACTACCTGCCATAGGTCTTGGAACCTATCATTTACAAAAAGAAAGCCTCCAAAAAATGGTAGAGCAGGGTTATCAAATTGGATACCGCCATTTTGATACTGCAAACTATTACCAAAACGAAGAGGAACTTGGGCAAGTTTTAAAAAAATTGCCAAGAGGCGATTTTCAAATAAGCTCAAAGGTCTGGTACGATAATATGGGCTATCACAACGTGCTCAGTTCATTTGAGCGCTCAATCAACAAACTTCAGTTAGATTCTATAGACAACTTTTTAATCCACTGGCCTCATCCACACGATCTTATTATGGAGAGTTTAGAGGCGCTCAAGGATCTTAAAAAAAATGGCAGGCTTAAACATTATGGAGTCAGCAATTTTACAGTGCACCACTTGCAAGACGCTCTTGATGCAGGTTTTGAAATAGATATCAACCAAGTAGAATATCACCCTTATTTAAACCAAGAAGATTTACTTACATTTTGTAACCACAACAACATAAAAATTGTAGCTTATTGCCCAATTGCTCGGGCAAAAGTAATGCATGATCCAGCTATCCAGAAAATTGCTAGTAGCTATGATAAAAGCCCCATTCAGATAGTGCTTCGTTGGCATATTCAAAAGGGCATCCATCCTATTCCTAAAACGCAACATCTTGACCGGCTCAGTGAAAATTTTGACGTCTTTGATTTTAATTTATCGGATCAAGAAATGGTTCAAATTAACGGCCTTAATAAAAACGAGCGCTTGATTGATCAGGCGTGGAGTCATTTTGACTACTAATCAAATTATCCAGCAATAGAAGTATTCTGGAGTTTACATAGCTCAACCCGAAGCGCTGCTAGGTTCTGCGCCTTGCTCACCAAACTCCTTTGAGCTAGCAGAATCAACTGTTGGACTAAAATAAAGCTGAGTAGTAACGGTAAACGCAATAGAAAACAATGGGCAATAATTATTTGTTAGTAAACAAGCCTTGCCATAATTTCAATCACCTTCGCTGACATCTTCTTCTATAACTATTTTAGGCACTGCTTTGTTTTTAAGTTCAAAATCTATTGTAGGCGCTGTAAGCTCTCCAGCCTGTTTAAAATCTTCTGGGTTCACATCCACCCAATCTTGATTAAGGGGAGTTGGAGTTGCCAGGTCTTCTTTAGGAGGGGCAGGATCAAGTCCTAAAAGTTTTTTGCGAAGGGCCTCTAATTCATCTGGAAAAGATTTAGAGCGGGCCGCTTGCATTGCTTTGCCAGCTGTGTCGATAGTGCTTGCTGTATAACCAATAATTTTTAAAATTACTGTTGCAATATTCCAGCCCCCCATAACCCAGGCTGCAGCACCTGCTCCTGTACTAACAACTTGCATAGTAGTAAAAAATGTTTTCAAGTCAGCCTCAAATAGACATTCTAGCACTTCTTCACTAAGCTCTCCAGCTTGGCGTTTTTTTTGTAGAAAAAGTACTAAAGCATCTTGTAGAGCAAATCTGTCTTCAGGTTTTTTTGAAGCTGCTTCTGCTGCGCACTGATCTGTGTCAGTTGTGGCTAGGTTGACCTCTGGGCTTCTAGGACAAGGGCTTCTAGGACGAATGTATACTTGAAGAGGGGTAATACCAACACGAGAATCTTTGGAATATCCTTCCAGAGTAAACTCATATTTATAGCTCCCATCTTCTTCTACGTTGATTGAATTATAATTTGGCTCGACGAGCTTAAAACGATCGGGTTGAAGTCTTTTGCTATGAGGGGAAAGGGGATATGACATAAATTTAGACTGCTCAAGGATCGAAGAAGTCGCAAAGGAAACAACATTGCCTTTCAAACTGGTTTCAACAGAAAATTTTCCATCCCATATTGTTGCGGCTGGAACTTGGTCGAATCGAGGGCTGACTTCTACAGCATTGTCAAAGGGATGTAGTGCATTCGCAAGTGTCTCTTGAAAATTTCTATCTTCATTTCTACTCGTTTCAACCTGACTTTGAACAGACAATGCCAATTTATCTCTACCAACGTCGCTTCCATCGAAGCTGCCTGCACGAGTTAAGTAAGAAATACTCATATTAGATATTTAATCCTATATTAGAGTTAGTAAAGGTAAGGAAGCCAAAAAATGTAATTGAAACTTCAATATTTTACAAGTAAGTGAGCAAAAAAAAATACCCTTTCTTTTAAGGAAAGGGTATCCAACTTTTTTAAAAAAATTGCTATTTAATAGCTCAACTTAACAAGGAAGTGAAATCCAAGTAGAGATGATTAATAGTGCAAAAGCTAATGCAACAAGAAGTCTTGTAAGCATTGAGAACTTACAAGGGTTCTTTTCGTTTCTAGCGCTTCTGATATTAGTTACTACTAGAGTAAAAATGATTACTCCAAAAGCAATTGTGTTTAAAAGGTTATACAAACCGAAGTTCGTGTCTAATAATGGATTACGCATGGTCAAACCTCCTTTCATGCTCCTTCAGTACCACAGGTACCAAATGAGCGTAATTTTTCCAAGAATTTATTTAGAGATTGCATTGTTTTTTTTAATTTTAGAGTAGTTTTATCAGAGCTGTATAACGCAAGTTGCTCATTAAAAGATTCTTAAGTCAACTTCTTAAAAGACAGAGAATACTTCAATTTTAATAAAAAATGTTTTATTATCACATTTTTTACCTAAAATTGAGTGAATAAACATGAAAATAGTTCGAATTTTTTTTACATTGTTAGTCTGTTTTGGACTAGGTGGGCTGCTAGAGGCAGATCCTCGACGCTGCCTAGCTAATGATACTGTTGTTGCCACTAACAATGATCAAAACGACTTAATGAATTATTTAAAAGGTACATGGAATATTTCAGGCAGCTGGCAAATTGAAGAGGGTCAGGGTAAAATTAGGCAAAACATTAGAGCAAGACTCACTGGAACAGAATCATTTACGATGATTCTAAATGGACACTTTATGCAAAAAGAGCTTAAGGCACGCGTAAAATATAACTCTAGAGATTTAGGTAAGAGTGTTCAAAACTCATTTTCTGCAATGACTATTATGACTTTCAATAATAACCTCAATAAGTTCTTTTCATGGTACTATGATTGTAGTGGAGCATTTATGGAGTCAGATGGCACTTTTAACTCAGAAGATAACCGCTATTTTTTCCAATCAAAGATAATTGACACAAACCATCGTGAAATTGAACATATGTATACAATTACAATTGTTGATGACGATCATTATAGATGGGAAGTTAAACAAAGAAAAGATTCTACTAATGACTGGGAAGTTGCTTCTACTGGACTTTCAACTAGAAAACGTTAATTGTTTGCAGGAGGTTCTGTATCGTGATGTGTTCCATCAGGATCTCCTCTAAAGAACGAAGATTTTTTCTGAATCCAATCAACAAATGTCTCTAGATATATATAGACACAAGGTGTGATAAAAAGAGTCATTAGTTGTGAAAATATAAGGCCTCCAATAATCGCAACCCCTAGAGGTACGCGACCTTTTGCCATAGTACCTCCCACTCCCAACGCAATGGGTAGGGCTCCCATAATTGTTGATAGGGTTGTCATTAAAATAGGCCTAAAGCGCAGTGAGGCTGCCTTATACATTGCGTCAGATGGAGAAATCTTTGTGTCATGCAGTCTAAATTCATTGGCAAAATCAATCATCATAATACCGTTTTTTAAGACAATTCCCAAGAGCATGATAACTCCTACAAAAGCATACAAAGAAAGTGGCATTCTAAAAATAAAGAGAGAGAAAAATCCTCCGAGTACTGCAGGTGGAAGAGTTGAAAGTACGGTCAATGGATGAATGAAATTTTCATATAAAATACCTAAAATCAAATAGATAACAAATAGAGCTATAATAAACAGAAACTTTAAAGAAGAAAAGGACTGTTTAAAAACACTAGCGCTCCCTTCAATGTTACCTATCACACCTTCAGGAATAATAGACTTTGACATTTGCTCAAGCTTAGTTATTGCAGTACCTAGGGCAAGCTTTGGAGGTAAATTAAATGAAATGGTAACAGAAGGAAGACCATCTGTATGGTTTACATTAATTGGCCCCGAAGAGTGTACTTGGTTTACAACGGAATCAATTGGAACCATTTCACCTGTTTCTGAAGATTTTGCATAGATCAGTGAAAAATCAGTTGGGTCAGTATTAAAGCGATCATCAACTTGCATAACTACATAATATTGATTTTGTGGAGAGTTTAACTGTACAATATATGTTTCACCAAAAGCGAGTTGCAGCGCTTGTTGGATATCTTTAGCTGTGAGGTGGTAAGAGCGTGCTTGCTCACGCAGTATTTCGATTTCTACCTGAGGCTGATGCAGCTGTAAATCACTTGAGACTTGGGCAAACTCGGGTTCAGATTTCATGGCCTGAATAAGCTGGGCTGCACTTTTATAAAGTTGGTCTGAATTGAAGCTCTCCATAGTATACTGATACTGGCCTTTTCCAGACGTGGAAGAGCCAATTTGAAGATTGATAAAAGGGTATATTTTTGGAAAAGCCAAAACTCCAGGGATTTGATTTAAATCTTTCCAATATTTCTCAACAATGTCTTCAATAGATCCGCGTTCTTTAGGGGGTTTTAAATTTGCAAAAATCACACCTTGGTTTGCTGTGGGAGAACCCATTATGGATACTGTTTGATTAACATCGGGATCTTTTTGAAAATATTGCGTTAAAGATGTTTGATAGCGCTCTAAAACATAGGGAGAAGTAGACTCAACCGATTGCACGAATATTTGGACAATACTCAAATCTTCTTCGGGTAAAAATGTTTTAGGTATTGCTGTATATAAAAATATATTAGCAAAGATGCAGCATGCACCTATTAAGATGAATGTAAACTTATGCTTGATAGCCCACGCTAAACTTTTTTCATATTTGTGGATTAAATAGTTGTTAATTTGTTCAGATTTTTTTTCCATCCAGGGTTGTTTTTCAGATGTCGTAACAGGTGGAATAAATCGGCTACAAAGCATTGGCGTTAGACTTAGAGAAATAAATGATGAAATAATTATTGCAATAATAATTGTAGCTGCAAACTCATGAAAAAGCTTGCCTATTACACCGTCCATGAAAAGCATAGGGATGAAAACAGCGCAAAGTGATAGGGATGTAGAGAGCACTGTAAAAGAAATTTGTTTAGACCCATCTAAAGCTGCCTGGTATGGAGTTTTCCCTTCGTGGACATGTCTGACAATGTTTTCTAAAACAATAATTGCATCATCAACTAAGAATCCGATTGAGAGCGTCAGAGCTAAAAGTGACAAGATATCTAGGGAATATCCGAAAATATACATGAAAGCCCAAGTCCCTATTATTGTCAGAGGCAAAGTAATTGAAGGGATGACAGTATCTCTAAGTCTTCCTAGATATAAGAAAATGATTGTTACTACTAAAATTAAAGCAATAAGCAGAGTAAATTCAACGTCTTTAATAGACTCCTTAATCCATATTGATTGATCATATGGAACGATCATTTCTAAGTTGCCGGGTAGTTGAGGCTTATATTCATCTACTTTATCAAAAATACGTTGAACAGTATTTACTGTGTTAGCATCGTCTTGGCGAAGTATGGCAAGCACGCAGCAATCAGAGACAGTGTCAGGAGTAATAACTTTAAAAAACTGTTTGTTGTTATCGATTCCATTTGTAGCGTAACCAATATCACTTAATTTAACAGGTTGCCCATCGCGGTAAGTTACTATAAGTGAATTGTAATCTTCAGCATTAAAGAGTTGAGCATTAGATTGAATGTTATAGAGCTTATCTTTGCCATAAAAATTTCCAACGGGGTAATCAGGGTTTGCATCATGGAAGTAGGCTTCGATTTCATTAAGGCCGATATCTCGTGCTGCTGCTGCCTGTGGATCGATGTAGAGTCTTACAGCATGAGGGTAACCATAAGCGAAGACTTGAGCCACACCATCAATAAGAGATAGACGTTGCCCTAAAAATGTATAAGTCCATTCATAAAGCTTTGCTCTTGTTTCAGTCGGAGATGTTAATAGCAGATAAATAATAGGCGTCTGCGCTGGGTTCACATTTTTATAGGTAGGAAGTTGTGGTAAATCATCGGGAAGCTGGTTTTGCGCCTCATTAATTCCTTGCTGAACTTCCTCCATGGCTTTCACAATATCTTTATCCAAGTTAAATTGAATAACAATTTGAGATTGCTGGTAGTAACTCTCTGAAGTCATAACATTGACGTCTGTTACATTTGACATGAACTGTCTTTCCAATGGCCCTGTTATTAGATTGGCCATTTTTTCAGCGCTTGCTCCTGGAAAGTTGGTATTTACCTGTATTGTTGGGTAGCTTATATTAGGTAGAGCACTTGTAGGAATTTTAAAATAAGATGAAATTCCAAAAAACAATAGCGCTATCATCAACAATGTTGTCATTACAGGAAGGCGTATAAATGGGCGTGAAATATTCATCAGAAGTTTTCACCCTTATCTTTATTAATAACTACTTTTCTGCCTTTAACAAGTCCAAGTTGCCCATATATTACAACTTGATCACCTTCATTAAGTCCTGAAACAATTTGGGTCTGTCCTTCGTATAGCTCTCCCAATTTTACATCTACAGGCCTAACTTCATTATTTGAGTCTACGACCCATACAAGTTCTCCATCAGGTCCAGGTATTACAGCTCCATTGGGAACCATAATGGAGTTATTCATCATGTATACAATTAAACGAATGCGAACAAACTGCTCGGGCCAAAAATGTTTGTTTTCATTTTCTAAAATGCCTCGAGCTGCAATCATTCCTGTTTTTTGATTGACAGTGTTGTCTAACATCTGCAAGCAAGCCGTTGTTTTTAAAGGTGTATTTGGAACATATATTTCAACTTTTAAAGGCGATATTTGTTGATTTTGAAAAACAACATCAAAATGCCTTTCAGGTATTGAAAAGTCAATAAACATGGGATCCATTTGATTGATAACAAGTAGCTCTGACCCAACATCAGTTATAATGTTGCCTACATCGACTAAGCGCTTTCCTGTAACACCTGAAATAGGAGCTTCTAATGAACAATAACCCACATTGATTTCAGCAGATTCTATATCCGCTAAGTCTTGGTTAATTAAAGCATCGTAATTTTTCATTTCAGAGATGTATTTTTCGTAATCAAGCACAGAAACAAAGTCATCACCAACAAGCTGAGAGTAACGATCAGCCCTACTTTTATTGTAGGCGTAAAGAGCCTCGTTTTGCCTAAGCATGGCTACTGCTTTATCTAAAACAGCTTGGTAGGGCTTTGCATCGATTGTAAATAAAATATCACCCTGATTAACTTCTTGCCCTTCGGTGAAATATAACCCTGTAAGCTCACCTTGAATTTGAGCTTGAATCGTTACAGTATTGTAAGCTACAAAATGTCCAATAGTATCAATATAAAATGGAATGTCTTTCATCTCAGCATAAGCTGTTTTTACAGGAGCTGGTGGTGGTGGCTTTTTGATGTCATTTTTTTTCGAGCACCCTGAAAGAATCAAAAACAAACAAACTAGTGTTAAAGCAACTCTTCTAATTTTCATAACTACCTCTAAATTGGTAAATGCTATCCCACTGAGAATTATCTGTTGGAGCAACAAGTGATCCAGTCGAATAAGCTAAATTAGTTAATGACACAAACAGATCTTTTACAGAAACAGTATATTTAGTTCGTGCATCTGTTAGCGAAGTCTGAGCTTGCATAACGTCAATAATATCTCCTGTTCCTGCTCGATAGTTGCTTAAAGTAACATCAAATTCTTCTAAGGCTGAATCTAAAAATGAAGCTGAAAGCTCAACTCTATCAATAGCATTTTGATAATTTGTAAAATATACTGTTACTTGTTGCAGAATTATATCTTGCTGCTTTTTTAGTTCGGCAATTGCTTGGTTGTACTTGGCTTTCGCTTCTCGTATTTTATTGCGATAATGGAACCCTGCAAAAAATGGGAAATTAATAGAAAATTGACCTTTGTAATTCACAGTAGATTTATAATAATTATTGTAATTGCTGTAGTCTAACTCAAGGCTCCCATCTACTTTAGGTAGAGAGTTAAGCCTTGCTTCAGTTAGGGCAGCTTTTTTAGATTTGACGGATGACTTGGATTTTAGAATATCAGGCCTTTGCTCTATTGCAACATCAATCAGCTCATTTAAATTAGTGATAAAACTGCTACCAGGAAGGTCCGATGGGAAATTTTGTGTTGTAAATTCAACATTGCCTGGCATACCCATATCTTTAGCGAGTTTTATGCGAGAGATCGCAGCAGAATCTCTTTGGTCAACAAGCTCTACTTCCATTTGAAGGTAATTAGTTTTAGCTTGAACAAGCTGCGTGATATCTCCAACACCAACCTTAAGTTTTTTTTGAGCAGCATCTAAAATAAGTAGCGAATCTTTTACATTTTGCTTGTCATTTTCTAAAGTAGCCTTTTGGTATAGGTCCTCATAGTAATCGTTTGTAATTAGCTGCACTACATTTTGAATTTCTTGGTTATATGACCATGCCATAGCAAAAAGAGCTTGTAGAGCTCCTTCACTTTTAGCATTGCGAGCACCAAAATCCCAGATTGTATAGTTTACATTTAATTGAGGAGCCCAAGTTGTTAACCACTGCACTATCAAAATATCTGGAGGGAATGTAAACCCAGTGCGCCTTCGGTTTATGTATCCTGAAGTGTCAATTGTAGGAAAAAAATCTTCTCTAGCCAAACCTAATCTCGCAATAGAAGACTGCAACCCTGCCCAGCTAATAGATGTATCAGGATTGTTTTTCAAAGCAAAATCAATAGACTGAGAAAGAGAAATGTCTCCTTCATAAATTGCAGGGTCTATTGTTTCTTCTGAATGAATCTTGCGGGTTGTTTTTATAGAGCGCTTTGGAGGTGTCCAGGTTTTACCTAAAGATGAAGGCATAACTTTACGTGAAGATATTGAGGCAAAAGGGTAGGTGCAGCTTGTTAGAAGCAAAATAGTGCAAACTGTTGCAGGTATACTTAAATGTATAAAAATTTGTCTAAGATCACCCATAAATTGCTTTTGGGCCCTCCATTCAAATACCCAATAGCATAATTACAAAATCAACCAATTGCCAAATTGATCAAAAATCTTCGTCATAGTTTGATGGATATTATTTCGCAACCTTATTTGTTCAAGGTGCTTCTTAGATCCTTGAAAAAATTGTGAAGTATTTGTGACTGTTCTTTGTCAGATACTTGCGTGCTTGTGTGTTTTTTGGAAGTAGCAGTTATAGTGGAGTTCCATGGGAGTGGAAATTGATTTACGGGGACTCTTTCTAGAGTTTGACTTTTTGAAAAAACATCTAAAATCTGGTCTAAACCAGCATTGCCACTTGTAGTTGAAGACATCCCCAATAGGCAAAGTTGCGCTGTGGCAGTTGCCCAGTCTGCTTGGAGATTGTTAAGATCTCCGTAAAGAGGGATTTGAAAAATAAAATTACTTGGTAATTTATTAAAGCCAAAAGTCTGTTTTAAAGTTTGGCTTGGAAGAGCAAAATAAAATTTAGCTTTATTTTGATTCAAACTAAAATCTCCCCAAAAAGCGACATGGTGAGAATTGTTTATTAAGAAATCTATTCTTTTTGATGTAATAATGCCCTTATTAATAGAGAAGCAAAGTGGAGTCATCCAGGCTTCTACAAGGTTGGTAGAGGGTTCTTTTAAAAGCTTTAACAATTTACCCAAGTTATCATTGGGGCGTAATTTGAGCTTTTCTATGTCAATGACTGCTGAATCAATATTAAGGAGCGCTAAGTTAAAAGGTGAAATTGGAAGATGAAAATTTTCTTTTGGAAGTGTAATTTTAATTAATGTGTTAGAGAGCTCTGCGGAAAGAAATAATGGGTTGATTTTTTGCAGCCAAAGCTTTGCGTGTTCATTAGATAAATAAAGTTTCACTTTTAGATCTTCACTCAAATTCAAGTGATCCTTCTGAAAATTTAATGCAAATTGAGAGCTTAAATTTTTTGAAGTAACCTTAAATTCAAGTGGCCCACTTCCTGCTTTTAAATTACCCGTGCAGTTCATATCAAAAGAAGGGCCTAACAATTCGGGTAGCGTTGCAAGTTGGGGAGAGTTAAAGCTAATAAAATCATGTAAAATAGGAGTTGGGAAATGTTTTAGACAGCAGTTAATATGCCCGTTAATTTGGGTGTTAATCGTCTTATCGGCAGGATTAAGGGGGTCGGTAAACTCTGCTGAAAAGTAAGCTGTGCCTTTCTCTTGTTCATTGATAAGCGTATTTGCAGAAAGGTCTAATTTGAGGTTGTGAGCAATATCAGATGTATTAAGAGATCCACAAAGATCAAAAAGGCTACCTTTATTAGTCACGAATTTATCAATGGAAAAGTTTCCGTCAAATGAAAGCTGAAAATCTTTTGAGTTCTTAGAAATTGTCTTATTAATGCGGTTAATTTGAGCTTTTAGGTGCAGAGGTTCCTCTAGGAATAAAGAAGAATCAAAATCTTTTTTAAATGCGCTTGAAATAGCTAAATACCCTGCAGGAGACATAAAGTAGTCTAAAACAACTGGATTTTCACTAGATTGAATTTTGTCCCCAAATGAGAAACAGCCTTTAGAGTGAAGAATAGAAGATGATAACTCATAATCAATTAACCCATTTAGAGTATCATTACTCTGGAAATTCGAAGACAACGAAATGTCTAAAGAAGGTCCAAGCACCGATTCATAATCATAAGGGTAGGATGTAATAGTCTTTAGTACATTCGGAGGTAGTCTTTTCAGATTTGCTGTAAGGTGGTATTTTGCATTACTAAAGTCAAGGCTTCCTGATTGAATAAAGGAGCTGCAAGCAAGAGTCGCTTCTTGAAAAACGGGGTCTGACAGTACTGAGACTTTGAGCTGATTTTCTGCTCCAGAATATTCAAACGGCATTTTTATATTTTCAAAAGCATGCTCAAAAGAGTTATTTGTAAGCTTTAGTTTCTCAATAGAAGCTCTTCCATTTATGTTAAGCGAACTTAAGTTGAGTTTAGAAAAATTAATTGAGCACGGGTTAATCAAAGCTGTAATATATGGCGATTCAATAACGCTTTGGTTTTTGCAATGAAAAAGAGTGTTTGAGAGGGTAAAAGTGGCTTCTTCAAGTAGCTCGTAGTTCCACTGTTTATCTATAAAACCATTTAATGACGCAGACCAATTAGAAGCTTGAAGCTTCGTTTGCATGAGACTTGGTTGCCCTTTTAAATAATTAAAAAAATTATCAAGAGTAAATTTGGAGCTAACTTTTTTATCTAACTGATAAAAGGGAAAGTCGCTGGGCAACTCTATGTGTGAGGCAAGTGTTAGCAAAACATCATCTGCATCTGTGCTCCGAAAATTGGCTGTGCCGTCATTCATATGGCAGGGTTTATAATCGGATAAAATAAAATCAAATGAGCCATAGTTCAAATCTAAGTCAAGATTTTTAATGTTTAAGCTTTTGTCTAAAAAAGAAAATTCAAAGTCTTTAAGGGTCCCATTTAATAAGAAAGGTCTTAAGATCGAAAGGTCGCTTGAAATAGCGCTTTTTGCTAGTTTCGGAGTGGCTCTAAGTTCAACAGTCGAAGGAAAGGCTAATGAAAATTGATTATTGTTGCTTAAATTGAGAGCTATATTGGGTATGTTAAGCCTAGATGAGCTTAGGGCAAGAGCCAAGTCAGCTTTTTTTAGTGACCCTTTAATATTAGATTCTAGTGTAATAGTTGGGCCTAGCAGCTCTGAGGCCAGCGACTTATTTTTAAAAATTCCTAGAGCAAACCGAGTTGGAATGTCTTTCGCTTGTGCGATCAAATGCGCTTTAATTTGGTCTATGCCTTTAAGGTCCATTTGATCGTTAATTAATTTTGTAAGCTCACCGTCAAGTCTGAATTCAATAGGTTTCTTATTCTCATAGGCTAGGGCATTTAGATGTAGCGTTAGGTTCTCTTTTAAACCAAATGTGTCCACAGTTCCTTTAATTTGTTTGATTTCGACACTTGAAAACCTTTTATCTCCGATAAACTTCATGGGGTTTAGTGAAACTTGTGCATTACAAGAGAGATTATTGAAATTGAAGTTTGATAAATCTAAAGGAGTGGTCAATCGCTCAATTTGTATATGTGCTTGCGTAGGAGCATCAATAGATAATTGGATATCTTTTGAGATAGCTTTTGAAATATTTGCAACAAGAGCAGGGCTGATATGTAAGCTGCATGTTGATGGCTCAGTTAGAAAAAACTGATTTTGCTGTAAAGCTCCAGAGAACTGGATGTTTAAAGTGTTTGCATTAGCGCTTAGGTGAATTTTTGATTTTTCTTTAAGTACTTCTAGATTTGCCCCAAGCGTCAGCGGACCCCCAGCTGCATTTGAAAAAATTTGGCTTAGATTAGGGTTGTAGAGTCTTAAAAGGTGGTCAATCCCTTCACTGGGGAGGTTGGTTACTTGAGTGGTTAGGTTTACGTAGCCCCCAGGAGAAAGAAAAAAGATTTCTCTGTCTAGTGGGGTAAAAATTAGCTGACCTTTTTCATCAAAACCTCCAACTTCTAGCTTTAAGTTCACAGAGCCAGATAGATCATTTTGAGAGGTTTCACAGGCTAGATGAGCAATAATTGATTTTTGTTCTTCAAAGAGGGAACAGTTGAGTTGAATGTCATTAAAGTAAATGGGGTCATGTTCTTGAGATTGAATTAAAAAACTAGAATTGTCTACATGAAAGTCTCCTGAAACTGGTTTGTTTAAAATAAAAACAGGGTGGATTCGATTCTTGTTTTTTTCGGTTCTAAGAAGTGAGGTTGTATTTAAGCTTGAAACAAGGTTTGATGGTTTACCTTTTGAAACAACAACATTTCCAATAAGCCCGTCAATAGAGGTCTTTTTAAAATCCTTTTTTTGTAATAGTAGATCGAATAAAGAAACAGATGTTTTAAGAGACTTGATAGTCAGTACAGTTTGTCCTTCTGTGTCTTTAAGAGTGATGCCTTCAAATTTTTGAGGTTTGAGCCAAGAGAGCTTGACTTTCCTGATGTTTATTTTTCCGTTGATTCTCTTATTTACCTGTTTAACAAGCAGCCCTTTTGAAAGGATAAGGGGGACTGAGGCAAGAAAAACAATCCATAGGCCAAAAATCAGTGCAACCATCTTTATTATTAAAGATTTTTTTCTTTTAAGAACTTCGAAAATCATGGTGAGCTTTTGTAAATAAATCATAAGTAGAAAATAACAAGATTATTACTACTCATCAAGAATCTTTTGCTTTTTTTTATGAGGGTTTAATTTACAGTTGAGTTTTCTTCAACTAATTGAGGAGAGAATTTAATTTATCTTGATATACTTTGTCCCCATTCTTGATGTTATATTTTAAAACTAGCTTGGGGTTTACTTCTAAAACGTATTGATAGGGGTGTTTGCCTCGAATTATTTTTTTTGAGTATGGAACTCCATATTTGATATCAACAATGACGTACTTTGAATTTAAAAAAAGAAAAGCGAGGGGCATTTTAGTTTTATCCATCCAAAAAGGGTAATAGCCTTGCTCATTAAAAATAAAAAGCATGGCATTATGCTCTTTAAGTTCGGCTACGCCTTGCAAACCCTTTTCCCTTTCTAAACATGTTTTAGCTATCGAGGTATTAAGCTTGATTTTTTCCGTTGGCGTTTCAATAAAAAAGGTTGTTAGAGCAAGCAGGCAAGCTAATAGCATTAGTGTCCGTCAAGTAAGTCGTTATGAGGCTTGGGAAGCCATTGAGGTTTCCTAAAAAAGTAAATGATTAGTGGTATAATAGTTAGTAAAACAAATCCAAAAATCATAAAAAATTCATAGGCAAATATATTCTTAATATCTAATTGAGCCGGTGGGATAAAACCTACAATTATTGCAAAAACTGCAGCAATGATGCCCGTTCCTGCCACAATCCACATCCCTGTGTTGCCTTTTGATATGCGGTATTTTCTAATGACATGAGGTTTAGTGTAACGAAGTCTAATACCTGCCATGAACATTAAAATATACATTCCGAGATAAAGTTGAGCGCTAAGCGCAATTAAAATCCAATAAGCAGAGCTCAAACTGTCCATAAATAAAAAGACAATACTTGATAGGGATACAACAATTGCTTGGAATATAAGAATATTAGTAGGAATATTGTGCTTGTTAACTTTTTGTAAAATAGGAGGTAGACTACCGTGTCTACCTGTAATAAATAAACCTTTTGCAACTCCTAAAATCCAGGCGTTTAATTCACCGATTGCACCAACTGCAATAAGAAAGGCAACAACTGGAATTAATCCTGTAAGCTTAAACGATTGTAATATAGCCACAAATGCTTCCATAATTCCAGCAACTAATGATATGTCGTTTTTGGGAATTACAAACGCAATAGCAAGAGATCCAAGAATAAAAAGCACTAGGCTAAAAATTGCTGCTAAAAAAATTGCTTTTGGAAAATTCTTTCTGGGTTCTTTTACGTCTTTTGCGTGCACTGCTGCAACTTCTAAGCCTCCAAAAGCCAAAAAGAGCCCCGCTAAAAATCCAATATTTTTAAATTCTGAGAGTTCTGGAAAAATAAACTTCCATTCAAGAACTACATTAATAGGCTTACCAGTAGCAAACCAAACAAGACCTAGCACTATGAGGAATATTCCCGGGACAATTGCCCCAATAATTACACTAGCTGAACTAAACCACCCTGAAGTTTTGACCCCATAAAAGTTAAAGAATGTAATCGCCCAAAAACCTATTAATATAACAGCAAGAGTATATCCTCTGTTGGACAAGAGTGATTGAGATCTAACTCCATAGGCAAATAGCGTTCCAATAAATGAAAGCATTGCAGGGTACCAAGGTAGGTTATGAACCCACTGTAGCCAGATAGCCAAAAATCCCCAGCGCTCACCAAATGCTTCGCGCACCCAGATGTAGACACCACCAGCTTTAGGCCATCCCGTTGCAAGTTCAGCAGCAACTAAAGCGGTTGGAAAGATGAAAACAAGAGCCGCAAGTAAGTAGTATGATATTGAAGATAAACCATATTGTGCAACAAGTGGCATGTTTCTAAGGCTTGTTATAACAGCCAAATTTAGTGTAGCTAAGACAAAAATTCCTAGAACTCGTTTAGGCTTTACGGAATGATGTTCTTCGCTAATATCGTGCATTTTCTATCCTTTTAAAATTTTGCCATTTTACATATATACCCTAATTAGGTAAAGGGAACTGTATGTTAGATCAAATTCAAATTACTACTAAAGCGCGCTGGTGGGTGCTATTTGCATTAAGCGGTTCACTAGCTCTTGCTTTTTTAGATCAAATGAACCTTCCTGTTGCTCTTCCAACTATTCAAACTCAACTAAAATTAAGTACGTTAACTCTGCAGTGGTTGATTAATGCTTACTTGTTAACATGGGCAGTGTTTGTTTTAACAGGCGGTTATTTAGCTGATTGCTATGGTTTAAAAAAAATATTTTGTATTGGGATTTTAATTTTTGGAATGGGCTCACTAGGAAGCTGTTTTGCATTCAATGGCTGGTGGTTTATTGCTTCAAGAGGAGTACAGGGATTTGGAACAGCTTTAATGCTTCCTGCGGCCATTGGGATTTTGGTTTCTATTTTTCCAAAAAATGAACACGGTAAGGCCATTGGCATTTACTCAGGAGCCGCCTCAATTTTTTTAATCATTGGTCCTCTAATGGGGGGAGTCTTTACTCAATTTTTAAGTTGGAGATGGATCTTTTTGGTTAACGCTCCTGTTGTTCTTTTTTCTTATCTAGTTATTTTAGCTACCTTGCCTACTATCAAGCCCCAAAAAAAGAAATTTGATTTTTTAGGGTTTCTTTTTTTTACATTAGGCTTTCCTTGTTTTATTTTAGCCCTGATGCAAGGAAATAAATGGGGATGGGGTCATTGGAGTGTCATCACATTATTTGCTTTTTCAGCAGTTGCTTTAGTTATATTTTTTGTCATTGAACTTAAAATTGAGACTCCATTTTTAGATTTAAATCTTTTTAAGAGCGACTCTTTTCTTGGATCAAACATAATATTTTTTGTTGTTCAGTTTATATTAATCTTGCCTGTTTACTGGGCAATGTTTCTTCAGAGAATTTTAGGTTATTCACCTTTAGTAGCTGGACTTTATGTAATGGTTGCTGTTGTTCCACTCGTTATTATTATTCCTCTGGGTGGGGTATTATCAGACATAAGAGGACACCGCTTTCCAGTAATAATTGGACTTTTATTTGTATTTGCCTCACTGATCTGGTTTTTTATTTTTGACAAGCTGACTGCAAACTTGTTAGTTCCAGGTATGATAGCTTTTGGGTCAGGCATTGCATTAGTCTTTGCTCCTATAAGCTCGTGCGTAGTAGGTGGGGCGAGTGCTGAGCAAAGAGGAATAGCATCAGGCGTATTGGGGTGTGTAAGGCAGTCTGGAGGCACAATGGGTATGGCGGTAATTAGTGCTATGTTAACTAATTTAAGAGCCCATCATTTTTTTAAGAGATTAAAAGAAGAAGGGCTATCTTCTTATTCAATTACAACAAATCAACTGGATTGCTTTTATTTTAATACGACATCAATTTGTGATCTGTCTGAAACTATTGTAAAAACATTGAGGCCCATAGCAATTGATGCATACTTTTTTGCATTTAAATGGATTTATTTACTCTGCGCAGCATTAGTTTTTTTTGTGGTTTTTGTTTGTTGGCGAACAATTCCAAGGAAAATTACTCAGAATAAATTGGACTAATTAGAGTACTTTTTTTCATATGTTCTTCACTGAAAAAGGGTCCAATGTTTGTTTGATGGCAGACAGTCTTAAATGGGGGTAACTCTTGATCTAATTCAATTAAATGTCTGTACACAAGTTTTCCATTGGCATCAACTTGATCTACATCAACAACAACATTTTTTAAGGTGCTCAGTCCCATATTGCATATTCTAATATTAATGAAACCCTCTTCTGTAAAGAGTGATTCTACGTCTAATGTTTGAATCCCATGCAGTGCCAACCCAAGTTCTTTAAGTTTGGAGGTTGCTTTTTGGCCTCCAAGCGTGTTTGAAATACTGGCTTTTCTAAAGTTTTGAATCGCTGCGTGATGATGGTCTTGACGATAGTCTATTTCTCCAAGTGCATAGTATGCTTCAGCTGTTGGTAGAAGAGACAGGCTTTTTTCTAAATCATTAGAGGCTTGTGCAAAGTCATCTAGTTGCTCTTTGACAAGACCTCTTTGAAGGTAGTTATCAAAGTATCTTGAGTTAAGTTCAATTGCAGTGTTTAGTGAGTTTAGAGCATCGAGAGTATACCCTAGTTTAAGAAATGCTTTTCCTTTGAGAAGATAGAAATGAAACTCAGTAGGATCTAAATCCAGTCCTTTGTCAGCAATTTGTAAAGCATTTGCATAGTTCATTCCTAATAAAGCCTGATAGCCTTCATCCAACTTCTCATAAATTGGTGTTTGATTCCTTAGGTTCGTCATTTTTTGGTTGAAAAGATTAACCTCTGTAGCTCCCAGTGTTGCTTGGTTAGATATGAGATCTCTGCTTGTTTCAATGCGTTCTTGAGAAGTGGGATGTTTGGCTAAGAATCCTCCTTCCCAGTTTCCATTTTTACTTGTATGATACCGATAGACTCTTTCATTGAAATCATAAAGGCCTTGGCTACTGTAGCCCATCTCAGAGATTTGCATGAGGGCATTTTTATCTGCACTCATTTCTGATTGTATATTGTATTGGAGTGTGATTAGTCCCAGTCCTGACCCCAAAGCTCCAACTGAAAAATCTTTGTTCTTTGAGTTTGTTAAAATATTTAGATTAACTGGACCTGCATTTAACTCTACTTCAAGAATATTCTCTTTCCCATGATTACTTGATAAGTGCGCTATCTCGTGAGCTAATACTGCCATAAGCTCGGCTTCACTTTTGAGTTCGCTAAGAAGCCCTCTAGTAAGAGCAATTTTTCCTTGTGGAAAGCTCCATATATTAGGGATAGAAGAGTTTACAATAATAAAATTGAAGTCAGTTTGAGAACTGTTTTGTAGCTGTGCAATTTTTTGCCCTAAGGTATTTATGTAGGTGGTAAGCTCAGGATCCTTTCGGTAGATCCCACCATATGCCTGTTGGGAATAAAGAAAGTTTCTCTCATTGTTTTTATCTTGATCGTCTACTGTAAGCTTCACCAGTTGGTGGCTGTTGCGTTGGTGGTAGGAACAAGACGAAAGGACAAGTAAGGCTACTATAATTGGGCTTATTAGAACTGTCGCTAGTTTACTTCTTGTACGCATATTAGTTTTTACACCGCTATATATGTTAGTGAACAGGTTTATTGAATTATCAATATTTTTGTCAAAAAATAGTTTAGGCCTACCAGTAGTTAAGTAGTTTCCACCAAGCTCCTCCAATCAGACCCCAAACGATTATGTTGCAGATACTAATAATTAGGCCAATTTGCCACCATTTTCGCAGAGTTACATAGCCTGAACTAAAGAAAATAGGAGCAGGTCCGCAACTATAGTGGGTTAACCCGCCAAATAAGCTGCTGAAAAATGCTAAAATCAATACTGAAAGCAGCGCTGGAGCCCCTACATGGATTGCAGCCGCTAAAAAAGCAGAGTACATGGCCGTTAAATGTGCTGTGTTACTTGCAAAAAAGTAATGACTATAAAAATAAAGCAGCACCATAATAACTAGGGCTGATATCCAGGGCATTGATGAGATATAGCCAACTATGTTCATTGAAAACCAAGTAAAGAAACCTAATTTTTTTAGTGAAGTTCCAATTGCTACCAACGAACCCAGCCAAAAAAGCGTGTCCCACGCATTATTTTCGCTAAGACATTCTTTCCAGGTTATAACCCCAAAAAACAAAAGAGCAATTAAGCCAATCATAGCAGAAACAGTATTGGAAATGTTTATGTATGAACCAAATAACCATAGACAAAGCACGACTGCAAAAATCCCCACCATTGTCCACTCATCTTTGCTTACAGGTCCAAGCTCTGCAAGTTTTTTCTTTGCAAGGATTGGAGCTTCGGGTGTAGCTTTTAGTTTAGGGGGTATAATTTTTGAAATTAAAAAAGGAACTAAAAGTAGACTTGCAAATCCAGGGAGGCATGAAGCTAAAAACCAATTGCCCCAGGTTAGAGTCACTCCGAATTCTTTTGCGATGTCCACTGCAATAGGGTTTGCTGCCATAGAGGTCATAAACATAGCACTAACAATAACTGTTCCTTGAAATACAGAGATAATTAGAAAGCGGCCAGTACTTTTTGTTTCGTCTTGTTTGTCGTATGTTTTTGCAAGGGCTAGAGCAATTGGAAAGATAATGCCACCAGCTCTAGCAACTAAACTTGGAATGAACGGAGCAAGAGCAAGTTCACTAAAGGTAATTCCATAGACTAGACCTATGGTGCTTTTTCCAAATACTTTTACGAAGAAATAAGAGGCTCTTGTAGCTAGCCCTGTTTTAATTAATCCAAGGGCTAGGAAAAATGATATAAAAATTAACCAAATACTTGGAGAGCTCAGCCCAGCTGATACCTCAGAAAATGTTAATGTCTGAGTGCTGATTGCAACAACAGCTCCAATGAGGACCATAGGACCCACTGGTAAAGGGCGGGTAATTAGCCCAGATATTATAAACATAAAAATTGCAAATAAATTCCAAGCTTGAAGGCTGAGCCCAGCTGGGACTGGAATCATCCAAAGACCTATACCAATGCATGCGGATACTAAAAATGGAATGGGTTTTGCTCCCTTCCACTTTGCTTGTTCTAAAGTTTGTGTCGCTCCTCGTTCGGGAACGTTTGATGAGTTCTCTAAAGTTGCCATAATTAAATCTACTTAATTTTTTGATCAATACGTGTTACAAGAAGATCTGTTTAACACAGAATTAAAATCTTGAAAAGGTTTAAAAGATGTCAGAGATTATAAAATTAAATATAAAAATAGTCCAGAGTGGGTTTCATAATATTACCGATAACATCGAAAATATCTTGAAAAATAAAATTTTAAATAAACATTCCAACAGCGGAATTTTAAATTTATTTTGCATGCACACAAGCTGCGCTCTTTTAATTAACGAGTCTTGGGATAGTAGCGCTAGAGAAGATTTAGAAAAGTTCTTCAACCACATTGCTCCAGAAGATCTTCCATTTATTGAACATGTTCTAGAAGGCCCAGATGATTCTCCTGCTCATATGAAGTCTGCTCTTTTGCACCAAAGCCTTTCATTAATAGTGGATGACTCAAAATTAGTTTTGGGGCGCTGGCAAGGTGTTTTTTTAGCTGAGTTTAGAAGAGCTGCTTGTCAAAGGCAGGTCTTGTTGAAGTATCAACCTGATTTGAAAAATTAGAGAGAGCTTGCAAGCTCTACTCATAGTAATAGGTCAAGAGCTCATTTTTTTCAGGGCCAAGAACACGACACTGATACTCAATATAGTCCGCACCGTAGTTGATTTTTGCCGTGTAAGAATCAGGAGGGCATAAATGGGCATCTAGTGCAATAAGGTGATTGGGCTTGTCATAGGTAAAATCAAATAAAAAAACGGCTTCGTCTTTTCCTCTGTGTAAGTGCTCTAACCTAACCTTTTTATTTTTTTTATCAAACGTCCAGCGCAGTGTGTTTATAAAGTCAGTAGCAAGCTCTGGCATTATCCATGTTCCTTTCTCATTGTAGATAAAAGAATTTGCATCCAGCACTTGAACCTGAACAGATGCTTGGCCCACTTTCAAAATTTTTTTCCCTTCGATTGTTGATTCTGCAGTGCATCTAAGGTTTGTAACGTGCGACAGCTTTTCAAAAAAAATCCTCAGATCACTTTTAGGGTCTTTCATATCTTAATATTTGGAAATTCAAAGAGTGAAGGTTAACAGCCAGGCATAAATAAAAAAACTCTTTAGTCTAAAATAATTCTTTGTTAACAGAGCTATTAAACAATAGTGTTTTTTTATGATACGCCCTCAGGATCAATATTCTTCAATTTATTACTCTACAATCATTGCCTCAATCGGTGGTTTCTTGGTGGGGTACTCAAGTGTTATTATTGCAGGAGTGCTGCTTTTCTTAGACAAATGGTTTAATCTGACAATTGCACAGCAAGAAGTTGTAGTGAGTAGTTCTCTTCTTTTTGCTATTTTGGGAAGTCTGGTAGGTGGATTTTTGTGCAATAAAATAGGGCGTAAAAAAGCTATAATAGCTTCTGCTTTTATCTTTATGCTCTCCTCTATACTAGCTCTTTATAGTGACAGATATGCAATGTTGATTATTTCGCGTTCTATAATGGGACTTGGCATGGGTATTGCTACTGTAGCAGTTCCATTTTATATATGTGAGATCGTTCCATCAAATATCAGAGGATCTTGTCTATGCGTGATGATTTTAGAACTTTATTTAGGTTACTTAGTCGCCTATTTAATTAGTCGCTCTCTTGTTTTTAACCTAGGGTGGAAAGTGGTGCTTTGCACTCCCTTTATCCCTGCAATGGGCTTGTTTGTTGGAATGTGCTATATGCCTGAAACCCCTCAATGGCTCTTTTCAAAAAATAAAAAAGAAGCTGCAATTAAAGCTTTGAAGAGACTCAGAAGGTTTTTAGATGTCGACTATGAAACCGAGTCGATGGAAAACTCTTCTCAATTTAATAAAAAAATCCAGCAGCAGTTTTTAAAAAAAGGTTTTTTTAAGGCTGTTTTTGTGGGTTGCTTAGTTGCCGTGCTCATTGAAGTTACAGGGGCTCATGCCATATATTTTTATATACCTTCGCTGCTAAAAATGTCAGGAATTTGGAACGAGAAAGGGGCAATCGATGCTGCTGTGTCTATTGGAGTTGTAAGTTTTGTTGTGTCTTTCGTTGCAATGCTTGCAGTAGATCGATTAGGAAGAAGAAAACTTCTGCTCTGGGGAACATCAGTGATGATCGTGTGTTTAATATGCCTTGGTTTTATGTTTCACCGCGTTACATTTAATTTTTTTCACCACAACGTAGTTGTCGTGGTTCTTTGTCTTTTTGCAGGTGGTTTTATATTTGGATTAGGATCTGTGGGTTGGCTAATTATTGTTGAAATTTTTCCGTTGAAAATTAGAAGCCTCTTGATATCTACGGTTCTAGCTTTAAAATGGTTTGTAGCGTATTTAATCAGTCGTTACTTTTTAAATCAGTTTGAATTTTTTGGTGCATCAGCAACTTTTTGGCTCTATGCATTGATTTCAATCGTTGGTTTATTTTTTATGTATTACTTTGTTCCTGAAACTACAGGAGTGAGTTTAGAAGTTATTGAAGAATATTGGGTAGAGAATCAAAATCATGGAATCAAAATCACAGAACAATAGTTATTTTTTATGGCCATTTAGAGGTCTTAGTTACTTTGTAGCCCATCCTAAAATGTGGTGGCTGCCGATTCTAACCACATTTATTTTAACTATTATTTTACTCGCAGTTTTCCTTTTTGTAATGGTAATAACTTGGCCAAGTCTTGATATGACATTTTGGATCAAGCTGTGGCACATCTTAAAATCATTTGGCTATAGTACAACAGCCCTGCTTGTTGCATTTATAGTTTTAATGCCAATAGTCCTCACACTTGCTTTAGATAAAATGGTTAGAAAGATTTTACTCAATGAAGAGGGGCGCACTTTTGAAGTTGGTTTTTTTAGATCTATTTATTCTGGGACAATAATCTTTTTCAAAACCCTTTTTTGGAGAATTTTTTGGCCAATAGTGGGGTTAATAGGTGTAATTTTCTTAGGCCCTATTGGAGCATTTATTAGTCAATTAGGAATCGGGCATTTAGCTATTATTGATGGAGTTGATTTAACTCTGGCCCTTAAGGGATTAAGTACTGATCAACGGATTTCACTCTACAAAAAAAAGAGAGGCGAAATTTTTTGTATGGGCTTTTTTGCAGCAATTTTAAGCATGGGCTTGTCAATAACTGTAGTAGGCTGGTTAATATGGATTCCGTCGGTTTTTACAGGAACTGCTCTGTGGGTAAAAGATTGGCCTGAACTAAAAGAGATATATCATACTAAGAAATAGCTTTTGTAGAACTTGAGTTTCAAAAATGAGATTCAAGTTCTATTAGGCCTTAATTAGTAATTAGGTTTAACGACTTATTGGTTGAATGATTTTGGACTCTAGCTGTTTAATTAGACTTTCAAAGCATTGCTCAGGTGTCCCTTTGGACTCAACTTCAACCCAATTTAAATAGTTTTTGTAATGTTCTAAAATAGGCTCAAATTTCTTATTGAAAATTTCTAAGCGCTTGCAAATAACCTCTTTTCTATCATCATTGCGAGCAACAAGTCTTGTTGAGCATGTATCACAGACATCGTCAACCTTTGGCGGCAAAAAACTAATATGGTAGGTTCGAGTGCAACTGGAACAAATTCTTCGCCCCATCAGCCTTGTTGTTAAAACATCTTCATTAATTGTAATGTTAATAAACGTAAAAGAGTGCGTAGAAGAGAGGAGTTTCTCAAGGATGTAGACTTGATTAAGGGTTCTTGGAAAACCATCTAGGATAAATCCTTCGGTGCAATCAGGCTGTACTATGCGATTTTTAATTATTGTAACTATGTGCTCATCAGCAGGGAAATTACCGTTCTTGATGAGCTCGTTAAAATATTTTCCAAGTTCTGTTCCTTTGTCACTCTCTTGCCTTAGCAAAGTGCCACTTGAAATATGAGGGATATCAAAATTTTCTGAGAGTCTTTTAGCTTGTTCTCCTTTTCCGGATCCAGGAGGACCGAAAAAAATGAAAACATTGGTTTTCAGTGATTTATTCATATTTGTCTAAACCTTATTATTAAAAGAAAAAATATAGCAAAAAGCTTATAAACATTCCATTGAAATCTACATATATTATTTCATTTTAGAGCTTTAAAATAATTATCATTAAAATCTATACTCATCAAAATTTTAATTGCAGATAAATTGGGAATCTCTAATGGTGAAGTCTATGAGGAAGTTAACTAAATATTGCTTTGTACTCGTCGCGCTGTCAATGCTTACAGGTTGTTTTGGCTCTAGAGTGCCTCTGCCTGCAAGAAGTCAGTTAGAAGTGCGCCAAATGCAGACGCATGTTTTTGATGTGTCAGATTTTAAGCTAGTTATGAAAGCAATGCTCAATGTTTTACAAGATGAGGGTTTTGTAGTAAGAAATGTCCACTTAGACTTGGGGTTTTTGACATCAACTAAGGAAGTTGATGTTGAAGATAAAAGCTCTCGTCTTTGGACGGCGGTATTTGGAACGCCTGATACACGTTGGCAAAAAACTCAGGTTATCGATGCTACAGCCAATATTACTGAACACGGCAAGCAGACAAAAGTGAGAGTGAATTTTCAGATTAAACAACTGGATAATTTTGGAAATGTTATTACTGTAAGTCAAATACAAGAAGCTGTTTATTATCAGGACTTCTTTTCAAAAGTTAGTAAAAGTATCTTCATCCAAGAGGAAGGAATATGAAAAAGGTTTTAGCTGTTTTAGTACTTATCGTTGCAACGGTTGGTTGCACACGAAATTTTAATAAATCAACTGCACAGAACTTTACTCTTGGGTCGGTTCAAATGAAGATTTACCGGGGTATGGAGCAAGGAGCTGTTGCTGAAGCCCTGGGCTCACCCAACATTGTTACAAAAGACGCTGACGGGCAAGTTGCTTGGATTTACGATAAAATCGGAACAGAAGTTGAGTATTATGATCGAGGCGGTGGGTTTTGGCTTGTTATTGTAGGTGGGGGCGGCTCAAATGGAGCGACCCGCACCAGTCAAAGAACTCTTACTGCAGTCGTTAGGTTTAACGCTGACAGTAAAGTTGAAAATGTTACGTATCACTCGAGCAAGTTTTAGAGTAAGGTTCAACCAGCTTTTTAAGCTCTCCGGTCTCATAAAGCTCACTGATAATGTCACATCCACCAATAAACTCTTTATTTATGTAGAGTTGTGGCAGGGTTGGCCAGTCTGAAATTTCTTTAATACCTTGTCTTAGTTGATCGTCTTCTAGGACATTGCGTGTTTCAAATTCAGCGCCCAGCTCTCTAAGAATATGGACCACTTTTGCTGAAAATCCACATTGTGGCATCAACTTACTTCCCTTCATAAAAAGAATAATAGGGTTTGTCTCAATATCTTGAGTAATGGCTAATTTTGTTTCTTCCATAGAGCTCATAGTTCTCCTCCGTTTGATTGTTCCCATTTTTCAAATGAATAGGTTTTGAGCTTAAGAGCATGAAGATCTTTGTTAAAAGATTCTTTTAAAAGGTTCATGACTCTGCGATGCTGGCCTACAAGAGACATTGCTGAAAACTCATTAGAGACAACAATAGCCTCTAAATGGGTCCCATCATCTTGAGGGTCAGATACAACGACAAAAGCATCTTGCATTTGCTCTAAAATTATTTTTTTGATCTGCTCGCAAATATTCATTTTAATAATCATATATTTAATAAATAAAAGAGCCATATTATCCCTTATGTCGTTAATTTGCAAATAATTATTTAGTCTTATTCCAAATTGTTTTATAATCTTTTCAAAGAGATTTTTATATGAACAAAACAGACCAAACAGTATTTGAAAGGCTAATTATTGAATTTCCTGAGGCTTCCAAGCAGTCCATTAGAAAATGGCTCAAGCATGGTAGGGTCTTGGTGAATGAAAAGGTTGTTAAATTTAGCAATGTTATCACGCGAAGTGAAGACAAGGTTAGTTTAACAAAAAAGAAGTTAGACAATCTTCCTTTTGAGATTCTTTATTCTGATGCAGATATTGTCGTTGCTGACAAGCCTGCGGGAATGCTTTCAGTTGCAAGCCTAGACCCAACCGAAAAACATGTACATGGGTTTTTAAAAAAGTTTTTCAAAGCTGAAAAAATTGCTCCTCTTCATAGGCTGGATAAAGAAGTCGCAGGCCCTTTGATCTTTGTAAAAAATCAAAAATCATTTGACCTGTATAAAAACCTTTTTGTTAAACACGAAATTCATCGAGAGTATCGAGCTATAGTACATAGGCCCTTTGAGGAAAAAAGTGGAACTTTTGATAGCCATTTAGCCGAAGGTGCGGCCTACAGAATGTATGAGACAAGCTCAAGAGAAGGTAAAAGGGCTATAACTCATTATGAAGTTATTGATCAAAACGAGGACTATGCCCTGATAAAGCTTAATCTTCACACAGGTCGAAAAAACCAAATTCGAGTTCACTTAAGCTCTGCTAATCACGCTATAATAGGGGATGTTAAATATGGTGCTGAGCCAATTGGTGGCAGCGCAATTGCCCTTTATGCGCACCATTTAGAATTCATTCATCCAGTGAGTAACAAGAGGATGAGTTTTAGAAGCAAACCTCCTTTCATGTTCAGCCGCATTCTAAAAAAAACAGGGTTAAACTAACCCTACCTTGCATTTGCATGAAGTTGCACAATTGCTTGCGGAGAACTATCGTGATCATTTTGAACCACTTTAAGATCATAACTCCCATTAAAAATGCTGTTAAAGGGTTTCCAGTTAGCTTGATCTAAACTAAATGTTAATTCAGTTTTTGTGGCTCTTACAAAAATATCACGTACAAATTTGAGAGTTTGAGGTTTTGATTCAAGCTCTACAAGGTTTCCTGTAGCTTTAAACAAGACAGGAAGGGTTTCTCCAGCTTTGAACTGTCTAAAAAAGATAACATTGGGAGGGATTGGCAGGTTGATGTTTAATTGAGGGTTTAGCTTCCTTGGATTGACCTGAACACCTATCTCATACTGAGGATTCATAATTCCTGGGTTTTGTGTAATTGCTACCATAAAATCGCTCCTTGCGTTTCTGATTAAAATATTTACTTGCTAGAATTCTATAAAAGGTTCTTTTAGTAAATAATTAATTTAAAAATGTCCCAGGTGACTTTGAAAAATTAAAGATATGGTAAGGGCAAACAGAATTGAAAGTAGAGTTATTTTAAGTTTAGAATATTGATATGATTTGTAGTGGGCAAGCGTTTCAATGCGGTCAGCAAGCTTTGAAAAACCATTAAATTGAGGAAGTGTTTTCTTTTTATGCGCACATATGTGCGCACTTTTTGCAATCGCTTGCATCAAGTAACTGGGTTCTTTATTACTTGTAAGCGCAAAAGTATCGCATAGTTTTTCAAGAGAATGGTGAATCTTTTTTATAGGAATAAAAAAGAAAAAGTTTTTAATAAAATGTAAAAAAATAAAAAAAGTTAAGTGACATGGCTTAAGGTGGGCAAGCTCATGGAGTATCACGGCTTCTATTTCATTTGTTGTTAGTGCATCATAGACATTTTGAGGAAATATAATTTGCTTCTTATTTAAGAATTGTACGTAAGGAGAGGCATTGATTGTATCTGTGATAAAGACGCGTATATTCCCTTTTCTAAGTTTAAGTCTTAGAGATGTCGACAAGGCTTTAATAGGAAGTTTTTTAAGGGTTTGATTTTTATTGTGAGATTCTTTGTAAAGGTTATGGATCCAGCAAATTGTTTTAAAAATGGAAAATATTAAAATTCCAGAAGTTATTATGTAGGCAATTGCAATGCCCCATTTTTCAAAAACTGCGTCGAGGGCTCCAAAACCAAAAAGGTTATTTTCGATTGAAAAGTTTACCCTATAGGAGATACCTTTGAGATTTAGTGTGACTGCAGCTTCAAGATTGCGAGTTCCCGGATCGAGGTTAAGAATTGGTATTTTTTGGGCGTATGCCCAGTGCTTAAAATTGTATTGAAAGGGATCCACTATTAGTTTTAGATAGGGAAGAATTCTAAAAGAGTATTGCCAAATTGGAGACTTAATCTTAAAAAGCTTTATGATGAGCTCGACTAGAAAGTATGAGATAAAAAACACTAAAACTAAATTTAAGTATAGATTAGGTACAAAGTAAAAAAAAGTTTTCATTGCTTGTACTTTTTAATTAACTGTTCTAGTTTTTGAAGTTCTTCTTTCGATATTTGATCTGAAGTCTCTATTAAGTAATGAACCATTGCTGAGGTTTTTCCTCCAAAAAGCGACTTTTTGACCCTTTCTATTAGAGAATTAATTTTTTTTTCTTTGGTTAGGGTGTAGTGATACTGTTTTTTCAACTTTGTGCGCTGAACCATTCCCTTAACATGCATCCGAGAGAGCACCGTTAAAACTGTTGTATAGGCGTATTCACCATTAAAGGATTCGCAAATATCTGCAACAGTGGCTGTTTTGAGTTTTTGTAGTTGGCCTGCGATACTAAGCTCAAGTTCGCCAGGTGCTTTTCGTTTTTTCATAGTATGATAGTATTACAAATGTAGTTTTTAAACAAGAATGTTTAACCTAAAGTTAATTTTTAAGAGGTAATAAATTAACTTGAAGATGGCCTAAAATGCTGTTTTTCAATTCATTAAAATAATCTATAAACTTTTTTAAACACCCAAGGAAGGGGATTAAAAAACTAGCAATATTGGAAGAGTTTTTTAGTACACTTTAGAGAGTTGCTGCAGTTAAGAGTAACAACTCTCTAAAGTTGAGGACTATGATTTGAGAGCTCCATCAAAGGCTTTGGCAATTTTACTTTGCATATCAGTCTTATCAATTAATCCAATCTGACGAAGCTTCTCTTCTCCACCTTGGAAAAAGATTAGTGTGGGTAGTGCTGTAATAGCAAGTTCAGCAGTTAATTCTTGTTGTTGATCAACATCAACCTTAGCAAATTGGACTCTGCCTTCAAGTTCGCTGCTAAGTTCTTCAATAATAGGTCCAAGTGCTTTACAAGGTCCGCACCAGTTTGCATAAACATCAACTACAACTGGCAGTGTTGAATTTGTAACTGTGTCGCTATAATTTTCTGAAGTTAAGTTTGTTATCATTCTATTTTCTCCACTGTTAACGTAATATTTGTGTAATTCTAATAAAGTTTATACAATGTATATTAAGAATATGTAAAGAATATAATATAT
>JAJACU010000038.1 GCA_022601345.1 Chlamydiota bacterium | reverse complement strand
TTAAATTTTCTAAAAAGCATGCTTATAGCCGCCCCAATTACTCCACCAATGCCTAAGATTAGGATTTGAGAGTTCATACTAAAAACGCTAAGTGTAAATTCTCCATAGTAGGGCATGGCCTCATATAAAAAACTCATAATAAAAAATGAAACGATAAGAAGTAAGAAAAATTTGTTGAAATACTTTTGTTTAACATTCTTGATTTCAACATCTTTATCTAAAGATTCTTCGGTTGGCTTTTGAACATTCTTTGTGAAAAACAGTCCAATAAGAACAAGTGGAAATAAGTACGCTATAAAATTTCCTAGCTTGGGGTAGGTCAGTACATTGGCTTGCAGTAAAAATCCTATTGTTGCCCAGGCTATACATTGAAAAATAATAGTAATCGCAAATTGCTGAATTCTTTTTTTATGGCATTGGTCAAAGAAGTAAGCTCTAGCAACTCCCAGGTAACTTCCAAAAAGACCATTGGCTAAGATAAAAAAAAGTAAAAAAGAAACCTTCTCTATATTTAAAAATTTAAGAGCTAAAATTGAAAATAGAAAAAAAACAACGCCAAATATTGCTACAGGTTTTCTAAAAGGAATCTTCCAATATCTATCCGATAGAAAACCTAAAAGAGAGGCTCCTAATAACTGAGATAAAAGCCATAAATTATCAAATATTTCAGTGTACGCACTATGAGATTTAAACAATGTTTGGAAATAAATTTTTCCCACTTCAAACTGTGTAATACTTAACAAAATTACAATAGCTGAAAAAAAGCGTGAAGAAGATTTGAATGTTAGAAAATTTGTAGCTCGAATCATATCTTAAATGTAAACATCGCTTATCCTTTCTTGTTTCTATCACTTTTAAAACATTTATTCAACTCCCTCATATTTACTGAAAAATTAATTTTGATAAAAGTGTTTGGCTTCTCCTCACAGCTCTCACATAATTTCTGCCGATTCAACTCGTTCGTGCAGATGCACAAGCCAACATTTATGATTGTGGTGGTGTTTTGGTTGATTCATAATTACAAATAATTAATTAACAATTTTTATGCTTAGACTTTTTACTGTTATAATATGTGTGCGGGCAATAAAATCTTTAGTTTGTATTAGATTTTTAGCTCTACTTTTCAAGTTTTTGAGTGAAATTATAACCTTTGGGAGCGACCAAAAAATGTTTAGAGCTGTGCAACCCGCTTCAAGAGACCAACTGGATCAAAATATAGAGGCTATAGAACTGCAGAAAGTTGAGGACTCTGAACCATTATTTTGCTGTTTTGGATCTCGCAAAACCATTAGTTATGAATCTACAGGTAGAGTGTTTGCTCGCGGCACTCAATCTGAGTTTTGTAGTGAGGTTCTTCAACATATGGAAAGGTTTGAGAGGAGTATAATTATAGATAATACTCCTAGTAGAGTTGTCTGGACACTTTTATCAAAAGACTTTGAGAAGTTTTATTTAGTAAAGGATGTAGAAACTTCTGCGCGTAATGAGAAACAGGTTGTTGAATTAATGAATTTATCTTGTAGACGTATTTTGCCCAAAAAAAAGGAGACCCCTTGCTACGCTCTTGAGTTCTTTAAAGGTGATCCAGACCAAGGCAGTGTGGCAATTGAAAGTGATGATGATGACATGTTTCGGTATTTACGCATTACTAATGCTCCTAGAACAACCATTGAAACTTTATTTTAGATGTATAAACTTCAAAACGAGAGAGCATATCTACTTCAAATGCTCCCGTAAATTCAAATTTATCAAACTTTTGGATAAAAAACTCAGTACCCAAAACAAGCTGGTTTACTGTTCCAGAATATCCTTCGATATTAAAGAAGATCTGATTTGGAGCAGTTGCAAAACGAGCAGGAATTGAGTCTTTCTCAAGCATAATATTTGCAAGCCAACCTACATAAATAATAGGAGAGTAACAGAACTTTTTAGTTTTAAATTCTTGGATAATTTTACCTCTAAAGCTCGGCTGCATGATATAAGTGGTTCTTCGTTTGATCTGCAGATTAAGGCTCTCAGCTCCTTTTTCTTTGTATCCATCAGTAAAAATTGTAAGGTAATTTAGTGTTGCATCAGGTTGAAACCATAGATTAGCTGAAAGTTTTTCATTAAACCAATCAACCTTACCCAAGGGCACTCTGGCACCACCATTTAATCTTAGCAGTAAATCATAGCTAAGGTAGTGGCTCCTTGCTTTTCTTTGGATCGCACCAAAAGAAACCTTTCTGGCAGTGTCAATTATGTTGATAGCTCCCATTGCCATAAAATTCACAAAAGCTTTTTCATTAAACCATCCTAAAAAAGGAGCAAAGTAAATTGTACTCCATTTAGAATTTCCAAAGTTTTGGAACCAATGAAGGTTAGAGTGAGTATAGCCAACTCCCCCTTCAACAACAAAATTCTCAGCTAAAACTTGCTCCCAGCCTGTTCCTGCTCCATACGTATATGAATTAAAAGGAACTTGAGCTGTGTTAGTTAGAGCTCCTTCAGTTTGCTGTTGGCGATAAAAAACACCAATAGGCTCAATAAAAAAACCTGTTTTAGGAATAGAATAGCTAAGAGTTGTATCTTCCTTGTTTTTTCTTTTTTTAGAATTTACTTTCTTTTTGTTTCTTTTTTTAGAATTCACTTTCTTTTGAAATTGTTTGTCTAAAACAACTGCCATTTGCAAATCATTTTGAAATGTAGAAACAGGAATAGAGGCACTTGCAAGAGGGGAGACCCTAATTAATGAATCTTCAAAACCTCCAGGTGAATTTGCTAGAATGGCATTTGTCACTTCAATTGAATCGTCACTATAAGTCGCCACATTTGGATCTGAAAACATATAGTCTCCCACTGATTTGCTATTTCCACGCAAATCACTAAGTGCAACTGGAGTAACTATAGTCGTGCCTAGGACTCTAATTTGAACATTTGTAGGGTTATAAATTAATTGGAAATCAAGAGGGTGTGTTTCAGTAAATGTTGCAAATTGATCGACAATAGTTCCTGCAGTTAGCACTGTATATCTATCGTTAACAAAATAAATACCAGCACCTGGATTAAGAGCAAGCGTACCATCTAATGTTGCTGTGCCAGTTACATTTAAGGTTGTTGTGGACGTTGGGGTTATGCTGATATTGAGACTCGCATTGGCGCCTTGATTGTAAGTGTTAACAGTCAAAGTATTCCCTGAGCTGCTTCCTGGAATTATGCGGCCTTCATCTGCATTTAAAGTGCCTGTATGGGTACCACTGCCTGATACCACAGATATATCGTCATTTGTTGTTATACTTGTGCCGCCAAGAGTCCCGTCTACCCTTAGGTTTCCACCGAAAATATCTGTTGATCCAGCAAAGTTAGTGCTGTCTCCTGTAAGTCTTAATACAGTGACATCACCCACAAGAGGTTGGCTGGACGTAACAAAAAAACTCCCTATTCCTGTAAGCTCTCCTGAATAAGTATCTACAAGCTCTGTAGGGGTCTCTCCAGGCTCTAATTGCATGATAAAGATTGAGTTTGCTGTTGAGATATTTACATCTCCAGAATGTGTTCCGGATCCAAATCTTATTGAGGAAAAAGTCGTGTCATTATCAATTGTTGTAGGTCCAGATAAATTAACTCCATTTGAGACAAAGGATCCTCCTCCGTCGATTAGGAGAGATGCTGTACTTGGGCCTGTTAGAGAAGAGCCGCTAGTAAAACTAATTGCTCCTCCAAGAGTATCGATTGTCACATTGCTGTTGTCTCCAAGAATAACAGAAATAGATGAGCTAGTGATGTTAGATCCTTCAATGCTGTTTCCTGCTGTTGTAGCAAAAGTTAATGAACCCGTTCCATTTTGAATGAGTTCAACATCATTTGCTCCAGCTGTTAAACTGTTTAGTGTAATAGGTAAGCTAATAGTAGGGGTTCCACTACTTGTAAATAATGCATCATCAGTTGATGCATTTGGAAAGCCTACTCCAGAAGTTATATTCCAACTTGCATCATCTGCCCATGGGTTTGCTCCTCCATTCCAAGTTGCATCACCTGAGTGTAAGTAGCTAAATGAAAGGACTAGAAGAAGTATGTTGTTTAAAAAGTAATTCTTAAAACATTTGGAGATCATAAAAATATTCTTGTTGTTTTAGAGAGTAACAAGCTATTAAATGATCTATATTTTTTCAATTGTTTTTTTTATTTAACTAAGTTTTGGGATCAAAGATTAAAAGGGTCATGTTGTAGAACATGACCCTTTTAATTACTTGCAAACTAGATAGCAATTGCCGCAGTTAATGCCATTGCAGAAAAAATAGCAGGGTACGCTTTACTAGCTTTGCTATTTTCAACAGGCTCGGGTATGTCGGTAGTCTTGGATATATATTTTTCATAGTCAATTGCTTTAGATTTTGAAAAAACCTGAGGGAAGCACTCCTGAAGAATTCCCTTAACGCGATATTCAAAAACCTTAGGAAGGTCTGAAAAATTACCCTTGTTAAGTTCAAAACTAGGCCCAATTTTAGAGCAGTTTTCAGCGCAATTAAGTTTTATAAAGGCAAAAACACTTGGCAACTTGTTTGAGCATTCCTCAAGGGCTTTTGGTGGGCTTCCATAACCTGGGCCCATAAGCATCGAATTTAGTGAACTGAAAGTAATAGCTCTAGATCTTCCTCCAGACGTTTGGGGAAGGCAAAACCCATCAATTAAATTAAGGGCTGATAGGTCTCGTTCTGCAGGCCTTTGAGGAGTTGTCAGTATGGAAGCTGCATCAAAATATGTTTTGGCGTTTTCTGTACGCGTAAGGTCGCCTCTAAATGGGCATACATGGTTGGTTATAACCTGTGTTGTTATGCTTGTGTTGCTGGCGGGCTTGGGATGCTGACTAAAAAAAGTAGCATCACACTTGCCATCAGTAAGACTGTAAGAAGTCGCTACAGTAACACCTAATTGAGTAATAGCAACTTTAGGTTGGGTGTCATTTGGGTTCATTTCTACTTTGAGAGCAGCTCGATAATTTGCTGCAATTAAACTAATTGATTGGCAAACTTCTTGTCCTGCAATTTTTCTGCAGAATTTGTCAATTGCTGGCAGTTGCTCATTAATTGTAAAATTAGCAAGGCATGGTGAGTTTAATACGTTAGCATATGGGTTGGCTGGGGAGTTTGTAACGGGTGTGTTCATAAGTTCAATCCTCGTATTTATGAGTTAAAGAAGTGATAATATCATAATTGAAGGTCTGCTTTATAGGCAAATGTTACAGCATTGATCTTGGTTTAAATTAGAGATTTAAGTCTATCTGTAAATTAAAATATTTAATTCTCAAAATACTTATATTAAACAATTTGAGAATTTTAAAACTGATTAAAAAGCATTTTTTAAAAATGCTAAGTAGCTTATAATAGGGTTAGATTTAACTGATGGGTGATTATGACGTATTTAAGTAGAACTAAGAGCAACCCCTCTAGCTGCATATCTATTTTCAAACATGATCTAGATATTAAGTATTCAGAAGGGACAAAGCCAACAACGTTACTGTGCTGTCATGGTTTTGGGGGAAACAGCCAAACTGTTATTGACAGAGTTCGATCTGCAACTCGAGACTGCTTAATTTCATTTAATTCAATTGATCATGGTTTTTCGCATGAAACTGGAGACGACAACAAAACTATGATGGCAACTCACCTTGAAGTCATGCCACTTTTGTATGTTTTAAAGAAAAGTCTTTCAGAAAAAAGGTTATCAAGAATCTCGTTATATGGCCATGCTCTAGGAGGAGCAAATATTATTCAGGCTCTTTCTATTTTAAATACAAACGAGCAAGACCCTTTATTAGAAAAATATGGAATTGGTGCAGATGATAAAATAAAAATGCTAGAGGCTATTAAGAAAGGTTGGGTTGTTTTAGATGTTCCTTTTAAAAGCATTGAAGAAATAATTGACTTAAGAGGGCCTTCAGAAACCCTTCTTATGTATCAAAAACGAGCTGCTGAGAATAACATACAGTCTCCCATTGAAACTCTTAAAAAATTAAAAGGATTAAACTTAAATATTCTTGTTTTTTTTGATACCAATAACGAGCAAATGTCAAACAGAGACGACTCTCTATTTTTTAAGAACATTGTAGATGCAAATTCTTTAGGAACTAATATTTTGATTTCAAGCGATAATGGGGGACACGATGCTCCCCATCCAAGCTTGTGGAAATTCTATGCTCAATTATAAGAATCTTGATTACTTGACTTTGTAAAAGACCTTCTAATCCAAGAATCTTCTCTTTAAATTATTTTATAAACATTTAAAAACAAGCTAGATAAGTATTGTAAAAAATTAATTTGACATGTATTTTTATCCAATAAAATTAAAGTCATTTATCGTTCTTACGACAAGGCATATGCCATTGTATAGATTGCCAGCAACTGACAGGAGGTACAGCTTGGCCATTCTTGTTTATTGAATCTAGCTCTCTGAAACTTCAAGGAGATTGCAAAGAATATCAAAGGTTAGGTCACAGTGGCAAAAAAAGTTACCGTCGGTTTTTGCTCAAATTGTAGCACCACTATATTTGGACGTCCAGAATTATGGGGTGGTCACACTTCCGTTTCGGCTAGTACCTTGACTCACTCGGAATATTTTAAACCAAAGAAACATGTCTGGATATCTCATATGCCTAAGTGGGAATCTATTAATACTAATCTTCCAGCTTATAAGCGCAACCCCCGATAAGCAATAGGGCATGGCATAAAAAATAATGACGGGTTGTTTTATTCACTAAATAGTTTTAGAAGTTGAGACCTGCGACCAGAGCTGGAGCACATAAAAGACCACACTTTAATGCTGAACCTCCTTCATCTTTACACTCTTGAACACAATTGGCATATGCTTGTTCATCAGCCGATGCCGTCGGAAGGCCCATCAAAAGTATTGTTAATATAGCTATGGGAATAGAGGGGATATTTGAGGCGCCAACATTGAAAGCAGGGCTATATCCGGGAAATGGTGAGTTTGAAACTGACATGCTCATAACAAGCTCCACTGTGAAGTTTACATAGAATTGTAAGACTTTTATAGAAAAAATCTATGTTTTTTAACAACTGAAAAGAAAGCTTGTCATCTAAGATCCATGCAGCCACCGGAAGCATCATAAAAAAGGTTGTTAATTTTGTAAGATATCACTGTATAGCTCTGCTTTAAAAATGCACCCTTGGTCCACTTAGATGTAAATGAAAAATAATTTGCGCAAAAGACAACAACACTAGTATCTTTTGCTAGAGTCCTAAAGAACCCATTTTCCGCACCTTTTTCACTCAGAAATTCAGAGGTCTTTTGAGCAGAAGGGTAAACCCAAGATGAAAATTGAGCATTGTCTAATGGTGTTGATCCGTCTCCGTTCCATATACTCAAAGAAGCCCCTCCCTCATCTACTAAAATTTTTGAGAAAGAAGGTGAGTAAGTAGAAAAATGTAAAGGTGTATTCCCTTGAAGGTCTGTTGAATCAACTTGAGCACCATGCTTAAGGAGAAGTCTGGCGATTTTTTGCTGTTTTAAAACTTCTATTCCTTTAACCCTTGAAGCTCCCATCGCAGCGCGATGAAAAGGAGGGCAACTGCCAACATCAGGATTTGCATTATTTTGTAAAAGCTTTGCAACAACCTCAACCATTCCGTAACGAGCAGCTTCTCCAATTAATGTTATATGTTTCATACGATTTGAAATAGAAGCAAGAATCTTAATTAAAGAAATTCCTCCTAGTTGAGCTTGGTCAGAATAGGATGATATTTTTTCTATTAACCCAGTCCCTTTTCCTATCAACTTATTTACTAAGTCTTTTTCGCTATATTCTCTAGTTGCAAATAAAATTTTGCAAACAACCTCTTTAAGATACTCAGTATATGAAAAGTCACTAACTATAGAGAAATAATAGTTGGCATAGCTTATTAAAACATTCTGAGATAAAATATTCGAGCAATCAGAATAAGTAGCACTTGAAACCATACTTGAAAACTGATTGATAGGTAATGATGACATTTCAATAATTTCTCCAATAGCTTCTGGACACTGCAAGGATTCTACTTTCTTTGGAAGTATTCGTATAGCCATCTTTCCAGTTTGAGAAAAGGTAGGTGATAGAATTAGCACAGAAGATACAATTTTTAATAAATTTATTTTAAACAAAGTAGATCAGTGCTATTTTTTATATAAACTCAAGGATCAATAAAAAAGGACGCAAATATGTTAGATTGCTTGAAAAATAATCCAAATTTAAATGTTTCAAATTCTTTGAAAGAAAGCCATTTTTCTAAACCAAGTTCGATCACCTTAGAAAATGTTAATGACTTCCTTAATACCGTCAAAAAAGTAGCCGTTGGCAGCATGACTTCTTTTTTTATTTGGCAAACTTTAAATAATCCTTTACCTATGACTGCAAGTGTAGAAACAGATTTAATTACTAGTGGTGCTGTATTAGGATTAACTTACGCATTATTTGATTACTCATCAGAAGGATTAGAAAAAACATGTCGCAACGTTTTCTTGTCATCTATTGTCCCTCTAGCGATTTCTTACCCTATTATTCCGCTATGCGCGGCCTATAGCTTTTCAGCAAAATTCACTGTAGGCTTGCATGCTGCCACTTTGCTTGCAACTACAACCCTTGTGCCAATGGCTGCCAAACTTAGAGAAAATTGAACAAGAAGCTGATTTGGTATTCCCTGTGATTTTGTATAATTACTACCTCATACTCAAAAGGTCTGAATCTGGTTTTGGAACATAACATATATTATCAGACCTTCTTCGTGATCTTGCAGCCGAAAGGTCTGCTTTTATTCTTTCCTGGATCAAATGTCTCTCAAATTGAGCCAAAGATGAAAAAGTATTACAAATTAATTCACCAGATGCGGTGTGGTATCAATGTCTCAATAATTAAAAGACATAAAATAAAAAAAATGTTATGATCTTGCCGAATCATTCTATGAGAGAGGTGTAAAATGCTTTCTAATTCATCTATAGCAGTCAATTCTAATTTTTCGATGCCATTAAGTTTGGGAGATTCTTCAAAAGACCCATTTAACATAACTTCTTCAGGATATTTTGATCCGCCCCCACCCCCTGGAGGGCCTGGGGCTCCTTTTTCACCTCTTTTTAATCAGCCAGTTTTTAATTTGGTTCCATCTATAACAATTGACTGGAGTTTTTTAAAGGATCTAGCTTTACCCAATGCTCTAAAAGATCTTACAGATTGGACTTTTTCCAAATTACCATGGACCAGTGATAAAGGTTTGCCTTTATTGGAACATGATTTCACACCTTTAACAGGAAAAACAAAAAACTGTTTTTCAAGGTTATGTGGAACAGTTAACACTCCTGAGACTACTATACATGTTTTTCCTCTAAGCTTAGATGGCAGACATGAGACAGATGATCCCGGCAGAGCTCATCGCCAAGACACTCGTAATCAATTAAGAAGAGAAATGAAAACAGCTTTAAAAAGCTCTTCGAATGAAAATGAAAGAAGGCGAATTGAAAAGGCATATCAACGACAAATAGATGCTACAATGACAAATGAAGAAAGAGCTAATGTAAGAAGACGTAATTTTGAAAGAAACCATCCTGACTTGGCAAGGATGATTCCAAGGGATTGGAATGATGGATTGAGGATGACTGCAAATTATTTACGTGCTACAGTTATACTTGCTCCCATAGGGTGGGCAATTGAACTATATCGTTTTTTTAAGTATGAGTATTAAACTATATCGTTTTTTTAAGTATGAGTATGGCAAGTAAAACTCCTATTATTCTTTAGGTGAATAGGTGGTGCAATCGAATAAAAATTTACGTTTTTTTTGGCAGTTTTGATTTAGTCTAGATTTTAGACATGCTTGACCGATTTCAATTTATTTTTTTAAATTTTCATTCCTCCAGAATATTAATAGGACTACACTTTATAATAATTTACAATTTATCCCTCTTGTAAAAAATTTAAAATACAATTCCAGGAGTCTTGGTTGGCTCTAGCGTTTCCTTCCATAGTCCCTCCTAAAGTAAACCATTTTTGGGTAACTGGATGGTAATAAGGTAAATTTTCAGACGGGTAATGAGGGAATGAAATACCATGGCCTGCCTTGTCGTAAGAACGATAAATGACTTTAATTTTAGATGATTTTTTTTTAAGTTGATCTAAGATCTGCAGACAATAGAATTTTGAAGGCCACATCTTATCGTCATCTGCTGACAGAAGTAGTAAAGGAGCTGTAATATTTTCAACGGGTATTTGAGCTTTTATAAATTCTAAATGATGAGTCTGTTTCTGTGCTAAAAAAATCTCAGAAATTTCATAAGGATCTTCATAGGAGCCTTCATGAAAAAGCAGTTTTTTTGAGCTAATCAAATCTTGAATGACTTCGTCTTTCAGTCCTTTAATAAAAGGGACAGGAGTTCCATTATAAGACCAAGCGGAAACTTCATTGTTTGGAATGGCATTATGCGCAACAGATGAGGGAACATTTGCAATTATGGCATCAACGACATTAGGGAAATATGAGCCCACCAAAAGGGCTAGTTCAGCTCCTCTAGAAGTTCCAAGCAGTGCAACTTTATTGCAATCAGCATATTTTCTTAACCATTTTACAGCGTCGACAACATACTCCAATGGCATTTCCTCTAAAGTGTCTGGAAGACCTTCAGCTCTGAAATAACCTAACGCAAGAGCAGGGTGTCCGTGTGAAGCAAGCAATTGAGCTTTTTGCCTAGAAATACCACCATTTGAGCCTCCAAGAACTATAACCCCTGTTTTTTTCATATCTGAATCAGGATAATAAAATTCTCCCGTAGCCTTATCTTGAATTTTAACCATTTGTACGTTTTCAGCTCTAAGATATCTTCTAATATTTCTTTTAAAAGCTAGCTGAGAGCTCCTAAAAATTTTTAAAGAAAAATCTATATATTCATTTTGAATATAGTAACATTGTGTTTGTTTCTCATTAGGAAGCATGCTCCAAATTATTCCTGTGGAATCAACTGAATTATACCTGCCTTTTATAGGAGCAGTTTTTGAAAGATCTACTCTTCCTAAATGATCTGCTCTAAATCTTGTATTTGATGCCCAACTAACGTTATCAGAATCTTTGCAATCAACTTCAACATTAATTTCCTCATTAGGATCTAGTCCATTGATAATTAAATAAATAGGAGCGTCGATTAGATCTTCTTCAGGAGAGAGATCTACTTCGAATGAGTTGGCTGAAAGCAGACATAAAGACATTGAGATAATTGTAAAAATAAAAAATAGTTTATAGCAAGTTTTCATGTAAATTATGATAGTAAATTTTATATATTGTTAACATATAAATTGTTATAAAATAAAAACTAGAGGATCTTTAATTTTTCACCTTTGATAATCTTGTCGGGAAAGACAACTTTCTTTACTCCGCACGTATTTACAACTCCATACAGAGCTGCCAGGCTATCCTAATAATTTAAGAGAAGCAATAATATCAGTGTCGCCAGCAACTTTTAAATTCCTAACTTCTAGTGGAACCCTTCCTGTAGTAGCATAATGTCCATTGTTTTTTATTAGAGACTGTGCTCTCATTGAAGATGTTTTTAAAATTTAACACACGATAGGTCTTTATGGTTTTTGTTTCTCCAAATTTAAATCCTACTATACTACCAATTTCTTGTATCCCTTCAAACCTAGCTCAGTTTAATCTCCCTGCCATATCAGAGCTAGCGCATCAAACGATCGAGTACGTATTCCCTGATATTGTTCAGAGCAAATTAGACCAGAATGGTTACGAGAATTGTAAGAATAGTTGTTTTCTATGGGGTAAGGCTGCTGCAGGTTGTCTTATTCAATGTGCAAAACTTTATAACGAGGGCAGCTTGAGCTCTCATCGAGTAGATCTGTTAACTTAAATAAAGGCTACTAGTGTGTCCTGAACGCTATAAGTAATTTAGGAGCACAAACAAACCTCTTTATAAGTTGGTTTTTCAGATTTTGCCATATTAGTTCTTACAACCTTTTTGCTGGGCAGCCGGTATAATACCAGTGGTCGATTTTGAGTTTGTCCAGCTTATCTCTTGAGATAAATTCAACTCCAACCTCTGTGGCAAGAGATTTTTTAACCGTAGATAGTACAGGAGATGAAGGTATAGTAGATAAGTTTTGATGTTTACTTGTTAAGAACAACCTCACGCGCTCCCCTCTCCTTGATAAACATTTCTAAAAGCCCTTGTCCCTGCTTTTTGATTCCATACCAAAATGAACAAGAGGCTTGTGGATCTAAATCAATAAGAAGCACCTTTTGATCTAGCATTCCAAGAGATGCAGCTAAATTCACCGTAGAGCCAAAAGAGATTACAGTTCCTATCTCAGAATTCAATTTCATGACTGCAACGAAGACAAAAATGATTGTAAAATTTTAAGGTCGAGTTTAAACTACGTACAATTTATATGATTATAACCCAATTCACTTATGGTTATGCTACACAATACAACTCAGATACAACATGACAATTCATCAATTTCATTAGATTTCATGCAGGACGGAGCCCAAGTATTAACTGGTGGAGGCGACTTTGGACCACCACCTGGAGGCGGCGGTTTAGGATTTGTTCACTCTCCGCATTTCAATCAGCATTTTGTAATACAAGTTGTACCTCAAGCGCTATTAAATCTTTGTTCAGATCGAATAAAAAATTTACTTGATATCGTATTGGATCATCTTTTTTTTCAATTGCCTGAAAATACAAAGTTAGACCCGAAGACTTTCTCTGATCTCACAAGCACTAAAATGGACATCCCCTTTCACCCTGTAGAATCGGTTATCCAATGTTATGGAGCACTTACATCTGTATTTGGACAATCAGAAAGAACTCTTCAAGTGATAGCATGGGCCAATGACGGTAATATTCAGGAGCTTAGCAATTGCACAGTATCTGAACTTAAGAAAATACCCATTCAAGATATGGTTCAAGGGGGCCACGTGGCTGTTCTTCGCCTAATGCATGAAAGAGGCCTCCAAATCATGAAATGGCGCGATAAAACAGGAGGTGATATTTCTCATGTTGCCGCAGCCAATAATCAAGTCGATGTTTTAAGACTTATCCACTCTTTCGGTTTTGGGATTAACGCAAAACCCAATAGCCGTGGCTATTATCCAGCACACCTTGCTATAAAAGAAGGACATATAGACATTCTTCAATACTTAGATAGCCTTGGAATTACCTATGATGTCTGCGTTAAAAGAACTTTCTTTGGCTTAGATGGCGGCAAAACACCAATGCATTTAGCTGCTTGGAGCACCCCTGCTCTCATAGAGCACCTTGCAAAAAAAGGCTTTAGTGTTCTAAGTGGTAACAAGAAATGGCAATCTTCTTTTCATGCGGCCATACACATGTTTTTAAAAGACCTCTACTCTCCAAGAGACTTGACTTCTGTCGTACTCTGCAAGCTATTGACCAATTTTCAGTCCCTTAAATCATTTACTCAGGATGGTGAAACACCAGTACATTTTGAATATATCGCCCATCAAATAGCTGAAAACCTTGCTGAAAGATTTCACGAACATTATCAAATGTACCAGTCCGTCAAAAGTACACTTCAACTAGTAGGGTTTGATTTTTCAGCTAAGGGCAAACGCGGAAAATCTCCTGACAGTCATTACTTTGAAATTTGCGATCGTAAGCGTGCATTAGATGAATTAAGTAAAGTAGAGCCTGATTCAATTTAACAGAAATAACATTTGGTAACTTAATATGAATTTAATTTGCAACTAAAGTCTGATAATATTTACATTTAAACTCGCGCCTCTTGCCCGCAGATTGAGATACCCGGTTGTTTTTTTTAACCACTTGTGACACGATTTTAAAGATTCTTACATTAAACTTGAGACTCGCATGAATTTATCTATTCTTCCAACAAACATCCCCCCTATCAATAACTCTTTTGATCAAGAGCTTGATAGCTCAATTCCTATATTAGACATGCATGATTTACAAAAGTCTGAGAGGCGTCACAATTTTTTTAAAACGCTTGAAAAAGCCTTAAAGGAAGTGGGCTTTTTTGCTTTAACCAACGTCCCCATTTGTCAAGAGAAGGTTCAAAAAGCTCATGATCAGATGAAAACCTATTTTGATCAAAGCTTAGATGTAAAGCTGAAGACATATGAACCCTCTAATGCCGGAGAGCGCGGCTATGGATTTGTTGAGCAGGCAAAGAGCGGTGCTCGCGACCCCAAAGAATTTTTTCACTCAGGGCGAGAATTACCCATAGAGGATTTACAGAAACTAGACTATCCTGAAAATCTTTGGCCAGACGATCTTGCCGTTAAAGAAGTTCTCACGATGCTCTATGAAATGTTTGATGAACTAACCTTCAACATCGCCGAGCTTATTGCTGAATCGCTAAATGAGAGCCCTGTGCTTTTTCGCAGCTGGGTAGAAAATGGTGATCATCTTCTTAGAAGCGTGCGCTACTATGAAGATGCCCCTCAAGAGCAGCTTTGGGCGCATGAACACACCGATATTACTCTTTTTACTCTTCTACCCAGAGCATCTCAACCGGGTCTTCAAGTTTTATCTAAAGAAGGAAAATGGATAGATGTTTTAGTCCCTGAAAATGCGCTCATTGTAAATGGAGGAGACATGCTAGAAAATTTAACTAATGGCTATTACAAAAGTGTAAAACACCGGGTTGTCAACAAAAAATTAGGTGAGGATCGATATGCATTCATTTATTTTGTTCATGCGCACACGTACGACTCAATGAGTCCATTACCCTCCTGCATCGAAAAAACTGGAGGAGAGCAAAAATATCTTTCTGCAACTCGAAAAGAACTTTTATGGCTTAAACTCATTGAGCTGGGACGTGGCACACAAGCAATGGCGGACTGGCTGAATAGTCAAGGGCATAGCGTGCGCCTTGATTAACTTAAAGACCACTATTATAACTTTCCAGTCGAATGAGCCAAATCACACCCTACGTGACAGAAGCTTGTACAGCTAGGTCATGTTCTTTGAAACAATTCCGACGACACATATCACAAGCTTGATTGCTAATTTTTAAATTATTCAAAAAATCTTTTGGAAGAGTTTTTAATGGCTACAGCGCAGAAATCATATCTACCTTTTGTCAAGTTGTGGTCTTAAGGTAATGTAAATCACAAAAACAAACTCTGCAACAACTTACTAAAACCATCTTTTTATTTTGCAGCAGCCTTGTATAAATTGCTCTTTTCAGATAAAATGTTCGGTCAATAACGCAACTTAGACAGTACACAAGGAGTTTTTTATGATCACTGATGTTACACTCAAAGCAGACTTCTCACCTTGGGGTGGCCCTTTAGGATCATGTGGTTCAAGTTTATCCTCTCCTAACAGCAATGCAACTGTTTTAGACATCATTAACATCTGCGTGTGCACGATCCCGTTGTTTAATTTTGCTATTCAATATATTGAAGGTGTTGGCAATGTCGTTGGTCAAATTTTTAGACCTTTTCAGCCCAGCCACGACGTATGTATGCCTGTAGCACCGAACTCAACGGCAGCTAGATGGCAATTTAAAATTAATGGAAATCTCAGTTCAGAGCAAACCATTAACAAAGTGCAGGTAAATACAAGAGATCAAATTCTTTTTGTATATACTGCAAGCTAAAAGCTTTGAATTTTATGGATAAGTTCCAGAAAAAAGGTTTTGCCATAGCTCAACTTGTGATCGATGGACTCAATTTGTTAAGATAATATAAAGATGAGCTAGCTTCAGCTTTTTAAATAGCATAGAACACCCTATATTATTCTATATAAGATGCTTAACAAATTTATCCTCTAAAAAGATTTTGCTCTAGAGTCTTTGACTTTACATAAGATAAAAGATTATAATTCAATTGATCATTGCATATTATATATGGAGAGTTTTGTGACCACTAAATCATTGACAGATTCGAGCTTTAATATCCAAAATCATGGATGTGCTACTGCAAATCCTAGAAATCATATTGGTGGTATAAACCGTCATCACCCTGAATTAATTGCGGCGACTCTTAAGGAAGATGCTGAGAAAGTTAAGTTGCTTGTTGAACAAGGGGAAAATATTAATTGCACATCTAATAATGGGGGTTTTTCTGGACACATGCTTGGTGAGTATACTCCGATTGTAGTAGCTGTGATTAAGGGAAATAAAGAAATCGTTCAAATTCTTTGGGAAGCAAACGCCAACTCTCTTAAAGGCTCATATTATTGTAAAAACGCATTAGAGTGGGCAGAGGAGCTTCATCATAAAGAAATTGCAGATATACTTAATCAAGCAAGTAAAAATGCTAGTAAGCAAGAATCAGCAATATCTCGCTTATTTTTTGGATGCAGTGAACTATTTACTAGATTCAATAATTTCTTTTGAAGTTATTGCACGTTCAAATTGTAAGTTTAATGGATCTAATTATTTGTTTTCTTGCAAAGAATTACCTCGATCATATTTGTCTTCTACCCTAGTGGGGATTGGAGCTATGTCAATAGCTGCATACAAATGTTTTTCATATGCAATTGACGAATTTAAATTGGCATTCTAAACCAAACTTATAAAAGTTAAGCACTTCGATCTAAACAATTAAATAATTCTTTAATGATTCCTAATGAGTAGCCACTGGCAACTTTTAAAATAAACCTCTCAAAGTCTATTGCTGCTTTTTTATTTGCTGCATCTGAAATAGTGCGAATAACTGAAAAAGGAACATCGTACTCATAACAAACCTGTGCAACAGCGGCCCCTTCCATCTCTACACAGCTCATTTCAGGAAGTTCTTCAAGAAGCTTATTACGCTCTCTTTGACTTGAAATAAAACAATCACCGCTTGCAATCATGCCTTCAACCACTTTTGGGGAATTAATTTTAAACTCTCTCAACAAATTCTTTTCTATATAATTGTGCAGTTCTTTATCTAAGAAATTTGTTGTCGCTTGCTTTACTTGAGCAGTTATATATTGGTCTGGAATAAATTCTCGTATGCCTGTTAGTGGGATCTCATATCTAGGAAAAAGTGGAGAAGAATCCATATCATGTTGAACTAGGGCATTAGCTACTACAATATCCCCAACCTTTAGATTCTTTTGGATTCCTCCAGCTACACCAGTAAACAAGATAAAATCTGTGTGAAAATCTGCGATCATTTGTGTCGCAGTGATTGCTGCTGCAACTTTCCCCATTTTGGAAACTGCCAATACTGTACTTAGCCCCCAAAGATCTCCACAAATATAACTTCTGCTTCCTTTTTCAGTAGAAGAAATGTTATCCATGTATTTTACTAAGAGATTGTTCTCACTCTCCAACGCACTAATAATCCCTATTCGCATAAACTTACCTAACTCAATATTCCCACCGAGGCGATTATATCTTTGCCTAACTTTTAAATGAAACTATATTCAAAAATTAACTAGCCATGCCTCCCCTGTTAGGAACTCGCCTTGTATGTCATCAAATAGTTTATTTGTTTGATGTTAATGCTAGCGTTGTCAACCACTGATAAGCCGATGAATCTAGTGTTTGCCGACTACCACCGAGAGAAAATAACGTCGTTCCTGGAGTAAGTTTCTTAAGAAAATAGTGAGCTAAACTCTTTGTCTGATTGGAGGAGTGGGGTTGTGCATTTGTAAATGGGATAAGGGCATCTGGGCGTAGCGCATGGTGACCCCGTGGGTGCGATTCTGGAGCCCAAAATTTAACTTGTTCAACAAAAGCTCCCGTCTTGTTTAACTGATCAACAAAACCAGGATCATAATCACCCTTGCCAGAAAAATAGTTATCATATTGAGCTTGCACTATGGAGATATTACGGTTGCTGGCAAATCTTGAGTTCATATTCTGAAAATACTGGGTAAATGATTGTTCAGGATTAGCGTCTAAGTGTAAAAACTTAGCAAAGCCATAAAGGATTGAGGGCAGCAAGGGAATAGCCGGGAGGGCTGTCATTGCTGTTTTACGAATAGAAGCAATACCATTTTGAAGAATAAAATTTTTGGGGATATAATTAGCGGTTGGATTCATGTTTTTTAATGAGTCTAAGCTAACGCACCCTAGTGAGAAGCAATGTAAAAAATGAGCCGCTATTTCATGGGTTTTAAGAGCCTTTAAGACTTCTAAAGGTAAATGACTTATTTCTGCTAAGCTTTTAGGGTCCCAATCTTGGGTTTCTTGGTTGCCAATTTTTTCTAAATTGCCATAGAACGAATATAGAATTAAGCGATGACCCATTTCATTGGCCACAAAGTCATTACTTTGAATAAATCGTAATTTCACTGTGTATGTTTTCTTTTCTGAAGCAAGCGTCACATTTTTATCTAAAACTTGGTATTGGCCAGCCAGTCTTTGTAAATCCTTAACGTCAAGATTAGGAACACTTGGGAGATTCTCCCAGTTTTTAGTAGAAAAAGCATTATAGAATGCTTTGCTATAACGAAGTGTTGCGATGTCATAACTCACATCTTTAGCAGTGATGTTTGATGAATTACCTATCAATGCTTTTAGCGGTAAATAAAACTGATCTCGAAGAGCATTTCCTAAGTGTTCATATATAAAATTTGTATCGTAGCCTGCAAATGACAGGTTGCTTTTAGTTGATATGGGAGCTGAATAAAGAAGGGTTGAGCAACCTGTAGAGCGGGCGTCACATGCTAAATGATTCATAATTTTCCTTATAGTTTGAACAATTTACGTCCAAGTCTATAACCACTGCTATTTAAAAGCTATATTCTAACCCTGGGAAGGCAATTAGTTCTTTCAGGTGCTGCTTTTATATTTTGTGCTTGGCTTTTTTTTTGCTCAATTCTTAAACTGGTAGGGAATCTGAGATATTTTTTAACAACCTCGTAAAAGGAGCATCACAAATGCATGTAAAAAATTCTGTTAATTCAGCTTTAGCATTAGGAGCATTATCATTAGCTGCAACCATTCCAAGCGCCAAAGCAGACTCCCCTCTTCAAAGTTGTCTCAAGAGCTGTAATAAAATGGGCCCTGGAGTCAATATTGGTAAGTGCAGAAATTGGTGTTATGTAAATCTAACTTTTCAACAAGTGTCAGAAACTGTGACTCGTTTTTCTATTGATGCTGCTCAAAGATTTTCGAAGATGTCTTTACAAGAGAAAATTGTTTATGGAAGCTCATTAGCAACTGCGGCAGCAGTTACTCTTGTGGGAGCCCCAGTAATTGTCGCTGCAATTCCGACTTTAAAGGCAGCAGCAGTTGTAGGAGCTGCTCTTTTGTAACGGTTTTAGGATTTTTCCTATGAACTTTTTGAAACCTGAGCAAATCTTTTGCAAGATTTGGCACATTAACTCTAGCTTTAAGAGAGGAAGGGGCATTTAAACTATATGCCACACTATTGGTTAGCTAACTTTTTAAGGCCCTTTTTATAGCGCTGATAAATAGACCTTTGGTATTCTTCAGGAAATTTTCGAAAAGCTGCTTGATATGTCCCAAGTTTCAAATTAGCTAAACCTATTTCTTCAATACTAAGCTTTAAGTTCGAAAAGTCAGCTTGCAAGCTCGAAAAATCAGCTCGCAATTTTGATTTAATAGTTTGAAGGGTTTCATGTATTCTTTTGGGCGTCCAACCAGCATTATTTTTTAATTGCATATTGCCACCTGCACTTTTCAAAGCGTCAATAACATCTTGATGTGAATTTATGTACATAGCCCAATGAAGCGCTGAATTTCCAAAAACATCTTGAGCATTAACATCAATGCCACTTGCAATCAAAAGATCAATCATTCCCAATGTGTGCTCATGACTATGTTCCATTACGGCTATCATAAACCGCGATGCGCTATCCATATCTGCTACAGCTTCCTGTTCTTTTTGAAACCTCTGAACTTCGAGAACTAATTCTGAATCTAAATGTAACTTAGGGCGAACAAGCTCAAAGAAATAACGCATACTGACTAACGTATGTAAAGGAGTAAAGTTTGAGTGATCTTTATCTTGTGGGTTTCCAATTTTATTCTGCATCAAAGCTTGTACTACTTTTATTGATTTTTTAGGACTAAGACCTAATTTATAATTGACAGCTTGATGAAATACATGCCCTGGTGTTGTAGGTTTTGCTTTTACAAGCTCATTGTAAATTGCATGATGCGCAACAGGTATTGAAAAAACATACTCAGATAAAGTTTTACCTAAAGGAGCTTCATCTTGAGTGGTTTTTGGAAACTTGCGACAAAAAAAAGAAAAAACTTTTGTATTTCCAATCTTTGCTGCAAGCTGAATAGGGGTTATAGAAAATTTTTTTATACCTAAGCGCTGACTTGGATTTGCTCCAGCAGCAACTAAAACTTTAGCTTGTTGATCATTACCCTTTCTAGCAACTAGTCCCAAAGGGGTATAAACTGGTTTTTTGTTGAAATAAGAATATGACCCAAAGTAACTATTTGGCTCAATTTGACCCAATGCCTCTTGGAACTTTGTAAAATTCTGTTGACTAACGGCTTTTTCAAATTTTGCATTATAAGCACTTCTTTCATAAAGACTATCTCTTTGATATTGCTGAATGAGAGAAAAAATAGGTTGGACTGCAAAATATACAATCCTCTGATATCTTGAAGCAAGAACTAAAGAAGATAGAGAAAAGCTAAATCTAGATATATCTAATGCAGCTTCACTAAAGCTATAGTAGCTTGTTTTTGGCTTACACTCTTTGTTTTGAACAATGCCAGAAATTAATCCTAGTGCATAAAAACCAAGTTTAGCAAAAGGAGAAACATTGAGCAGACTGCCTAATTTAATTCCTTGAGAGAACAACTCAAAATAAAAACACGACGAAGACTCTTCAACAGGATTTTTGAGCCCAAATCGTAAGCCTGAGATCGAGCTGCTATTTAAACTAACATTAACCATAGAAAGAAATTAAACTTTAACTAAAAACTAAAATTATAACAAAAAAGATATTTTTTAACTAAAATTATATATTTTTAAAATAAGTTTACAATAAAAATTATTTTAATATTAGCAGAGAGCACACTTAATACTTTTTTTTTAATATAACAAAATTGTTAATTCAATCCGTTTATCCAAAGGGTTTTAGGTTTTTTCTATGAACCTTTTGAAACCAGAGTAAATCTTTTGCAAGATTTGGTACATTAACTCTAGCTTTAAGAGACGAAGGAGTACTTAAACCATATGCCACACTATTGTTTATCTAATCGTAAAAAAATAAGGGCAAACTGTACAATAACTTTCAAATTTTTTTCACATATAGAGACTTAAAGTATGATTGATAATGGCAGAGAGTATGGCCCCCCACCCTATCAAGCTATTTTATTGCATGGTGGACCCGGAGCTTACGGAGAAATGCAACCAGTTGCTCAACATCTCTCTGATGAGTTTAGTCTTCTAGAGCCCAGGCAAACAAAAACATCTATAAATGGACTGGTTGAGGAGTTAAAAGATCTCATTCAAGACAAAACAACCCCACCTGTAACTTTAGTAGGGTGGTCGTGGGGAGCTTGGCTTGGCTTTATTTTTGCAGCAAAACACCCAACTCTTGTAAAGAAATTAGTCTTAGTTTCAAGTGGACCATTTGAGGACTCATATGCAGAGCAAATTATGCAAACTCGCATGAGCCGATTATCTGAAATGGAGCGTAAAGGATTAAACCTGTTTTTCAAACAGCTGCAAAATTCCTCAGATGAAAGCCCCATCTTTACTTATCAAGATGTAGAACAAATTTTTTCAAAAAGTGATCAATATGACCCTTTCCTTAATACGTCTGATAATATTGAAGTCACCTCTAACCTCCACTTCCAAAAAATTTCAGAAGAAGCCTTTCAATTAAGGAAGGAAGGATTATTACTGAAGCTTTCCTCAGACATTCAATGCCCTGTCACTGTTATTCATGGAGATTATGATCCGCATCCCTTTGAAGGGGTAAAAAAGCCACTACAAGAGCGTCTTCAAGATGTAAGCTTTATACTTTTAGAAAACTGTGGTCACAAACCTTGGCACGAAAAACAAGCAAGAGACATCTTCTTTACAGCCTTAAGAGAAGAGTTGCGATGATTTAGATTTTGCTGCCGCTGTATATTTATTAGATTTATTAACTAGGACCTGCTCTGCCTGAATCTTTTTCTAAAAAATCAAGAATACAAGAAACGGCAGTTGTATCATTACTTCTATTTCTATGCTTAGAGTCGATTAATCTATTTACTTGCAACTAAGATAGACATTTCTGAGTTCGTAGAAATCAATTTTTGAGTTTTTAATCCTGCTTGTGAGAACAAAGATTCATAAACTTCTGCACTTCGTTCAACACCTCCAAAAACGGTGAGTAAAAGCAAATCAAAGATTCTAAAAAGAGCGGGGTCTTCTTCCCCTTTTACCAGGGACTCTATAACATAGATTTTTGCTGAGCTATCACTAAGGGCTTCTCGGCAACGACTAAGTATCTGAATACAACTTGCATCATCCCAATCATGTAAAACCCTCTTTAAAATCAACCCATCACTTTTAAAAGGCAGCGGATCAAAGAAACTTCCAGAAAAAACTTCTAATCTTTTTCCATACTTTTTAGAAAGCGCTTTAGATTCTTGTTCAACAACATCCTTAAGGTCAAATATCCCCCCTACAATTTCGGGATGTTTCTCAAGCATGGCTCTTATAAGACCCCCTTTTCCAGCGCCAACATCAATAATTTTATCTCTATTTTCTAGCGGCAGATATTTAGCGATAATAAGATCTTCTTTTGCAGACACGGCTTTCATATGATCATCGAACCTAGCCTGAAGGTTAGAATGCTTTGATATGTAGTCAAAATATTCTTGCTTATAGAGCTTTGAAAATCCCGCTTCACCTGTTTGCAGGGTTTGAGACATTTGGCCAAAGCTATTCCAGCGACAATCTTCACAAAATAATAGATCTCTCATCGAAGAAGAATGGTTTGACTTCAAAGTTTGGCCTATTTCTTCAATTGAAAAAGTCCCGTCTGCATTTTCTTTAAAGATACCAAAAGGACACAAGACTCTTAAAATTTTTCTTAAAGCTGTGGCAGACATCGGTTGTTGTTTAACAAGTTCTTCAACAGATTTTGCTTGGTTACCTTCAAATAGATCTGCTATTTTTTGTTCTGCGATAACATGAAGCGCGCGCGAGACAACGAACATATTCCCAAGCATGCGCAAGTCTTGTTCGGATGAAATTTTATAATTTGATAAGCTCATTTCTGGTGTACCTGCTTTTATTCTAGCCACATAGTGTGGCAAGTTGCACCAAAAATAACAACAAAATTCTCAAAGCTACAGTAAAATTACCCACTCAGCTTAGGTTATGAAGTTACTGCCCTGTTAAGCGTATAGATACCTATTTGCGAGATTAAAGCCCCAAATGAAACAAGAACAGCTCCAGCAACAACTCTCGCATTGAGTAAACTACTCCAAAAAGCTGGATCAGTAGAGGCAGATACAAACCCTAGTTGAGGAAAGGCGGTAGTCTCTATTTCTTTTTCAAAGAACCATTGTACCTTCTCATCAATCAAGTTCAAATCTATACCTTTGTATATGGCTACATTTACTCCATTTTCAAAATTAGATTCATAAACTAGGTCATTTTTTTTCTTTGCCTCATCCAAAACACGTGAATGAATATTATTTCTGAGTTGACGAACTTGGTTTAAAAATTTTTGTTCTCTGCGATTAAGTTCTAATTTTGCGTCAAAAGACATCGTTACAATTGTTCCTAGAGCCAGAGCTTTTTTAAAACCTATCCATGGGCTAATTAGACCGAGCGTAAGATAACTACCCGTATCTAAGATTATAGTACGACAAATGTCTTGCATTAGTTTTTGAGCTCCCTCTTCGAAGCTTTTAACAAGAACTCGGGTTTTAGCGTGCTTTTCATCAAGAGCTTTATAAAGGGATATGATGCTCGGGCGTTGGCTTTCTGTACTTAAAAAAAAATTTAAAGTTTGCATGCAATTCCATTTTTAAAACTAAATGACACATGTTAGTATACAAAGATTAATATTATATAAACAAGTTATTATTTTTATTTAATTATTTTTTATATTTGTAGAATCCAATGAAATAATTGCTCTAGATAAAGCACAAGAAGTTTTAGATTTGTTTATTACACAACAAGGGTTGGATAAACAAAAAAATATCATAAAAATGCTTACAAACATTAAAAGATCTCAATAAACCTGCCCCTTTACTTGCTGAAATTTGTCAGTGGATTACATATGAAAATGTTTGAGATCAAATTCTGTAGGAAGACTGACTTCTCTTGCTTTTCCAAAGAAAAGATCTTGCCTACTTGCAACAAATACTTTTCTAATAACCATTAAATAGCCTACACTTCGTGTTTAACTTTTCTCAGATGACTTGAACTAAGTAGAAGGAGAGATGGAATGAAACTTAAATACCTTCTTTTATTTTCTTTTTGCCTTATGATTTCTCTTAATGCCACTGAATCCTATTGGAAAGAAGATGCCATTCGCTCCTATGTTCACAATTCTGAGCTACAAAGGCGCTGGGCCATGGCATTCCTAGCCCCTCATTTAAAAAAACTTTCAGGCCATGAACAAATCTTAGATATTGGTTGTGGAGATGGGAAAATTTCTGCTGACATCTCGACCTTTGTTCCGAATGGATCTGTAGTGGGAATTGACCCTTCTACTGATATGATTTCATGGGCTCTTGCACAATATGACAAAAAGGAATACCCCAATTTAAGTTTTAACCTTGGAAGCTTTCTTAGTCCTGAAACTGAAGGTTCATTTGACCTCGTCGTCTCTTTTTGTGCAATGCAACACTGCAGTGATCCCAGACAGGCTTTTAAAGAGATTCATCGTTTACTTAAACCCGGTGGCAAACTTTTACTGTTAGTCCCCTCTTCTAAAAATCCAGCTTGGAGAAGCGCCAAGGTTGATATTTCTCAGAGACCAATGTGGCATCAATATTGGAAAGACCATGTCCCTAGAATCTTTTTTGATTCAGAGCAATATAAGGAAATTCTTAGTGAGAACCACTTCGAAGTTTTGAGTATTGAAGACGTTTCGACCACTGACCCTTTTGTAGACAAACAAGAACTTATTTCCTGGCTAATTGGAACATTCCCTCCTCTCATCCCTAAAAATCTTGTAGACCAATTTTACTCAGAAATCATAGAAGGTTATCTTCAAAGAAAGCCCGATGCGCTCAGTAGTAATGGAGCAATTAATGTTTCGTTTGACTCAATACGTATAGTTGCTAGATCTCAGTAAAATCTATTTTTACAAATGTATTTTTCTGCTAAAATTTTTTAGCAGTAATAAAATCAAGCTTAGAGCGTTTAGTTAGATGTATATCCTTCAAGTACAGCCAGCACATGAAGATGTTCCTCATTTTAACATTGTCGCTCTCCATCACAATCGCGATCAATATGGTGACGATCTAAGAGAGTCCCTTATGTCACCTCAACCATTTTTTTCAAGAGGCTCAGACATCGGACAATTTCGATCCACAGGTGGTATTAGAGTTGATGGGATTTTGACAAGTAAACTTCTTTACGCCGTAACTGAGACTGATGAAGACGCAACGAGCTCGCATTCACTTTTTCTTACAAGTGTATACACTCTCTTTGCCCGTTGTCAAAAGAGTGAATTTGATTTCCAATCGCAGACATCCTTTTTTAATAGAACTTTTGGAACTAAGACCGTAGTAAAATACACAATTAATCGAGAAACTCCTTCTCAGGCTAGTGATGATTCTTCTTTAGAAAGAACATTTAGTTGTAGTCTTCATAGCGTTAAAACGGTAGCTTTAACTCTCAAAGAGTGTTGGTCTGGTTCATGAGTTTTCATAAATAAGAAATTAAGCAATCTATACTGTGTGTTTTTCTTCTGTAACTTTCCATTGAAAAAGTTGCCTTGTTGATTGACACGAACCAGGCTGTGGACCTAATTGAGCTAGACTAAACTTGAACCTGCTCCAGTATTCCTTAATTGACATCCTTGTAATAGGATCTTTGCTAACTAAACAACTTGCTGCTTTTTCTCTTTTAAGAAGTGTAAGAGTATAGGAAACAGCAGGGGTAGGTATAGTTATTTTTCCTATTACTCCAGGGCAACAGACTCCATGTTGAGGATTGAAGGAGAAAAGTTGAACCGCTTTTTTACCAACTTAACACTCTTCTTTTTTAAGAAATCTTCTGCTTCTATGTTATTGAGGCTAACTGCAAAGTCAAGGGAATTAACGCCTTTTTTAGGCAGGTTAATTTTTGTCTTATAATAAATTCGTGCTACTCCTGAACCTTTCATTAGTATTGTGTTCAATAAAATGCCATTTTCATCAATTTTGATGTCTACAGGGCTTTCCAGGAGTCTTTTTGCTTCTTCACTTAATATTCTTTTTTCAGCATTAAACCAAATGTGATTAATCATGAGTGCTGAAAAGCTATTAATTGCTGTAGCAATGAAAGGAGAAAAAGGTCTGTCTTTACTAACTAATCCGAAAGAAACATATGACATAGCTAACGGTAAGACGGTTGCTGCAAGTTTTTCATAAGTGCTTTGCTGTGGTTCAGGCTTGTACTTCATGATCGCAAGATTTTTAAAAACATTTAAGACAAATATATGTCTTTTGAAAAGTTCTCCTACTTCAGAATCTTGAGTATACTTTGAAAACAGACTTATTTTTTTAGATGTGTAATTGGCAACAGTCTCATCTAATTGACTAAGCTCATAGCTTGATAGATTAGAAGGCAGACAGTAATAATATTTTCTGAATTTTTCACCGGGCATTACATTTAAATTTGAAAAAGAATATACATCCTTTACAAGATCTATCTTTGTAGGCTCACTCGTCATATAATCCTCAAATCACAATAAATTAAAAACTTATGATAACGATAAACATCGTTTAATGTAAAGGCCTGTACAAGCTATCCCCTCAGTAAAGTTTTTTTTAATTTTTTAAAGAAAAAACTATAAACAAAAAAGGTAATCACTTCAACCATCTAATAATAAGCTTTTTAAGAATAAAAGAAGCTAACCTCATAGATTGTTAATTAAACCATTATACTGTATAACAAAGCATCATAACAAATAGCGTAAAAAAAATAATGATAACAGATGCCTCAACACATATTTATTCAAGACCTCTTGAATCAAGGGCTACAAGTTCTGATGTCAAAATGCAAGAAAATGAAACAAGCTATAGCGCTCGATTAGTTAATACAGATTTTGAGACAACTCCTAAAACTGATAAGCTTTCTTCTTGGACTATTGAGGGATTCGGCAAGAGCGCTGTGACTTTAATTGTTTTGCCAGTTTTAAGCTTCAGCTTTCATACTTTTAAAAACATACTCATTCCCCGAGTATCAAGTTTCGGTGTTTATACCCTTTTCAATATAACCGCTCTTTTGCACACTTTTGAGACTGTTAAATCTACTTTTTCTCTTTCAACAAAACACATTTTTGCGCTGGAGAATAAAAGAGCTGATGAACTTGGAAAATGTGCAGGAGCTCTTGCCACCTCTTTACTTGCATTAAAGTTATTCTCAGCAGATAGAACAAGTTCAATTTTACTTTGGGTCATAAATGCATCCCTTATAGCTCATTTATTAAAAGAGGGTAAAAAGAAAAAAAATGTTAAACAAACACTTACACAAGAAAACTAAGATTTGATTATTTATTTGGCATAATCTATAATTAGAAACTACCATTCAAGTCCTTAAGTTATAAGGAGTATATATGTCCTGTCCTTGTTTTACTGCGAAACTTTCGCCCCGAGTTTCAAGAAGCGGTTCACCTTTGATCAGTCAGGAAGAAGTGAGCCCTCCTAAAACAAATCAACAAGAAGTTAACCTTTTTGAAAATAGTCAACAAAAATGCGAAGACTTTTTCACCTCTTTTAAAACCTATACTTTAGTAGTTACAACCGATTCAGAATATCCAATTGGTGACTTTGGTTTTAATGGAGCCAAAGTGCTTCAAACTGTTAATCCAGACAAAATATTTAAAGTTGCTAAAGGTGTCTTTTATGATGGGTATTACGAAGAATCACTTACAATCACCCTTCAACCTAACCGTGTTCATTTACACAGGCATAATCAAACTGCGACGCCAGAGGGGTTTTCTCCTCCTTCGGAGACAATAATAGAGGGATGTTATAACGAAGTCACTTTTGAACGCTGTGATAATACCCTGACAATAAATCTAGGCAGAATTGTTAGGGGGTCACATGCTCCAAGAAAGTATGTTTTAACACGGGAAGATAAGATACAACCTAGAGATAACACCATGTATGGTTCTATGAGTTTTCTTCCAAGAGGAGATCAAGTAACCAGGAAATCTTTAAAACCCGATAGACGCAGCAGCATATAATTTTTTTGAAAATTAGTGCCTTAAAAATCCCCATCTCCCCATAACCCCTCAACCATTGCTTGAAGGTATTCTTTGTGGGTAGAATAAATTTCTTCTGCTTTTTTTGTTTCCTTATTGTACTTATAGACTGGTTCATCCATAGCTCCATCTAAAAACAATACTGCTGAAATGCGGTTTTGATTTTGATGGACTACTTGATGTTCAATGGCCACTAGTTTTGTTGTGTCGTTAATAGCTCTTTCAAATAGGTCCCCAAAGTTTACAATGAAATGACCCTCTTTGGGGGGTATAGGAACCCACTCACCTTTGATTTTTGCCTCTAAACCTTCTTTTTCATTATAGACTAAGGTGACATATCCAAAATCTTTATGAGGTCCAAGTCCAATACCAGATTTATTTGCTTTGAAGTTGTTGCAGTTTAAAATATACCACCCTTTATTGTCAGAAAGCTTTCCAGTTAATTTTGACCATTTTGATCTTGGGATATTTAAAACATTTAAAGCTTTTACAAGAATTTTACTTCCAAGATTTGCCATGACATTTGCAAGATTAGCAACTCCTACTGGATAAATTTGTTTTTCTTCTAAATAGTTCCAGTCTCCTCTTTCTGCCAAAAAAGATTCGGCTTGAGACTTTTTTTGATTGATATACCCCGCTTCAAGAAGACCCTTTTCATTCTTAACCTCATCTCTTTTTCCAAATGTCTCTATAAAAAGTTTTAGTGTTTTAATCTCATTGTATGATTCATCTGGGATTTTTAAATAAAAGAACCCTGTAAGAAGAATTTGCTTGAACCTTTCATTTACCAACACATTATTTGAGTCTAGCTCGTCGATAGAAACGATTGGGATAGAGTTTCTGTTTTGAATCATTACAGAATTATCAGCACTTTGAGTTAACATTTTACGACCTTAAATATTTTGAATTATTTAAATGGTATATTATAAAGTTATTAAGTGCGCCTGTCTATTTTTTTGATAAAAAAGCACAATAAAGTAATGATCTGCACGCTTCTCAATCTTCTACTGCTGGCTTTTTCGACGAGTTGTAGATATGAGCATACTTGCAGAAAATTCTTTGCTCTAATAAATCTTATTTTTAGATTGTTAAAATTTAGGGGCTATATTAAATTATTTCGACTATTAACCCCTGGAGATCTCAATTTATGACAACCGCAAATATAACAAGAAGACCTTATCGAAAGCAGTTATTAGATCAGGAAAACAAGACTCCTCCTCAAGATCCAACTTTTATTCGAACAACTTTTAGTTTTAAGGCAGAAAGAGATTCTAGATTTTCTCAAACTCAAGTTACAGTGAGCTGGGTTGGGCCAGCTCCTAAAAAGCTTTCAGCTTCTGTTAACTGCATTTTTAACAATATCGCTCGGTCGAATGTTCTTCAATGGGATCTGCCATCTAGAACAGATCTTACTTTAAAAGTACGAAGGTTTACTCCTGCAGTAAAATCAGAGGTATTTTTTTCACAGCTATTTTTTCCTGAAATTGTAACAGACCCTGCTGTAACGGTAGACATTAATACACTTCAAAAAGCTAAATTGCGCTCAGGGCGTTATGCGGAACGGCCCACAATTACCACCCGATTTACAACATTAGAAAGGTTTGCAGGAAATACATGCAAAATTCGATGCCACGATCTCGTATAAGAATTTGCAGTCCATATTACTAGTATGCAAAGTTGCATACAAAGGATTATTAATAGTTGAGAACAATCAATTCTAAGCTTATTAATTCTATCTAACCTTTTAGTGTTGTTTTAGTAAAAGTGAGCTCCAATTAGCTTTAAGTTTTTAAAAAACTCTTTATTGCTTCTTGCTAGCCCTGGGAATAATAAAAAGGTAATTAGTTGAAATTGATCTGAATTATTAATAAATTAATTAACATTGTTAATTAACAATCTAACATAAACATCTTGATTTAAATTATAAAAACGTTGAAAATCTTTGGCTAAATTACTTAATTAGGGTCTTCAAAGTGAAAAAAATTTCAATTAGTTTAGGTTTATTGTTAATGCTTATACTCACAGGTTGCTCACCAACCAAGTATTTAGTTTACAAACCTGTTATAGAGAAATCACCTCAAGAGCATCTTTTAAAATCCCTTTCTATTGCTGTTGATATTGAAGACTCGAGAGCCGATAATGATGAAATTGGACGCAGGATTAGCTCTACTTATCCTGATTCAATCCTTACAACAAACGAATCATCTTCTGATTGGGTTAACTCTGCATTAATGCAAGAGCTTTCTAATGTAGGTTACAATGTTTCTTCAAAAGAAGACTCTGCACCTCTTTTTAGTGTTCAAGGAGAAATTTTAAGACTAGAAGCCGTCCATGACCCATTAAATTTTTCAAAGTCAGGAAAAATTGGCATCCAAATAAAAGTTTTAAAAAACGATAAACTGTTTTTTAAAAAACGCTACAATGCAAGGGTTAGCAAAGGCACATCGCCATTTTCATTATCAAAATCAGCTGTTCCCCCTGTTCTTGAATCTCTTCTACAACAAGTTTCAAAAGAATTTATAGAAGATTTCAATGCCAAGACAAATGAATTCTACGCATTTGAAACTGATACTAACTAAGGCTCTGAAGCCTGCATTTTTTTATTTCTTTTAATCCAAAAGAAATCATATTAAAAAATAAAGCAGGTCAACCAGGGGCGCTATGATTACATTTTCATCCTATGAAATATTAGAAAGGCTTCCAAGCGTTTACATATGCTGGAAAGATGAAAACTCCGTTTTTTTGGGCTGCAATCAAAATTTTGCTGACCTTTTAGGGAAAACTAAAAGTGAAATTATAGGAACGCAAGACACCATTGAGAAACACAAGCTTGATGATGAAAAAGTTCGAAATAGCGGGCAAGAGATCATTGGGATGATTGAAACAATTAGCGCAACAGTGCTTGGGACTCTTCAAATATGCACAAACAAAGCTCCTCTTAAAAGCAAAGAAGGAAAAACAGTTGGAACTATTGTTATTTTCACTAAACTCACAACCTAGTTTCAGCAAAATCTACTCGTCTCGCACTTTGGGTGCAGCTAATTTTTGATCCGTTGCATAAATCTATACGCTAAAAAGTTTGAGTTGTCTCATATTATATGTTTATATCATAATACCTCAAAAATTTAGGAGATTGTATGGCAACTATAAGTAATACAGTTAGTAATAGAACCTTCCAGGTGAGGCTTGAAATAGACAATGAACCGACTGGATATGCTGATAATCCAGAACTAACTATACAAGCAAATGACTATCTTCATTTTGGCAAAATAGATCCTGCTTTAAGTCGTTTTGTGACCCAAAACGAAAGATCTCTTATTTTAGGAAGTGACGGACATCCCAGAGAAATCAAGCTTAAACTTAGTGAAGCACCAATGAGCTTAAGAAGCGGGGAAAAGACAGCTTTTACTCTACAAAGAAATAGTACAAGAAAATTGAGAAAAGGCAATTATGATTTCTTGACATTCAGCTACGCTACTCGTGAAGCTACGAAATCACAACAAACTTTAAATAGACGTTCTGACTTTTTTACAAAAGGTTCTATTCAAGAAGATACAATTAGGCTTAAATTAGAATTCACAGATGGTGCCCCACATTTAACAGTTAGAGAAGAAACCTCTCAAAGAAGAAAAGCTTGCTTAAGCTGGCCTTCTCTTTGTAGGCGAACTAAATAGATTTGATGGCTAAGTTAATCCTAACTGAATTTCAACCTAAAATCTTTTGATAAGCCCTGTAATTTTAAAGGTCAGCAATGCACTGTTACGACATTTCTATAATCGGAGGAGGTATCGTAGGTCTTGCTACAGCCTACACACTTCTTAAGACTTTTCCAAAGCTTAAAATTGCCCTTGTAGAAAAAGAGCGCGAAGTGGCCAAGCATCAAACCGGACATAACAGCGGAGTTATTCACACAGGAATTTATTATAAACCAGGATCGCTCAAAGCAAAAAACTGTGTAAAAGGAGTTGAAATGCTTCTTGCCTTTTGTGATGAGCACGCAATTCCGTATGACCTTTGCGGCAAGCTTATTGTTGCAACAGAGCAAGAAGAGCTAGGCAGGTTGCATGAGCTATATCGAAGAGGTGTTTCCAACGGGGTGAAAGGCCTTAAGCTTGTAGATAAAGCTGAGCTAAAGAAAATAGAGCCCTATAGTAATGGAATTGAAGCAATACACTCCCCTAACACTGGAATAGTGGATTACAAACGTGTTTCTGAAAAGCTTTTAGAGCAAATTAAGGGAATGGGAGCAGATGTCTATTTTGGATTTAAAGTTGAACAAATCAATGAAAGCTCATCTGAAATTATTATATCGAATAAAGCTTTTGAGTTATCGGCAAAAAAACTTGTTAATTGCGCTGGGCTACACTCAGATACCATTGCAAGAATGTCTAAGTGCAGCTTCAAAGAAAAAATTATTCCGTTTCGTGGAGAATACTACTTTTTATCTAAAGAGGCATCTCACATGTTAAAGGGTTTAATTTATCCTGTGCCTAATCCTAAATTCCCCTTTTTAGGTGTTCACCTGACGAAAAGAATAACCGGTCAGGTTGAGCTTGGTCCTAATGCAGTTTTAGCTCTTGCACGAGAGGGTTATAAAAAGTCTAGTTTCAATGTAAAAGAATTTGGTCGATCACTCAAGTTCAGGGGTTTTTGGGCTATGAGCTCACAAAATTGGAAAACAGGTCTTTATGAACTCTACAGGTCCTATTCCAAGAAAGCTTTTTTAAGAGATATACAAAGGTTAATGCCGGATATTAGGGAGATGGATTTAACCCCTGGGGGATCTGGCGTTAGAGCTCAGGCTGTATCGCCTACGGGTAAAATTATTGATGACTTTCTTATTTATAACAGCTCTAAAGTTTTAAATGTTTTAAATGCTCCATCACCAGGTGCTACCAGCAGCCTTTCTATTGGAGAGCACCTTCAGAAAACATTGGACCTATCCAAGGTAAAATATGGGGCTTGAAGCCCATCGAACGAATGCATACTCTAAGGAATATTAAATTAGTTTTTACTTATAAAGCTTTTCATAACGAGCATGCCCCATTTGTCCACCTTTTATTGAACAATGGTCATATAGTTTAAATTTTAACTTGTGATTTTAAAGTTTAAGTATCCAAAATGAGTTTTTTATGGTTAGAAAATTAAGAGCTGGATTACAATAACTATTAGTCTATAAAGGTTTGACATAGAGAACATTAATGAGCATAACGGATTTAAAGCAAAATACATTTTTTTCGAATGGAAACTACTCCACTGTTCCGGGTAATTTTAATTTTTCCGAAGAAATGTTACTTTCAGCAAAAGATGAAATGAAAAAGATTTCATATTCAGAATTAATGGATTATTGTAATCATTTAATAAGACACAATCAAACTTTAAACTTAAAACTTCCCGTTTTAATATCTTTATTTTCAATCCTAACTGACAATGTCTCGATTATTGAAAGATCTTTTAACGAAATTGTGAGTCAAATCGAATGGCAAGATACTGCGAATAAGTTTTTGTCTCTTTTTGGTCTAGAATACATTGTTGAAGATGCAACAAATAGCTTAATTAAAGCCTGTGAAATGTTTGCATTCCGTTTAGATCATTTGAATGCATTTAGCTACTGTTTGAATTTGGCAAATGAGCCCAATGTCTTTTTTGCAGAATCTCCTTCAATATCTAAATATTACGAAGCACAAGAAAAAGAATTATCGAGTAATTTTGACGATTACTTTTTCGGATCTCTCATTGTTCATGACCCTTCAACAAATAAATGTTTCAAATACTTAATTACTGAATACTCTAAATCGCATTCAGATCATTGGATGACAGAAGTAACTGATTCTAAAGAAACCTGGTTACACATGCTGGCCACAACAGGCCGATATGATATATTTCAACTATTTTTACCCCATTATCAGAAAAAATATGAGATAGCTAATTCTAAAGAAACAGAAAAGTTACTTAGAAATTTAAAGACGCATGACGGGCAAACTATTCTTCACAAAGCAGCAACATTATCTTTATCTTACGGTAATCAAGATTCCGAATCACAGGCAGTCTTTATAAAAAATCTTATTCACGATTTTCCATGTTTAGATATTAATGATCCAGATAGTAATGGCAACACACCATTGAACCTTTTCATCTACTCTGGCATCAATGCATCAGCAGAACTAGAAACTGAATCTCTAGATATTTTGTTTGCTCTAGGGGCAAATCCAAATATTGCATCTAATAGTGGTAAGGCTCCCTTACACCACATTGTTGAGAAAGAACATTATTATGATAAAAATGCAAGAATATCCAAATACTTGATTACAAAAAGAGCTGATGTCCTTAAAAAAGATATTTTTGGGAACTCTCCTATTTCTATAGTGAATTCAAAATTGCAAGAGAGCCGCTATCCGGAAGAAAAAGAACACTGGAAAGATTTTTTGAGCTTTATACAGCGCAATATGCATGAAAATTGAATAAGAATTAAGTCACGTCCTATACAGGCAAATTTGCTTAATAGCTGTTTTTTAGTCGCGCTTGTTCAAAAGGATCATGTGCTTACCCCCTGTTCTCAATGCCACGCTTTGCATCTTATAGATGAAACAGATGAAGCTCTAAGTCAACGAGTGGGAGGCCCTTTACTTTAGTAGTAAAAGGACTTATCCCACCCATGACTCATGGGAAAGCTACATGTTAGCAAAGCCTATTTTACAGTAGCAGTTAAATTAAGCGGCGATTTCTGTTCATAGGCATTGAATAAATCTTTTAATCCTACACCCTTTTGAACCATTAGTTGATCTAGAATTTTCCGCACGTCTATTTCAGGACAGCCAGCACCAGTTTTAGCATTTTTATAGCATTCAATAGACATGCCAATCCCCTTTAAGCCCTGTGCATCTGTAAAAACACTGTTAACAACTTCATAACGAGGATCTGCCTTTGCAAACTGATTTTGGATATCAAACTGTCCAAAATTTAACAGCCCAATTTTAACCGTATTTTGAGGATGAAAACCACCCCTATCAATCCTTGTATCTAAATCTGTAAAACAACTCAAAGGAGTTGTTGAATTTCTAAATTGGCAAGGATCAAACCCTGTAACAGTGTCATCAGTTGGAAAACCATGTACAGTTAAAAAAGTCTTCGAATAAACTGTTTCATTTGCCGGTATAGAAAGGTTAAGTTTAGTCGCAGCTTTTTGAAAAATAGAACTCACTCCACTTAGAAGCATTATATCTTGAATAAATAGGCTGTCTCTAGTTCTGGCTGTGTGAAAGGTCTGCATTGGGTAGCATTTTTGAACAAGTGGAGTAATATAAGTTTGAATAGAATGATCTAACCCTGTCTGAGGAAGTGTGACGCTAGCTGTAGCAACTTCTTTAGCTTGGCCATATACCATGCAATTTGGATCGCGGCTTACAAAACTCCAAGGTAAAAAGTGATTAACAAAATCAGAAACTTGAGGGCCAACTTGTATTGAATTCATAGAGACTCCTATTTATTGTTTAAATGAAGATAATAAGAAAAAAATTTTGAACAATTATCTTAGAAATTGAGATTAATGTAAACTAGTAACTTAACTGACAACCTATGCTATAAAGCTCAAATCACCTCATAGGTTTCTTTGAAAATTTCTTTTTCAACAACTCCAAAATCATTTGGACCATATTGAACTAAATAGTCATCTGCCTTGCCTTCTAAAAGCGAGTTAGACCAAGAAACCTTTACCTTAAAAATTTCTTTCATTTGATAAACGTACAAGACTATTTTCTTTTTTGAGGCTTTACCCTCTTCAACTACATTGTATGTGGCAGTAAAGGTATCCTTGCTAATGGGCCATCTTTCACCTTGTGTCCCTGTCATAATTGCGTCACCCGCAGCACAGGCTACTTTTCCCTCTAAAGTTTGGATTTCACCACTTTTAGCCGCATATTCAAAATCTAAAACTATATTTTTTTTGTATGCTTGAAAAGCTTCAGGATATGAGCTAATTTCTACACTAGAATCTGTTCCATAAATAGAAGGTGTAACCATTGGGTTCTCTCTTTGGTAAATATTACTAAGTGCACTTATTTTACACTTTTTTTAAAATAATCTCAAGGTTTTTAATTTTAGTAGATTAAGAAAAATTAATAAATTGTTTAGTTGAGAGCCCTATATCATAGCTGAGTTGGTCTCTCATTTTTCAATCACTTAAGAGACTTACTTTTAGCAGCTAAGGACTCTTAAAGTCAGTTGTTGAAAATCCTGTCAATATGTTAAACTATTGTTATTTAATCTTTAAAATAGAGGCCTAATATGCATCTTCAAATTAATCACAACTCAGAGCTATTTGTTAGTCAGACAGCAACCCCAATTAATGAGAGTGGCTCACTAAGGCTGAATGCTGAAACCATTAATGGATCTGTTAATGCTGGAGGCTCTATTCATGCTGCTAGCACCACTATTCGAGGTGATGCAAATGCTGGAAAGAATGCCCACATTGATAATTGCGTACTTGAAGGCTCATTAAATGCTGGAACCTCGGTCTATTTGAATAGCTCTATGGCAACCTCTGTAAGCTCTGGAGAAAATATTGTAGCAGTAGACTGCTTGAAGCTAGGAAAACTTTCTTCAGGAAAATCAATTGAAGTCAAACAGTGCCCTTCAATCCAGTCAATAGACACAGGCGGGGCTCTTGTCCTCACTGAAAGTTGTGTGCATGGCAATGTAGCTGCAACAAACATTGAAGTTAAAGAATCTCAAATTCATGGGACCCTCATCTCAGCTGGCCTAGAGGCAAAAGTGCACAGTTCAACAATTCAAGATATTTATGTGAAAAAAGCGGGAACTTCTGTTGTTGTTGATAAAATCACGACTTCTTCTATTGATTATCATCTCTCAGAGGCCCCAAAAAAGATCGTCATATTGTCTGGACACACAGTTATCAAAGGCAACATCAACTTTGAAGATCAAAATGGACAAGTTATTCTCTTGGACTCTGCTGTTATAGAGGGCAAAGTTTTAGGTGGTGAGGTTCTTAAAAGATAGCTTTTGTTTTTAGAGAGCCGTTATCGTTAATAACGGCTCTAATTTAAAATGAGGCCTTTAGCTTTACACCGAATAATTAAATAACAATTATGAATGTATTTTCCTCATTGAGTTGGTTTTCTTTTAGTAAAGAATACGATGAAAATTTTAAAGCTAAAATTGCACACGACATTCACGATTTTTATAGCGATGCCCCTTGCAATGCTACTCTTTCGCACTATTACAACAAATTTAAGTATCTAAATGAGAATAAAAATGATTGTGATCAAGCTATTCATAACACCATTACAAAAGAAATAAATTTTTATTCAAATATTGCACAAGACCCCGAAATTAAAGAAATGTGCAAAAGGCATATAGAAGTACTAGAAGTTCTACAGTCTATTGCTGATAAGGAGTTGACAACTTTTTTCAACCCAAGATTACTTACTAATATGGGTCTAATAGTCCTTTCTTGGGGAATTGTGGGCTGCTTTGGTGCTGTGATGGGGGTTGCAGGCATACATGCTATATTTAGCTTAAAAGAACTAAATTCCCGAACAATAACGATGTCTCTCGCAGGCTCTAGCCTTGCAGCAATGAGTTTTCAACTATTTAAGTTACAAATGGAAAAATGTTTAGACTATCCTCAGAATCAAAAGAAACAAGCAGACTGGGCGCTAAAACAAAAAGATGTTGTACATATTACTAAAAACTCAAGAACTTATTATAAACAGTTTGCCTCTCCAGAAGAATATTTGTTAATCAAGCCTTACAATGTTTCAATGCCGGTTACAGAATGCGGTATTCTTTTTAAACAAGCATGTGAACAAGCTAAAAATTTGGCTCAAAAATACTTACTTTGTACTTGGCACTTTTGTCATAACTAACAAACCAACAAACATTAGAACAAATATTATTGACATTCCAGCTCTTTGGCTATTAAATATTTGAGTCATACTCGCCACAAGTACTGGACCAACAAAAGAGGTAACGCGCCCTGAAAATTGATAAATCCCAAACATCTGATTGGTTAAGTGTTTTGGAACAATCCTTGCCATATAACTGCGACTTGCAGACTGAACAGGCCCGACAAAAAGGCCCAAAATCGCTGATAGTAGCCAAAACAGCGACTTGCTACGAATTAAAAGTAATGCGCTTCCTGAAAAAATTATAGCAACAAGCGACAAGCAAATAATAAACTTTGGACCAAGTTTGTCATCAACCCATGCAAAGTATGCAGCGCCAATGCCAGCAAAAACATTAATGAGCATGGCAAACATTAATATTTCAAAATAATTCATTTTGAAAGCTGCGCCTGCATAGATACCCGCAAAAACAAACAAAGTATTTAAACCATCAATGTATATTAAACGTGCCATCAAAAAAGTGAAAATATTTTGATAATTTTTAAGCTCTTTAATCGTTTTTTTAAGTTCATTCATCCCAAGTTTAATCGCATAAATAGGATGAAGCTTGTCTTTGATAAGATCATTTGTAAAAAGCAGCAGAGGAACAGAAAAAGCTAATACCCAGCCTGCGACAAGAAGAGTACTCGAGCGCACATTCACTTCATTAACAGATGAGATCCATCCTCCTTGAATAAATGCAAACAGAGCAATAGAGAGACAAGCCAGTCCTCCAAAATACCCAAAAGCCCATCCCCAACCCGATATACGTCCGATTTTACTTTTAGGTGCAATTGCAGGAAGCATTGCATTGTAAAAAACCTGCATAAACTCATAAGCTGTATTTGCAATGCATAAAAAAATGAGAGCCCATAAAATAGAAGTAACTCTAGGATGCGTGAAGTAAAGCATAGACGTTGCAAAAACATTGCATCCAACAAAAGTAATAAGCCACACCTTCCTTCTTCCTGTATGGTCTGCAATAGATCCAAGCAAAGGAGATAATGAAGCAACGATCACACTCGAAAGCCCAATTGTCCAACCCCACAAAGCTGTTCCTTGGACACTAGAGGCGGCCACAGAGCGAACAAAATAGGTTCCAAAAACAAAGGTTACGATTACGGTAGGAAAGGCCGACTGTCCCCAGTCAAATATACACCAACCAAGAATAGCCAAGAAATTAGACTTCTTCTCGCTAGGCTCTTGAATTTCTTCTCTCATGGATCAACACTACAACTTTGCTTATAGTTTTCCTTGATAAAGATGGAGCCTATTTATGAAAAGCTTTTTTAGATGAGACAAAACCATGTAGACTACGGCCCAAAAAAAACCACTCCAAATTTCACAATTTAGAGTGGCTTATCTTTAAAAAGAGGACCTAGTTATTTGTCCTTTTTCTCTTCACCTTTCGCTTCAACTGGTGATTTTGGCTCTGTGTCAACGATTTCAGCACCATCCATGAGAGTTGCATCACCCGCACCAGTGGCTTTAGCACCTGCATCAGTAGCTTTAGCATCTGCATCAGTAGGTGTTGCCGCGCTTTTCACTTCGCCACCGAGGAATCTAATTGTTCTATCTCTTAAGCTTTGAGCTGTTAAAACGGGATGTCTTCCTGTTTGCCAAATAGTGTCACCTGCTTTATACAAAGTTGAGCCTACAAATCTTACTGACTTGCTAGTTCCTTCCCAGCAGCCTGTGGCGCAATCACCAGCTCTATCTTTACAGGTTGTATCTACAAAGTCCTCCATTGTAGCTTCAACCCCTTCTTTCCCTACAAAAGGTGCAAGGCTAAGGTGTCTCGCTCTTCCAGGCTTTACACCCGTATCTGAATCTCTTGTCATCGTATTAAATGTATGAGTTAGAGGCTCATCTCTTCCTTCAATATGTAATCCTATAGTAACTTCTGAACCTGTTTTAGAGCCCGCTTCTGCTTCCACTCTTCCACTTTGCTTTAGAGTCTGAGTAAACACTTGCTCTCCTTTTGAAACTACACCAATAGTTCTTGGAGCAGCTCTAGAATCCCCATGTTGAAAGATCGTGAACCTATCGCTTAATTGTTCAACGCTTTTTCCTTCTGATAAACGTCCAAAAGCGGCACTTCCTTTATCTATAGTTAAATACATTAAAGTTGACCCTGCAGCGACTGAGCCTCTCCATGGGGTAACAATTCGAATGTCTGATTGAACATTAAATGTCCCCTTGCTTTCTACTGGCTGGTTAACTGTAAGCGAAATCGCCCCTGAACCTGCCACGCTGGGCTTCTCAACCTCAGTTGTTTCTGATCCTCCAAAAAAACGGCCCCACATACTTTGAGCTTGACCTTGACCTTCTATAGTGCCCATATTTCACCTTCCTTGTTTGAGTGAATAAAATTATACAAACATATTAATTAAAATTTTAATTTACATCCAACAATTTTAATTTAAAAATCTAATTGCCAATTTTCAGGACCTTCCAAGTGATTTTTTTTAAGTCGACAAACTTAGCAAGAAGATCTTGAACATATTTAGCTTCAACCCCATATAACTTGGAGCTTTCTTGGGTATACTTCTCTTTTTCTGTTAAATCTCTAATATATTTAAGACCCAGTTTTTGAATTAAATTCATTGATTTCTCGTTTGAGTCTTTAACAGAAACTGAAAAACTTTTAACAATTTCTTTGCAATTTTTAGAACCGACAACAAATTTATTGATATAGTAGACATTTGCTAAGCTGGCAGCAAGAACGGCAGCCTCTAGACCCATTTTTTTTCCATGATAATCTGTATTTAATATTAAAGCACTTTGGGACTCTCCAGGTTGAGGTCCTCGACCAAGAGATGTAAAGCCAATAATTTTTCTAGAAGCATTATCAACCACAGCAAAGCCAGTAAATGGATTTCCATCTATTGCTCTTTTTGCATTGAATTCTATTCTTCTCTCTATTTGATGATCATCTTGCGCTTTTTCATCAGCATAACCTGCTCTAGCGATGCTATTGCCAAAAATCTCTTTCATATCTTCAAATTCATCGGGATGTTCTACAACAACATTTCCAAAAAGCTCTTTGAGATGAGAAGCATATGAGCCATGAAAGGTTTCTAATGAAATCCTTTCCCCAATAACCTTTATATAAATAGAAGAGCTTTTGCTATCTTCAAAAATTGTGATATCAACCTTGCCTTCGTAGCGCTCCCCATTAAATGGGAATGGGTTGTTTAAACATGATTTTTTTTGTAGTGAATTTAGCATTCCTAATCTCATCTTTAAAAATTCTTAACGCTATTTTAACAATGGTGGCGAATTTGTGCCAAGGGATTAAAATAATTATATGTATATTGCACGCGCAAGTAATGCTTGAACAAATTCAAATCGATAGTAAATATCTTCTTTTTTGTTTGTTAAAATTTCTATGAAATTCTATGTGAAGCATTAAACATAATATAAAATAAGAAGGCATGTTTTGAAAAATACATTTGAAATTATTCATACTCTTAATGAAATAAAAAGCCATCTAAGTAGACCCCAAGATACTTTAATTGTTTTCGACGTAGACTATGTTTTGACGCATCCTAATGAACCTGCATATCAATTTCCAAATTTCAGTAAGAACTTAGAGTTTGTAAAAAAAACCTTTTCAAATCTAACTCATTTTCAGAAAGATCTATTTTCGAATTTGATGGTTTTTCACCAAAGCGGCTCCTCTCTAGTTGAAGAGTGTGCACCAAAGCTAATAAACTCATTGAACAACAAAGGCTACAAAGTTGTAGCTCTTACAGCAGCTTTGACATCATCTCTTATAGGACAAAACACCATAAAAAGCCGGGTGAAGCACCTGAAGAGTTTAGGTATTGATTTTTCAAAATCATTTATAAATGCACAAGATGCTGTGTTCAAGTCTTTCGATTCAAACATGGGATCATTCCCTGAGTATTATAAAGGTATATTGTTTAGTAACGGAGAGAATTTAAAAATTCAAAAAGGCGAAGTTCTGAAAGAATTTTTAAAACATGTCAACTATATGCCCAGCACCATTGTTGTCATTGATGACAGACAAAAAAATTTAGAGTCTATAGCTAATACTTTTAAATGTAGTAATATTGAAATTAAAGGTCTTTTGTACAAAGGAAGTCTTGAATTTGATTCTGATGAAATTTCAAAAGAAGACTTTGAACTAAAGTGGACTGAGTTATCTCATAGAGCAAAGTGTATCAGCGAGAATAATTCATTAATTGAGTGACAAATCAATTGTTAGAATTACATTGTCGATTTCTAGTTTATCTACAGAGAATCCTGGCAGTACACTTATTTGATAAGTTAATTTATTCTTCTTTTTGTCGTAGTGAGGTTTATTTAACTGAAAAACATTAAAATGCATTGTATCACCACCCTGGCCTGCCTGTTCAAAGCTCAAGTAACCCATAGCACCTCTTGGATTGTTTTTTGAAAACATTGACCTTCCCATATGACAATACCACATAAACTGCTTGATGCTCAATATTCCAAAATTTCTATTTGGCTCGACTTTGTAGTAAGTTACATATTGGTCTACGTTTTCAAAAGTGATCAATAAACACTCTTCGTCACTCTCATGTCTTTCGATTTGAGCATGCGTTGCTTTTTGCATAATCATAAAACGTTTGGGCCCCTTTGGATGATTTCTGCGTTTATTTTGTTCTTTGAAGTGTCTTTTTTCAGTTCTCGCTTGAAGTTTATCAGCTCCCCAATGAAAGAAACCGCTTGATGTAACAAAACATGCAAGGATTGGAAGTAATAGTGCTAAACGTTTGAACATAAGTAATCTCTCTTAAACTTGCCCCAAACCTTCTAATAGACAATTAACGTTCTGTTTTCAAGAGGATTATGCTAAAATAAAAACATTGTTATTAGAATTTGAACAAAAAGACTCTTTTTGGATATATTAGTTATTTTAAAAAAATCATTTTTTTTTGGGTTTTAATATTCCTAAATTATTAAGGATAAGCAATGACAAGCATGAGTGAAACTATGGCTACCAAAATAGAAAACTTTCATTTTTTAGCAACATCAGACATCGAAGGAAATCTATCTGACCTAGCCGGCCAGTACGTAATTTTATACTTTTACCCCAAAGATAACACCCCAGGCTGCACTAGAGAGAGCAAAGATTTTAGAGACTTGCATAAGGCCTTTAATAAGTTTAATGCTGTTATATACGGTGTTTCTAAAGACTCGTTAAAATCTCACGAGAGCTTTAGAGAGAAGCACAAACTCCCCTTTGATCTAATTTCTGATAAAGAGGGTAAGCTTTGCGACCTTTTTTCTGTTCATAAAAGCAGCGCTCTACTTGAAAAGCTCATAGGAATTGAACGATCTACTTTTTTAATTGACCCTCAAGGAAACCTTATTTTTGAATGGCGCAAAGTAAAAGTAAGTGGGCACGTAGAAGAAGTACTTAAAAAACTCAGTTCATTGAGTAGCCAGTAAAACTGGCCCACTCAAAATCTATGAAAGTTTGTTAACTTTATTTAATGGCTCTTCAAAAAGGTTCTAATTTTTTTCACCATATCCACAAAGGCTGCTTCAGCAGCAGCTAGCCCGTTGAATTTCAAAAAGCCGTGGATGAGGTCTCGATAACATAAATACTCACATGAAACACCTGCCTCTTTGAGAGCATCAGCGTATTTTTTTCCTTCATCACAAAGTGGGTCATATTGCGCCGTAATAACCAAAGTTTTTGGCAACCCTGAGAAGTCTTTGGCATTCATGGGCACTGCATATGTTTTTTGGGCATCTTCATTCTTTTCAAAATACTTTGAAAAGTACCAGCGCATTTTATCTTCAGACAAAATATAGCCTGATCCCATTTTTTTATAAGAGCTTGTTGAAAAGTCATAATTGGTCACAGGATAAATAAGAATTAAGTATCCCATAGATGGGCCATGCTTATCTCTTAACATTTGTGCTACACTTGCTGCTATGCATCCTCCAGAGCTTTCGCCTATTAAAACAAAACCTGTAGAATCCATCCCAAAGATGTCAGCATTTGAAACTATCTTTAAAAGAGTCTGATAACAAGCTTCAACCGGCGCTGGAAATGGAAATTCAGGAGCCAAGGGGTAATCAATAGAGAGCACTGTTGTTTCACACTGAGAGGCTAGCTTAGAACAAAAAAGATCTGAATCATCAAAATTGTCTATAACAAACCCCGAGCCTCTAAAATAGACCAAAGGTTTTTTAAAACTGTTTTCTTTTGGTTGGTAACTACGAACTCGCACTTCTCCAATGTCTGTTTCAAAAGAATGGTCATGTACATCTTTAATATTTGGGGAAATTTGCCCTGAAACTTTTGAAGAAAATGTTCGCATTAAACTTCTAATATCCTCAACTTCAGTAGATTCTCCAAATTCAGGTAATTTCAATGAGTAGTAATAATCAACAAAATGTTTCATTTCTTGGTCAATGGGCATAGAGCTTCCTATAATTAAATGTATATGCTAGGGTCTACATATAGTACTTTTTAGAATATTGCGTAAGAAAAAATGCATTGGGTCTTCTATTTAATTTATTTTGCTCTGGGATGCACGGTAGGTTGTTTTTCAGGGCTACTGGGCGTAGGAGGAGGCCTTCTTGTTGTACCAATACTTCATTGGATTTTCAAATCATTCTCACTAACGACAACATACAATATGCACCTTGCCATTTCAACATCTCTTGCAGTTATGATTTTCACATCGATATCTGCAACTTTTTTTCACGCTAGAAAAAAGGCCGTCATCTGGAAAACCTTTATGCTTATGGCAATCGGCATGGTTCTTGGTGCAATAAGTGGCCCTATAGTATCCGGTGAGTTTTCTAGTAGAGCTCTTGAAATTATATTCGGTTGTGTAGAGTTAATCATTGCCATTACCTTGTTTTTTTATAAACCAACAGCTCAAGATATCCACTCAACAACCAATAAGAAACTTCATGTATTTCTTGTTATTCTTATTGGATTTCTTGCGGCCTTCATAGGCGCAATGTTAGGTATTGGTGGAGGAATCATAATAGTCCCAGCGCTAATATTTATGGGGTACAAAGCTAAAAATGCCGTTGCAACCTCAGCAGCAGCTCTAATTCTCACAGCTATTATGGGCACCATAAGTCAATTATTTTTCTCCTATAACATTGACATTTCAAACAGCGTTGGATTTATATATATTCCTGCAACTATAGGCCTTGCTATTGGATCTTTAATTTTTGCACCTATTGGTGTAAAACTGGCCCATAAGGTTTCAGAAGACTATTTGAAGAAAATCTTTATATTTGTTTTAGTCACGTTTGGGATCATAATGCTAACCTAAGGAGATATTATGGAAATCGGACCTATTGATGATATGCTTTCAGGAGATTTCAACGCTTTTAGTAAAAAAGTGGATCGCTTGCATTCTCAAATATCTAATAGAAAAATGATGACGGCTACAGAAAAAAGAAACCTTGAGATTATGCTGAATCAAATAAAGCTTTTTGCAGACACAGCTCACAAAGATAAAGACCTTCTCAAAGAAAAAATATTATACCTTCTAAAAACGTATTATTCGTTATTTAATGGTTAATGAGCTGAAATCTATTTGCATTCTTTATTTTCATAAAGCTCTTTGCAGTACTCTAAAAGCTCGTAGCGCAAGTGCCTTTTTTCAGGATCTTCTATTTGATCTAGAATTTGATGCCGAAGTCCATCAACCGTAGAAAGCAGTTTTCCAATCAGTAGATGCAACTGATATGACTCTAAGGTTTTTGGAATTTCAACAACAGAGAGAAGTTCTGCAATAAAATCAGAGCTACCAAAATCTTTTAAACTCTTAAGCTGTGATAAAATATCATCACCTTGTGAAAACTTCTTGTAATAGTTCATTATTCTTATATTGCCTTTTGAATCGCGACTGGTCAAAGGCATACTTGCAAGCTTCATTATAAAATCAGCTTTAGTATTTTCAACCTTAACAAGCTCATCAAAGTAGTTAAGCAACTTATTTCTTACTTCTTCACGATTAATAATCATGCGCAGTAGTGACTTATCACGAAGTAGTGGTTTGTAAATGGGAAGCATTCTGAAAATTTTAACAACCTGCTTGTCGGATAATGTTTTAAAGAATTGAAAGTTGATAACGTCACCTTTCAAAAGCTCCATCCAATGATCTTCAGTAAAATGCTCATAAACACTCTTATCATCTGCAACTTTTTCAAAGATAAGCTCTGGAAAAGCTTTGACTAAGTTTATTGCTCTTTTTCTATTCCCAAGTCCCAAAGCTGTATGAAAAGCATCTACAATTGCATCTGTGCCGACATGATAATCATGAATTAAATAATGAAGCTGATGCGTTGACGCACCTCCTTCCAAATCAGCTACAAAGCTTATTAAATAAGCCTGGTTTTGCAAGGAAGTCTCTTTACCACTCAAAGTATTTCCTAAAGCTAGGATTGTGTCTTCAATGATTTTACGGATGTCTTCTTGAGATTTTTTCGAAACCCGCTCAGCATCTTTTTCAAGCCGTCTAATTTTTTTGCCTTTAATATGGCGAGCTATACCTGTCCCACTAGGCTTCAAACCCAATAGCATGCTAAAATCAACCATATAACCCCACACTTCCCATATCTATTCCTTAACATAGAAAAAATATTCCCTAAAATTAAAATTATTGATGATTGAAATAAAATACTTACAATCTTAAACTTAAAATTTAACTTTTCTCTTTTAGGTCTGATAATATGGCTTTACACAAACAAATCATTGTTATTCCTGCGCGCTACGAAAGTGTGAGATTCTCTGGTAAAATGCTCGCCACAATTTTAGGTAAGAGTCTTATTCAACATACTTTCGAGAATGCAAAACGATCAAAACTCGTAAAAAATATTTTAATCACAAGCGATGATAGTCGAATTCTAAATCATGCTAAAGACTTTGGGGCTCAAGTCGTAAAGACGCCAAAAAGCACTCCCAATGGGACAACTCGTGTTTTCCAAGCTCTTGAGAAGGCCAAAATAACGACTAAAGAGGCTATTGTCATCAATGTCCAAGGCGACGAGCCCATTTTGAACCCCAAATCTATAGATAAACTCTTTAGTTTGCTTGAAAATGACCCTAAAATCAAAATGGCAACCCTTGTAACGCCTATTAAAGACCAAAAAAGCTTAGAGGACTCATCTGTTGTAAAGTGTGTTTTTGACAAAAACTTAGATGCCCTATACTTCAGTCGCTCATCCATTCCTTTTATGAAAGAAAAGACTCAAGCCTATCAACATGTGGGTGTGTATGCTTTTAGATTTTCTTTTTTAGAAACATACTGTAAACTTAGTGCTTCTCCAATGCAAAAGGCCGAAGATTTGGAACAACTGAAGGTCTTGGAGCATGGATATAAAATTAAAGTCATTGTGGACAAATCTCCAGCAATTGGCGTAGATGAACCTAAAGATCTAAAAAAAGTAGAAAAATATTTATGTCGATAAAATATATTTTTATTACAGGTGGAGTGGTTTCTTCCTTAGGAAAAGGATTAACCGCAGCCTCGATTGCCTTGCTTTTAGAAAAACAAGGCTTAAATGTCGCGATGTTAAAATTAGATCCATATCTAAATGTAGACCCCGGAACAATGAACCCTTTTCAACACGGAGAGGTTTATGTCACAGACGATGGCGCTGAAACCGACTTAGATTTAGGACACTACTTTCGCTATACTCACTCCCCTTTGTCTAAAGCTTCAAATGCAACTTCAGGGCAAATTTACGACACAGTTATTAAGAGAGAGAGAAAAGGTGACTATTTAGGCAAAACGGTGCAAGTTATTCCTCATATTACCAATGAAATTAAGAGTAGAATAACCCAATGCTCCCAACAGCAACCCAATATTGATGTTGTCTTTGTCGAGATTGGAGGAACCGTAGGAGATATTGAATCTCTACCCTTTTTAGAAGCGCTTAGACAGTTTAAACATGAGAATCATCAAGATTCTATTTTTATACATTTAACCTATACACCCTATCTATCAGCTGCAGGTGAGATAAAAACAAAGCCCACTCAACATTCAGTTCAGGAGCTTCGCAGCATTGGTATTGTGCCCAACATTATTGTTTGCCGAGGTGAATATGAACTTTCAAAAGAGCTAAAAGACAAAATCAGTCTTTTCTGCGATGTCCCTCGAGAAGCCGTCTTTGATGTTGTTGATGTTGATGATACAATCTATGAAGTGCCCATTAATCTAAATGAGCAAAATCTAGATGGCTTAATCTGCAACATGCTTAACATCAAAAAGAAAAAAATTGATCTCAAAGATTGGAAGAAAATTGTGTCTGTTGTTAAAAGACCCAAAGGCTCTGTTAAAGTGGGGATCGTAGGGAAATACGTTCAACACCAAGATGCTTACAAATCGGTCTTTGAATCTCTAGAGCATGCTGCAATTTCGCACGGATTTGAAGTTGAAATTGAACGCATTGAATCCGACAAACTCTTTGAAAAGGGCGCTATAAAGAAAATACCTAAATGTGATGGATACTTAATTCCAGGAGGATTTGGCGAAAGAGGCTGGGAAGGAAAAATTGCAATGGCAAAGCATTGCCGCGAAAAAGACATCCCCTACTTTGGAATTTGTTTGGGCATGCAGGTCATGGTTGTAGAATATGCGCGAAATGTCTTGGGCTACGAAGATGCCAATTCAACAGAGATTGATTCTTCTACTGAGCATCCTGTAATTTCACTTTTGTCTGAGCAGCGCACCGTCCGAAATTTAGGAGGTACTATGCGCCTTGGAGCATACCCTTGTAAACTTAAAGAAAAAAGTCGGGCAGCTGCCGCTTACAAGGTAAGTAAAATTTCTGAGAGACACCGCCATCGCTATGAAGTCAATAATCAATACGTTGATGAGTTAGAAGATAACGGTCTTCTTTTTACAGGAATTTTCACAAAACAAAAACTTTGTGAAATTGCAGAAGTTAAAAACCATCCCTGGATGTTAGGCGCTCAATTTCACCCGGAGTTCAAGTCGAAACCCACTTGCGCTCACCCTCTTTTTGGAGCTTTTGTTCAAGCTATGATTGGGAAAAAGAAAAAAAATATGAGGAAAAAAAATGTATAAAAGAATTGTTGGCATTGACTTTGGAATGGCGCGTATTGGAGTGGCTTTATCTGACCCAAGCAAAATTATAGCCTCACCTTTTAAAACTATCCAAAATCAAAAATCGTTAAAAGACACCGTAAAACTTATTCTCAAAGAGCTTCAAGATCAATCTATAGAAGAAATAGTTGTGGGAATGCCCCTTCGTTTAAATGGTCAAAACAGCTTTTCGAGTGATGAAACAGGTTATTTTATTGAAGAGTTGAAAAAACAATCTTCAGTTACTATTACTGCATGGGATGAGCGCTTAACAACGGTTCAAGTTGAACGCGTCATGAAAGACAATAAAATGTCTCGAAAAAAACGCTCTAAAGTTATTGATGCTGCCTGTGCAACATTAATACTTCAAAGTTATTTAGATCAAAAAGACAACTCTCTACTCCCCATCCCTGCAATCAATGGTTAATTACTGGTTAATGAAATGTGAGCCAAGCGCTTACTCAATTGATGATCTTAAAAATGAGAAGACGGCTTTTTGGGAAGGCGTTAGAAATTACCAAGCGCGTAATTTCATGCGAGATCAAATGAAAAAGGGCGATCTTGCTTTTTTTTACCATTCAAATGCAAAACCATCGGGAATAGTAGGCCTAATGGAAATACAAAGGGAGGGCTATCCTGATCATACAGCCCGCGATCCTGATAGTAAATATTATGACGCCAAAGCTAGTGAAGAAAAACCTATTTGGTTTATGGTTGATGTTAAATTTATAAAAAAATTTCACAAAGTAATCAGTCTTGATGACTTAAGAGCTACTGATAAGCTAGATGATATGATAGTTTTAAAAAAAGGTTCTCGCTTGTCTATTCAACCTGTTACAGAAGGTGAATTCAATCAAATAATGAGGACACATGGACACTAAGAAACTTTATATAAAATCACAAAAAAATACTTTAACCTGGGGACTTGCAGTTGCTTCTATTTTATTTTTACTCGCAATATTCTCAATTTTTGCAACTCCAAAAGGCACCAAGCACTACACTTTTGACTTTTGGGCAAACCTTATAATCTACACTTCAATTTTTGTATCTCTACTTTATAACCGTTTTAAAATTAGTCCTAAAAGCGCCATAATTGCCCTATTTTCTTACCTTGCACTGTTTGCTACTTACTTGGTTTCGATGACTATCAAGGCAAAACAGACCTATCAACTATTTCTAACAATGGGTTTTAAAAGTCCTAAAGTGACTTTTGCATTGTGTTACGGATTGACTGTACTGATCATGCTAGCAATGAGCTATTTGCTTTACAGAGTTTATTTGGCAACTAAAAATGTTGAAACACTTTCGCAGCCTGAGCACTAATTTTAATAGTGCCTAATAGTTAATATTTAAACTTTATTTAGTAATTAAATAAAGTTTAAATATTATAGACGTGTAAAAAAATAAACCATCAACTATAATTAAGCAGATTTTTTTCTTAAAAAATTTGACAAAACCTTTACTTATAAACTACTATTTAATAAAAGAAAAACTTTACAAAAAAGAGTCATCGCAACTTTCTTTCACAAAAAATTATGAAAAATCAGTTACGTTCTACAGTCTTTATCACCTTAGCTTTAGGACTTGGTGTTCTAACGGGGATTTTGAAAATACCAATCTTCATTCTAACAGCAAGCTTCCTTTCTGAAATTTTCCTCGGAGCGCTTAAGCTAATAGGCATTCCAATAGTTTTCCTTTCAATCATTGCGACCATCAGTGGTTTTGACAGTTTAAAGGAAATGAAGTTTCTAGGTCGAAAAGTCTTAAAATACACTCTACTTACTACTTTAATTGCCGCAACCACAGCACTGCTTTTCTTCATTATCATCCAACCCTCTACAGGATTAATGCAAATCCACAGTGGTCTAGCCACCCCTGTTCAACCTCCTTTTCTAACAACACTACTTCAAATGTTCCCAACTAATTTTGTCGAAGTATTTTTAGAAAATAATGTTTTTGGAGCCGCTTTAATTTCTGCAGCAATGGGCTTTGCAATATTAACACTTCCAGAGAAGCAAAGAGTTCATCTACACACTTTATTTTCTAGCCTATTCCAAGCTCTGCTCAAAATTACATCCGTGATAATTCGCTTTATTCCAATTGGAATATGGGCCTTTACAACACTCTTCTTACAAAGACTTATCTATGACTATAGCTCTGTAAAACCTCTTATCTTTTATATTATTTGTGTTGTTGGGGCAAATATCGTACAAGGGGTCATTGTTCTACCCATACTTTTAAAAATAAAGGGAGTCTCACCTCTTAAAACTTTAAAGATGTGTTATCCTGCTCTTTTAACAGCCTTCTTCTCAAAATCATCTTCAGCAGCTCTTCCCCTGACCATAGAATGCTCTATTAATAAAGGTAAGGTTTCTAAAAAAATAGCCAACTTCTCTCTGCCTTTATGTTCAGTTATTAACATGAATGGATGTGCAGCTTTTATATTAATTACAGTTCTATTTGTTTCAGCTGAGTGTGGCTTATTTTTTAGCCTACCCATGATGATCTTTTGGGTGCTTTTAGCCACTTTAGCAGCAATTGGAAATGCGTCTGTTCCCATGGGATGTTACTTCCTATCTAGCGCATTTTTGGTAGCTATGGGCGTGCCTATAGAAATTATGGGAATGATTTTGCCTATCTATGCTTTTATTGATATGATTGAAACCGCTCTTAATGTATGGTCGGACATTTCTGTTACGACTATAGTCAATAAAGAAGCGCAGCAAAGTGAGCTTGCCCTTTCAGATGAAATGGAAAGCCCAGCTGCAACTGAATAAATTCAACTTTAGGTTCACCTTTGTTTATCAGCGTATTTGATTTACTATCTGTTGGTATTGGCCCCTCTAGCTCACACACCGTCGGCCCTATGCGTGCTGCTCACGCCTACCTAAATGAACTTTTAGAAAAAGACCTCATCAGCAAAACAACTCGCATTCAAGTTGAGCTCTACGGATCTTTAGCACTAACGGGTATTGGGCACAAGACCGATGTAGCTATTTTAATGGGACTAGAAGGGCATTTACCCGAAACGATACAACCTGAAATTATAGAAGACTCTCTAAAAAACATTAGACAAAGTAAAAAAATCAATCTGCTTGGAAAGCATATAATAGCATTTAGTGAAAAAACAGACCTCGTTCTCTACAAGGACAAAGTTATTCCATACCATAGCAATGCTATGCGCTTTATAGCCTACGATAAGAGTGGGGAGCAGCTCTTTAATGAGATAATTTACTCAATCGGAGGAGGGTTTATAGTTGAGCACCGCAAGATTCAACATAAAGCTCCCATGGAAAAACTTTTTGAAATCCCCTACCCATTTTCAACATGCGATGAACTTCTAGCGTTATGCAAAAAACACAGTTTATCTATTGATCAGATTATGCTCGAGAATGAAAAATCACACCATATTGAAAAAGACATACACCAAGGAGTGGCAAAACTCTGGGAAGTGATGCAAGAGTCTGTCGAAAACGGTTGTAAAAATGCAGGCTATCTACCGGGCAAGCTGAATGTTAAAAGAAGAGCTCCTGATCTGTATAAATTTTTAAGTGACCCTAATAGAGAGCAAGAACTCGAAGATGTTTTTGACTGGGTTTCATTGTTTGCTCTCGCTGTAAATGAAGAAAATGCTGCAGGTGGACGCGTCGTAACAGCCCCAACAAATGGGGGCGCTGGAGTTGTTCCTGCAGTTTTGCATTACTATGAGAAATTCACTAAAAAAAAGTGTGATCGATGGGTTGAAGTTTTTTTACTAACTGCTGCTGCTATTGGAGTTCTTTACAAAAAAGGAGCCTCTATTTCCGCAGCTGAAATGGGATGCCAAGGAGAAGTTGGCGTTGCTTGCTCAATGGCAGCTGGAGCTCTTGCTGCTGTTTGGGGCGCGACTCCAAAACAAGTAGAAATAGCAGCCGAGATCGGAATGGAGCACAACTTAGGCCTCACTTGTGATCCTGTAGATGGACTGGTGCAAGTGCCTTGCATTGAGAGAAACACTATGGGTGCAATAAAAGCTATTAACGCTGCACGACTTGCAATGCAACGCAGCGGCCAAGACAGCAAAGTGTCATTAGATGAGGTCATAAAGACAATGTTTCAAACAGGTCAAGACATGCAGTCTATTTATAAAGAAACCTCATTGGGAGGCCTCGCTGTAAATGTAATTTATTGCTAGCCTTAGCTTTTTCTTGACTCTTGCATCAATTCCATGTAAATCTTGTTTTTCATCTTATAAAATAAAGTCCATGAAATTAAATCCATTAAACCAAGCTCTCTTACAAAAAAGTATTGAACGACCCAAGCTGCTAACCCATTTAAATGAAGTAGAATTTATAGCAAAAGAGACTGCCGTAACACCCAAAGAAGTAACCCCATATTTTGAGCACATCAAAGATCTGCCCTACCTAAAACTAAAGCCCCAAAAAAGAAAAGACAGTTCTCCCAAAATTGTTGGAGTTGTTTTTTCTGGAGGGCAAGCGCCGGGCGGGCACAATGTAATTTGGGGTCTCTATGAGGCATTAAAAAAAATTAATTCCTCATCAAAGTTGCTGGGCTTTCTAGGAGGTCCTTCGGGGTTATTAGACGAGCGCTATATTGAAATAACAAAAGAGCTACTCGACAAACATCGTAATTTAGGTGGATTCAATATGATAGGATCAGGGCGCACAAAAATAGCGTCTCCTGATCAGCTAAAGCAAGCTACAAAAGTTGCTAAACACCTAAACCTTGATGGGTTTGTAATTATTGGAGGAGATGATTCAAACACAAATGCCGCAATTCTTGCGCAGCATTTCAAAGAGAATAATTGTAAAACTGCTGTAGCTGGGGTCCCCAAAACTATTGATGGAGATCTCCATAATGACTACATAGAAATATCCTTTGGCTTTGATACGGCCTGCAAACTTTATTCTGAGCTGATTGGAAACATTTTAACAGATGCTATCTCTGCAAAAAAATACTATCATTTTATCAAATTGATGGGACGCTCTGCATCACACATAGCTCTTGAATGCGCGCTTCAAACGCGCCCGAATCTAGTTTTTATTGGAGAAGAAATTCTTAAAAATAAGACCTGCCTTTCAGATATTATTGATGAGATTGCAAATATGGTTATCAAGCGCTCGGAGAAAGGAAAAGATTATGGGGTAGTTCTTATTCCCGAGGGTCTTATTGATTTTATTCCCTCATTTAAGCTGCTCAATGATGAACTCAACAGCCTTTTAGCACATAATGAGGATTTAAATGCTCAAAATGTTAGTGGGCATCTATCAGAGAAAGCTAAAGATTTCTTTGAACTGCTTCCCAGCAATATTCAGCAACAGCTGATGCTCGATAGAGATCCTCATGGCAACATACAACTTGCAAAAATTGAAACGCACAAACTTTTGATAGAAATGACGGCAAAACGCCTTGACTGTGCCAAAAAAAGTGAACAATATTTTGGAAAATTCAATCCCCTACCTCACTATTTTGGCTATGAAGGAAGATGTGCCAACCCCACTTGCTTTGACGCAGAATATACTTATGCATTAGGTGCAGCAGCAGCTACACTTATTCAATCGAACCATTCAGGATATATAGCCTGCGTAAAAGGTCTAAAGGGTCGTGCAAAAGATTGGGATATATATGGGATTCCCATTACAAGCCTTATGAACATTGAACACAGGCACGGGAAAGATAAAGCTGTAATAAAAAAAGCACTTGTAGAAACAGAAGGTGCCCATTTTAAAATGCTCGAAGAAAAAAGAAGCTCTTGGTTAATAGAAGACCATTACAATGCACCTGGACCTATACAATATTTTGGAGACGCTAAAATTTGCGAATCGCGTAACCACATTTTGGAACTTTCATGAAATACTCTAGTGTAATAATCACGGGAGCCAGTTCAGGTATTGGAAAAGCTCTGTCTATTGAACTTTCAAACCAAAGTAAGAATTTATACCTACTGGGTCGAAACAAATCTAAACTCGAATCTGTCAAAGAAGCTTGCCTCAAGAGAGGAGCTCGAGTAGAAATATTTTCTGTGGATATTAAAGACAAAGAAAATATGTCTAAAACCATACAAAGCATTGATAAAGAAAATGCTGTTGATCTTGTTGTAGCAAATGCCGGGATAGGAACAGCGCAAAGTGAAAAACTTAATAACGGCTCTCCAGATAACATTGAAATTATTCAAACAAATATTCTTGGCATCCACAATACTATAGATCCTTTAATACAACCCATGAAAGAGCGAGCCTGCGGCCAAATTGCCATTATGAGTTCACTTGCCGCCTTTCGAGGTTACTCAAAGTACTATGTGTATAACGCGACTAAAGCTTATGCAAGAATCTATGCTCAGGGATTAAGGTTAGACTTAAAAAGAAACAACATTAAAGTTTCTACAATTGCCCCTGGGTTTGTAAAGACTCCGCTCACAGATCAAAATCCATTTAAAATGCCCCTTGTTATGAGCTCTGAGCGAGCTGCTCAAATTATTTTAAAAGGTCTTTACAAGAACAAGTCTCTAATAGCTTTTCCCAAAGCACTTCATTTTCTTATTCATTGGATCGCATCTTTACCAACTTGTGTAGCCGACAAAATTGCAGAAAAAGTTGTTTAACTTCTTTATCTATTTACAAATTATTCTTTTATTGCGTATTTAGATTTGCAACAAAAAAGTTTTAAGGACTACAATGCTTACTAAACTACTTTCTAAAGTTGAAAAGATTCTTAAAAAAGAGGATCTTGAATGTTTCGTTTTAATGGTATGTAATAAATCTGAAACCACAGATGAAATATTTGTAGAAATGACATACGATGGTGACGAAGTTTTAGGATGTTATATGCTCGAGAATGCTCGAGCAATTATGGGTCAAAAAATTAATAAAACAGAAACGGATACCCCTGAAAATGAATCTCTCACTTGAGTACTACAACAAAGAATTTGATGATAACAAAGATATGCTCTTAGATGAGTTCTTCCAATACCTACGTTTTAAAACCATCTCAGCACAAAGTAAGTACAAGCCTGAAATTACTGCTTGCGTAGACTGGTTAAAAACCTACTTGCAAGCCATTGACCTAGATATTGAAATTTGGGATACAAAAAAAAATCCATGTATTTTAGCGCAAAATTTAAAAGCAGGAGAACAAAAACCTACAGTATTGATTTACCTTCACTACGATGTTCAACCTGTAGACCCTATAGAACTTTGGGATACTCCCCCTTTTGAGCCCACACTTAAAGGCGACACTGTCTATGCTCGAGGAGCCTGCGATAACAAAGGGCAAGCATTTTATACAATCTCTGCTCTTAGGGCTCTCTATAAAAAAGAAGGGGCCTACCCAGTTAATTTGAAAATCCTCATTGAAGGTGAAGAAGAGATAGGAAGTCAAAGCCTCCAAGAGTACTTAGAAGAAAAAAAAGAACAAGTCCAAGCAGATTACATTCTTATTGTAGACGTAGATATTCCAAATGAAGAGACTCCTGCAGTTGGACTGGGGGTGCGTGGAATATGCACATCTGAAATAACTCTTGAAGGTCCAAATTCTGACCTTCACTCTGGCCTCTTTGGGGGTATTGTTTACAACCCGCTTCAAGCACTTTGCGAGATGCTTGCCAAATTTCATACCTCAGATGGCAGCGTCACTATTCCTGGATTTTATGATGCTATTAAAGAGCTCTCTAGCGCAGAAATGGAAGAGCTGTATCTTGATTTTGATGAAAAAGCTTTTGTTAAAGAATTGGGCGTAAAACCTCTAGGGGGTGAAAAAAAATACTCTCCTCTTGAACGATCTGGCCTGCGCCCGACATTTGAAATTAACGGCCTTTGGGGCGGATATATTGAAGAGGGCTTTAAAACAGTTATCCCTTCAAAAGCCCATGCCAAAGTCTCTATGCGCTTGGTTCCTGACCAAGACCCTTTAAAAATTTATGAATTGTTCCAAGAGCATATTAAATCTCTTGTACCCGAAGGCTTCAAACTAACCCTCTCACATAGCCACGCCCCTTCTGCACCTTTTAGAGCAGAATTCAATTCTAAGGTTGTTGATGCAGTTTCTTGGGCATACACAGAAGTATTCAAGACACCTTGTAAAAAATTTGTTGGAGGAGGCAGTCTGCCTGTCACATTAGCCCTGAAAGAGGCTACGGACGCTCAGGTTATCGGACTAGGGGTATCACTTAGCACTGACAAAATACATGCTCCCAATGAACATTTCACTGTAAGTCGCCTCAAGAAAGGGTTTTTAGTGATTTCTCAGCTCATTGAGCGACTTGGAACTCTATAAATTCTTTATAAATCCTTAATAATAAATAGTTAAAATACTTTCTTAAACAAGGAGTATTTTAATGACCTCTACAGTACGTTCTTTAGCTCTTTTTAATATGCTCCCTATTCCTAGTCGAGCTCCAATAAAAGACGGCAATGTTGACTTGAGCTGCCAAAAACGAATCCATGCTGCTAATTTACCTGAAGCTATACAACGAGCATTAAATACATATTACAAAACCCCAATGCCTGCCCCAAGTGAGATTACAGCTATAAATCTAGATGGGTTTCGAGTTAGATGGGATGATTTATCCTATAGCTCACAGTGTGAAATTATCTCTCGCAATTACAAAGGTGGCTGCACATCTTTATGTTTGCCCTATGAAGGACCTTCATTTTGTGAAGCAACTATTCCAAGGTGGACTCACGGACAAATGCACGCTACACGAGCAGCCTTACTCGTTCGCATGGTTGCTAATATGTATAATGAATTTCAGCCTACTGTTCGTCTTTCAGAAGAAGAAATTGTACTTGCTCAATTTCTTGCAGCGTTCCATGACTCTGCACGCCAAGCTGAAGGAGTAGATATTTGGGACGATGAAAGTGCTGGAAATATATACGAGCAAATGAATGAGTTTGGGTTTTCTGAAAAAGAAATTTTCGAGGGTATGCGCTACCTTGCTCAAAAAGACCATGATGGAGAAGACAAGCACATTATATCAAAACTTATCCAAAGTGCTGACTGCTTAGACATTATGCGAATTTATGGGGTAAGTGGATTTAATAATAGCTATTTAGATATTTTCAATGACTTATCTGGAAACCTAAATTTTGTAGCTGAGCTTGAAAGTTTTAAAAAAGAATATTACAGATTTATAAAAAAAACAGAAAACCCTTTGCTCAAACTACACCTAGAAACTCAAAGTAAAAATTGCTTCAAAGAAACTCAATCATTAATGTTAATGAATGGCTCAGACGGACCTAAATTCCCCTTGTTAACAAAATGGACAGCCCAAAGCTCTAAAGAGCCTAGAAAGAGCCTTAAACTCGTTTTTGAAGCCAATATATATCGCACCCTAGGTGATTTTTTTATTCTTAAAGATATTAAGAGCGGAACACACAACGCCTATGTCTTAGAAGACAAGAAAGGAGCTTTGTTTTTCTTTAAAGAGCTTGAGAGCATGCCCTCTCAATTAGAATCATGCAGCTCTAAAATTGCCACAAATTTAACTGCGGGCTTAGTTCCTCAAGCTGATGTTGTGCAAATTGGATCAAAAACTGGAGTTATTCAACCCTATTTAGAACTAGAAGCTGCACCGTTTAAAGCACCTGGAGGCTTTGACCCTTCCAAGCTGACTTTTCAACAGCAAAAAGAGCTTTTTTCTCATATGATTGCAGATTTTGCAATCTACAATTATGATGCACATACCGGTCAATTTGCCATTGATACAGATGGAAAGGTTATTGGATACGATAAAGGTGAAGCATTTGCATGCTTCAACAAAAGCAGCCCCTGCTATTTTCCTGAAGGGCAAGCTGTGAAATTTAACCCTGAAGTTTTTTGGATGCCCCTTGGAAGCGATCAGCCAACATACAAAATATTTTCAGGCTATTTAAAAAATAACCCCAGTAGATCCGCTGATATTTTAGCTTCTAGTGAAGTTAAAGCAGTCTTTATGAAAACAACAAGTTCATTGGAATTTTCAACACTTAAAAAAATAGAACTTCAAATTCCTGGATCAAAGCTAAGAAAGCAGGTTATTAAAAGGTTAGAAATTGCAGAAGAATCAATTAAAAACTATTTTTCTTAAAACTTAAGTGACCTTCTGGCGCTTAGAAACAAGCTTAGTCATATAAATGTGCCTATCAGGTGTAGCGTCATGATAGCTAGACTCTGGGGAGTAAATAATTTCTCTCAAAATCTGCTCTTTTGTATTTGGTAAAAATAGGCATTCACACTCATAGGGAAAGCCCGATAGACCTGAAATGTCTTTTGCAAGAGCTCTTGGATTTTCATAAATCTTTAAACAATCTTCAGCATTACCATAATACCCAGAACCCAAAAATGCGGGTTGAGGTTTTTTATAGGCAACACCTGTAAAACCAAGCTCTTTTATCTTTTCATAAGCTTTCATTTTTTTAGTGCAAGTTTTTATAATTGAACTCCCTCTAGGACCTCTTGCGTCTTTCATGCAGCGAAAAGCGTATGCATTAGCGCCATCAAACTCCTTTGATGGAGGAATTTTATTGAGGCCGCTACATAAAACAGCAGTCAGGCAAAGGTAAGTTACAAAGTGCTTTTGATCTCTGTCATAACTCTTTGTTGTCCCGCGCAATAGGTCGTTAAATGTGCTTCCTAATGACCCATACCTTGAAATAGCACACTTTTCAGCATCATGGAGTTCTTTATAAAGGTATTCTTTCTCAGGAGGAGCGTAAGGAACAGTGCAGTAACTGAACGAATATTTATAGTCGCGCGTATTAGCTATATGTTTATTTAATACTGCATCATCGAGTGAAATCAAATCCCATTTAACTTTTTTCATCAAATCGTAAAAACTATAAGTTACACCCTTATGCTTCATCTGTACGTCTAGAGCCCCTGTGCCAAATTGAAACTGCACTGACTCTGTATCCATAATTAAATCTACTATAAGCTCTTTCATTAAAGATGTTTGAGAATTAGGAGTTTTAGGAAAAAAAATATCGTCAATTGACTGGGTTGCACCTTTAAAAACAGCTTTTACCTCAGGAAAATCCTTTGAATTAGCAACCCTTAAGCTTCTTCCCAAATATTTAAATTTAGGTGAAGATGAAGGTTCTACCGTCATCGGCTTAAAAAAGTATTGATCACATTTGCGGATTATACCTGTCATCAGAAACAACCTTAGTTTTAGACTAAATTATAGGATAATTGTAACATCAGATTATTAATTTTTAATAAAGATCTTGGTGAGTAAAATTTACGAATATCACTTTAACTCACCTAAAATTAAACTAAAGAATTGACAGTAGCTAAGCTCACATGGTATGGAAACTCTAAAAATAAATAATGAAGTGAATGCATGGGATTCAAAACTACCTTTAAAATTTTTACTTGTCTCTTTATTGCCTATTTTACTCAGCTGCAAGCCTTGGACCATCCCTTAGTTTTGCAAAGTAAATTTCAAACAGATACGTTATTTATTCAGCAAGCATCTACTGCAACCCTTAAACAAGACCCCAACACTCCTAACCAGTACCTGCTCACCTTGCGAGGCCTGTATCCGAGAATAGTATATGTTTCCAATGAGTCAAAGCATATAGCAGGTGTTATTGAACTTAACGATTTCTTAGAGAATTGGAGAGAAAACCAAGTTCTATTTAAAGATGATGGCCCAAGTGCAATTATGAGCTACTTAAGCTTTAAGCCAAGTATTCAGTCTGGAGTTGTAACAGATGTCCTACAACTAACTAAACCCATTTATGATCGATCAACAAACTCTATAACATTTACAGCCAAACCATTACATAAAAATCGTGTAAGGACAGGACGCTTTAAAAATATTGTAGTCGTCTACGATGGGTTAAGCGCCTCTACAAAAGGCTTAAAATCACATTACAAGGTCATGCAGGGCCCTGAAACAAATATTTATCCAAAAGGTTCATTATGAAATTTCTAAAAAAGAGTGCCAGCTTGCTAGCTATTGCTGTTTGTTTTTCAACTACACTATTTAGCGATACTCTCATCGATGCAGAGGAACTAAACTCAATAAGCTCTGAATTAATTTACATTCAACAAGCCAAAGTTGCTGAGCTATCTCACAACCCAGATAGACCAGGAACCTATTTACTCCGTGTAAGTGGAAGTGATAAAACTCTCGTTTATTTTAGTGACAAGCCTGATCGCGTTGCTGGAACGTTAACTTTAGCGCATTTTGTTAAAACATGGCAAAATAGCACAGCCCTCAAAGAAAGCCTACCTAATGCCGTAATTAGCTATATGGAATTTAAAGCAACAACAGACACTGGTGTAGGAGCTGATATACTACAGTTATCTAACCCAGAGTATAATGCAGGAACAGACACTGTAACCTTTGTAGCAAAACCGCTTCATGAGTACGATATCATGACAGGTGTCTTTGAAAATCTAGTTATAGTTTACGATGGAATTGAAAGCTTAGACGCTACTTGTGAAGCAATAAGGTAAGTGTAGCGGTAGTCGGATTCGAACCAACGACACGCGGATTATGATTCCGCTGCTCTAACCAACTGAGCTATACCGCCGCGGTAATTGCGGGAGAAGGATTCGAACCTCCGACCTTTGGGTTATGAGCCCAACGAGCTGACCGCTGCTCCATCCCGCGATATAATTTAGCCAAGAGTTTATGGCTTTGCTTTCTTTTTTTCAAGTAGTTTCTGAATAAATTCTAAAGTTTGTTCAGTTCCCCCTGAAGACTTGATAAAAATATCTTTTCCTCGACGCCCCATTTGCTTAAGTTTAAAGTCATCATTAAGCAATTCATGCACTGTTTTTTGAAGATCGTTGCTATCAACTTGTCTGCCAGCTTTTGCTCTTAGCACTAAGTTTACAAACTGGTCTTGAGAATGCATGTGAGGCCCAAATAGACATGGTGTTGAATACCAAAGCGGCTCTAAAATATTGTGCCCGCCAATTTTAGGATTAAAACTTCCAGCAACAACAGCAAGTGTTGTCAGCTGGTAGAGAGTTCTAAGCTGCCCCATTGCATCTACTAAAATAATTTTCTTATTATGGAATGTTTTGGCATTAGAGATTTTTGCATAAGGTATGTTGTATTTTTTGATAATCCTTTCAACTTCATCAAAGCGCTCAGGATGCCTTGGCACAACAAAAACTTTCAAATTACTATATTGGTTGAATAGTGGGACAAGCTGATCCAATATGATCATTTCTTCTCCCTCATGTGTCGATCCAACAACAAGGCTGATATCTTTTATTTCAAACTTTTTTCTCAATGATTCTAAAGAATCTTGATCCAGTTCATCATAGGCATCGTCTAGTTTTAAATTAGGAACAATCTTAATGTGTTCAGCAGGAATGCGCAGGTCAATAAATCTAGAGCGATATACTTCATCTTGAACAAGGAAAAAATTTATTAAAGAATAATACCATCTGGAAAAAATTGGTGCTGCAGCCAAGCGCTTAAAGCTTCTATCAGATATTTTTCCATTAACTAAAAGAATCTCTGCTCCACTTTTCTTACATTTTTTTAAGAAGTTTGGCCATAAATCCGTTTCAACAATCAAAACCATATCTATTTTCAATTTCCCAACAACTTTTTTAACAATGTGTGAAAAGTCTATAGGAAGAAAAATATGGTGATCTACCATAGGTAGTATTTTTTTAGCTTCTTCATGTCCTGTTTGAGTAATTGAAGAGACTATAATACTACTAAGAGGATACTGATCCTTTAAGCGTTGTATTAGAGCTTTAGCGCCTTTAATCTCTCCAACTGAAACTGCGTGAACCCATATTGTGGGTGAACCTTGACGAAGTTTTTCAGATACAAGGCCAAGTCTACGTAAAAAACAACCGCGATATTTCTTTTTAAAGAAGTAGTCATACAGAAATTTAGGCAAGTAGAACAGCGTTAAAAATAGAAATAAAAATTTATAGATAAACCACATTTATTTTACTACGAAGTTAATTAATTTATTGGGCACAAAAATTATTTTCACTATGGAGCGATCCAAGTGTTTTGCTATATTTGGATTTTCCTGGGCAAGTTTTACAATATCTTCTTTAGATTGATTTTTTGGCAAATCAAATTTCCCTCTTAGCTTGCCATTTACCTGCACCACATATGTTGCACTTTCCTCTATAAGGTATGCTTCATCGTATGTTGGAAATGCTGCATGAGCCAACTCATCACTAATCTCAAGTTTGCTCCACAGTTCATAAGCAAGATGTGGCGCAAAAGGATAAAGGCACTGCACTGCCATTTTCAAAACGCTTCTGGGGTATTGCGCCAACTTAGAAAATTCATTGGTAAAAATCATCATTTTAGAAATTGCTGTATTGAACTGTTCGTCTTCAATATCTAATAAAACTCCCCTTACAAGCTTGTGTCCTAGCTTTAAAGCTTCCTGACTTTCAACGTCTGATAACTTGTCAGGATTAAAAAGATCGTTAAACTTTGACAAAAACCTAAAGCAACCATTGATACTTTCAGATACAAAAACTTTTTCTTTTTCTATTGGGCCCATAAACATCGAATAAAGCCTCAGAGAATCAGCTCCAAATTCATCAATGATTTCTAATGGGTTGATACCGTTTAGTTTTGACTTTGACATCTTTTCAATTTGACTCGTAAGCTTTTGTCCACTTTCCTTATGAAAAAACGAATTTCCCTCACTTTTAACATGTTCAGTTGACACATAGTGATTGTCTGATGTCTTAAATGAACGAGCTGTTACAAGCCCCTGATTGCGCAGAGACTGAAAAGGCTCTTTTGTACTCACAAGTCCACAATCAAATAAAACTTTGTACCAAAACCTTGAGTAAAGAAGATGAAGAACCGCATGCTCAGCACCTCCAACATAGAGATCGACAGGCATCCAGTAATCTAATGCTTCTTTGCTTACCATCTCTTTGTCATTATTTGGATCTAAATAGCGCAGGAAATACCAACAAGATCCCGCCCATTGCGGCATTGTGTTTGATTCTCGAGTTGCCTTTTTACCCGTCTTTGGGTCAGTAATCTCCATCCAATCTCTAGATTTAGCTAAGGGACTTGAACCATCTGAAGTCGGACTATAGTCTACACTCTCAGGAGGTAAGAGAGGTAATTCATCAAGGTCTAGTGTGCGTATTGTGCCATCTTCTAAATGAAGTATTGGAAAGGGCTCTCCCCAATAGCGCTGTCTAGAAAAAAGCCAGTCACGCAATTTGTAGTTTACTGTTTTTTCTCCATTTCCAGATTTTTCCAGCCATTCTAAAGCTTTGCTTTTAGCCTGTTCAATAGTTAACCCATCTAAGTTTAACTCCTTAGATTTGCTATTATAAAGAGTTCCAACATGACCTGCAGAGCATCTTTCTCCATTTTTAACCTGAGCTTTAAAAAGAGCCAGGTCTATATCTTTTGGAGAAGAGATAGGGCTAATAACTGAGGTAAAGGGTATATTGTATTTCTTAGAAAATTCAAAATCACGTTTGTCATCACATGGAACGCCCATCACAGCTCCTGTTCCATAGTTAATCAAAACATAGTCTGCAACCCAAATAGGTATCGGTTTTTGATTTACAGGATTGAGGCAAAAAGCGCCTGTAGACACCCCTGTTTTATCTTTTGAAAGCTCTGTCCTCTCAAGATCATTTTTATTGAGTGCTTGCGAGACATAAGCATCCACTGAGGCCTTTTGCTCTGGACTTGTGATTTTCTTTACCAAGGGATGTTCTGGAGCTAAGACAACACAGTTAACTCCAAAAAGAGTGTCTTGACGAGTTGTAAAAACTGTAATAGTTTCTTGGCTCTTTTCTTCTACAAAATGAAGCTGCGCACCTGAACTTTTCCCGATCCAATCACGTTGAAGTTTTTTTATACCTTCAGGCCAATCCAAATCTTCTAAATCTTCTAAAAGGCGGTCTGCATAAGCTGTGATTTTTAAGACCCATTGCCTGAGGGGTCTTTTTTCAACAGGATGCCCACCTACAGCGGATTTACCATCTATAACCTCTTCATTGGACAGAGCAGTTCCTAGTGCCGGGCAAAAATTCACCATCATATCTGCTTGATATGCGAGTCCTTTTTCATAAAGCTTATTAAATATCCACTGGGTCCATTTGTAAAACTTGGGATCACTTGTTTTGATCTCCCGCCTCCAGTCATAGTCAAACCCCAACCTTTTTAATTGAGCTCTGATGTTGTCTATATTTTTTTCAGTGGTTATTTTGGGGTGAACGCCAGTTCTAACAGCGTACTGCTCTGCAGGCAAACCAAAACTGTCCCAGCCCATTGGATGAATAACGTTGTATCCAAGCTGCCTTTTATGCCGAGATACAATATCTGTAGCTGTATAGCCCACAGGGTGCCCAACATGCAGCCCAGATCCCGATGGATAAGGAAGCATATCCAAAACATAGTACTTGGGTTTTGAGTGATCTATTTCAGAGTGATAAACTTCATTTTCTTCCCAATATTGCTGCCACTTAAGTTCATATGTGTGTGGATCAAAATTCTTTTTTTTTGCAACTTGCTTCTCTTCCATAGCTTTCTTTAGTTTAAATTTAGGAAATTATGCTGCCATAAAAAACCTTAAAAGTGAATTACTTTTAAGGTTTTCAAATTTCAATTTTAGAAAAAAATCTTTAACAGCAACGACTCCAATAGGCTATTTGGCAACATTGCCATCAAAATCTTCTATTGTTGCATCTGCACCTAGTAGGTTTAATTGGTAAAGCCAATCCGACCTTTGGTCTCTCGTTGCCCTATGTAAAAGGGTTTGTCCAAATTTATTTTGAACATTAACATTAAAATTTTTTCCTTGAGCTACGGCTTTGAACATCTCTAAAGAATCTTGGCTATAGCAGGTATGTGCAAGTGAGACTCCATTTTTGTAGGTGAAATTTACATCAGAACCCGCTTCAACCAACAGCTCAGCCATTCTCACCAAACCTTTACTTACAGCAATACTTAGTGGTGTGTTGCCCTCTTTATTCTTTGATAAAGGAGCTTGAGAATCTCTTTGAAGAAAGACTTTTGCTGTTTCAACATCATTCTTACCTGAGACAAGATGCAGCGGAGAGTTACCAAGCTCATCTCTGGGGTTAGTGCAAGAGCCCTCTACTTTTCCAAGAGATCTAGCAAGAGATGGGCTTAAATACTTAGCGGCAATAAAAAGTGGATTACAGTCTGTATTGGAATTGGGGCTGTAAATTTTCATTTGTCCGAGTTGAGTTTCTACTTGAGTTTGATTCTCCTCTTTAGACATTTTAATGAGCCTAACAACTTTTGAAGATTCTTGCTGTTTCATCTGCGCTACTTCCTCTCCTATTGTGAAGAGTCCTGCTAAAGCAGTTGTAACTCGCAGATACTTCGAAGGCAAAACTGCAGATGCAAAATTGGTCGTTAGCGCTAGCAAACCCTCATTAGTATTTCCAGAAAGAGCTTTAAAAAATGTTTGATTATAGCAATGCATGTTTCTAATCACCTTCGGAATATGAGCAAAAGCCATCGCCCCAGCCCCAAGTTGAGGGTCTATCCAACTACATACCCCTGCAAATGTAAAAAGCGCTGCATGTATAGATTGAGCGACTTGGCAGTCCTCTGATTTTGGTTCAAACAAAATATTTGAAGCATACTGCCCAGCACTTGCAGAACACTTAGGGCGCAGGCTTGTCATATTAAAATTTGATATACTAAAATTCATAAAATCCTCCTTGAATCTATTTCTGTGATTTCTTTAGTTTTAAAATTTTAATAGTGCTATAATGCTACTTTATATCTTTAAACCCCTCAATATATTTTTGTGAAAAAAGATCAGTATGTTACAGGCTTCTTTAAATCGCATCGCTTAGGATTTGGTTTTGTTAAGCCCAACACAAAAAAAATCATATCAGAAGTTTTTATTCCTAAAAATGCAACCGCTTTTGCTGTTGAAGGAGATTTAGTAAGAGTAAAGGTTCTTGGTAAAGATTCTAAGGGCTACGAAGGAGAAGTTGCTGAAATACTTCAGCGCAAGTTAAAAAATGTTGCTGGAACAGTTACTGCAACTGCAGGCTCAAAAGGATACCTACTCAGTCCCTTGTTGGGCCCCTCTAAAGAAGTTGAGTTTACACTCCCTAAGAAAGTAAAACTTAAAGCTGGAGATCGCATTGTTATTCAGCTCGACTCCAATAACTCAAAACGCAAATTCAAAGGGCGCTTCAAAAAGTATTTGGGAACTATAAAAGATCCCATGATAGACACTGATGTTGCTATTGATGAATTTGCACTAAAACAAGATTTCCCTGCTGACGTTATCCAAGAAGTAAGAAAGCTTCCACCCGAAATTGACGCAAGCGCCTACCCAGATCGAGAAGATCTCCAAAAGCTTACAACCTTCACCATAGATCCTGAAACTGCAAAAGATTACGATGATGCTATTTCACTTGAACAAACTAAAAAGGGTCATTATCAACTAGGCGTGCATATCGCAGACGTCTCATATTTTGTAGAAGAAGGAACTGCGCTAGATCGAGAAGCATTTTTAAGATGCAACTCAACTTATTTTCCAGATAGATGCGTCTCTATGCTTCCAAAAGAACTTGCTGATAACTTATGCAGCCTTAAAGCTAATGTACCCCGTCTGACAGTCTCAACTTTTATGACTTTTGATAGCGATGGCCAGCTACTAAACTATCGGATAACACGCTCAATTATTAAAAGTTGTCAACGATTTAGCTACGAGCAAGTAAAGCTCATTCTAGATAAAAAGAAAAAACACAAGCTCTACACAAACCTTGTAGAACTTGAAAAGTTAGCCCTGATTTTAAAAAAATCAAGAAAAGCTCGAGGCTGCATTGACCTTGCACTAGCCGACTCCAAAATGGTTTTGGGGAAAACCGGGATACCTAAGGCTATTAAAAAGGTAGAATATGATATCACCCATCAAATGATTGAAGAGTTTATGCTTAAGAATAACGAAGTTGTAGCTAGGCACTTGAGCCAAAAAGAGATTCCTATTCCTTACAGAATTCATGAAGAACCAAAGTCTGATAACATTTTAAGCTTCGTACAAATGGCTGAAACTCTCGGAGCTTCACTAAATTCACCCCCAACTCAACAAGACCTTCAAGAGTTGTTTGAAAGTATTAAAGGCACAAGTATTGAACATCACATGTCAATACATTTTATAAAGTGCATGAAGCTTGCCAACTACAATCCCGAAAACATTGGCCACTACGGACTGCAGCTAGACTACTACTGCCATTTTACCAGTCCTATTAGAAGATATGTAGACTTAGTTATTCATCGCCAAGTTTTCAAAGAATTAAAAGATGTAAACATATCAGAAATAGCTGAACGCTGTTCTGACCAAGAAAGACTCTCAGCTAAAGCTGAAAGCGCTGTTAGAGAACTTAAAATGATGCGCTACTTTAAAGAGCAAGATATTAAGAAAGTCTACCCTTCAATTGTTACTAAAGTTAAACACTTTGGCATTTTCTTTGAAATTCCAGAACTTCTCTATGAAGGCTTTATTCACGTATCTGACCTTGGAAACGACTATTTTATTTACGATGAAAAGAAAGGGCGTTTTAAGGGTGAGAGACGTAAGTCATCTTTTGAAGTCGGCAAAAAAATCAAAACAAAAATCAGATCTATAAATCTTATCCAACGCGAACTCGAATGGACTACAAGCTAGCAATTTGTTGCTAATCTAAAGCCAGGAAAAAGAATTGTTTTTCTTTTAACATACTATTTGAGCTGCCTTCTAATTATTGAGGCCAGCCCATATTCATCAACAATCAAGGCTGTTGCATTAGTAACTAATACTTGAAAAATCATAAAAACAGTTTACTTGCCAGCTCTGAGTCTTTATTGCTTGCTTGTTAACAGTTTTCACCCACGAAGGATAGACTCTAAAACCTCGCTTCCCTTCTTTACCCTCAGAGCTCAGAATTCCTCTTCGAGCAAGCTCTTCTTTTGGAAAAACAAAAACTCCCTCATTATTTTTATCCTTAACACTTACAAGATACAAATCTATGGGGTCTTCTAAACTGTGAGGCTCTGTAATCCCTGCGGCATTTCTCTTCCAGAGGGTAACAAAAAATCCCAACTTAGTTGGAGTAACTTTTGCGATTCTGAATTTAACCCTATTGCTGTCTAAGCTAAAAGTGCATGCACCATATTCACGACTTTCCAATTCATTTCTAAGATTGCTACATTTCCAACCCTTAGTTTTATGAAAAAAATCATGGCAATCTTGCATTTGTTTAACTAGAAGTTTGCACTCACCATCCATTATAGTCCCCTTTAAAAAATTTATTCCATTTATCAGGTGCATAATAGCTTGCATCAGTTTAAATATCTAGAATTCACAGCAATATCTTTTTTGAATCAAGGGGCCTGAACTTCATAGTTTTTAATTATCTAGATGTGATAAATTCGCACTTCTCTAAAAAGAATTGATTTGTTAGAAATATCGAATTAAAAATAAATTGAATAAATTATGAAACGAAATTTTTTAACAGGTTTAGTTATAGTACTTCCAATAGCACTGACAATAATCATTGTCATGCTCATTGTAGACCTCTTGACACAGCCCTTCTTAGGTTTTGCGGAAAAGCTTCTATTAAAAACTCCGCTGATGAACACCTCCAATCCACTTATAAGCTCGAACGAAGCTATTAAAATATGGAGCCAATCACTTATTTTAGTCGGCATTTTTTTAATTATTCTAATCTTAGGACTTTTTGCTCGTTGGTTTTTGTTCAATTATTTTGTCAAATTAGGCGACAAAATAATTCATCGCATTCCCATTATTAATAAGCTCTACAAGACAGTTAAAGAAGTTATTAATGTGATGTTTACACCCCAAGGAAAGGCTTTTAAACAAGTGGTAATGGTTGCCTTCCCAAATTCTTCAACTTTGTGTGTGGGATTTTTAAGCAGAGAATCGCCTCCCGTTTTTAACAACCCCACAAAACAAAATTTAGTCTCTGTTTTCTTACCTACAACGCCCAACCCCACTACAGGCTACCTACTCCAATTTCCAATTAAAGAAGTTACACCTATTGAGATGTCTGTAGAAGACGCTCTTAAATTTATTGTTTCATGTGGAATGGTTACAGAAAAAATAAACCAAATTGGCCCCAACTCACAACCCTCAAAAGAAATATAGCATGAAAAAATTACTCCTCTCTGGCTTAGCTCTTTTGTTACCACTTGCATTAACACTCTTTGTTATTTTGTTTGTTCTTAACTTCTTAACGCACCCATTTGTTAAATATTTTTACAATTTAATCCTACATCTACAGCCTGAAATTTTAGATTATATTCCTCGCAAAGTTATTTACTATAGCGTTCAAATTTTTATTTTAATTGGGCTTTTCCTTGTCACTGTCTTTATTGGAGCTCTTGCAAGAATCTTCTTTGTAAACTACTTTATTAAAATCAGCGACAAAATCATTCACAAGCTTCCTATTGTCAATAAAATCTACAAGACCACTAAAGATATTATTAAAAGCATTTTTTCACCAGATGCTGAGACTTTCAAAAAAGTTGTACTTGTTCCCTTTCCAACGGCAAACAAATACTGCTTAGGTCTACTTAGCGGAACTCCCCCTAAAGCCTGCCAAGACACACAAGAAGACGAATTGGCAACAGTTCTCCTCCCAACGGCCCCTCACCCCATTTCAGGCTATCTGTTACTTTTTAAGAAAAAAGATTTGGTAGAAGTTGATATGACAATTGAGGACGCTGTCAAGTTCACAGTTTCATGCGGAATTGTACACCCAGACCAACAAAGTCCTTCAAAGTAATTATTTTAAGATAAATTACTTGTAAAAATATTTCTAATTAGCCTAAAATACTGCCTTAAATCGAAAGGAAGATTGAAATATGACAAGATTAAGTAAGCAAGCAAGAAGAAGAAATATATCTCCTAAAAGACCAAGACCTGCTGGGCCTAAAACAGGACCTAAAAAAGATAGCCTTGAATTAGGTTATAAAGAACGCACAAATGCTCTAACAGCAGCAGATCAGTCGAGCCAATTTTTTATTGGTAAAATAAAAACTGTTTAACCCTTAACTCAAATATAGAATTATGTCACGTCACCCAAGTTTTGGTAAGTCCATTAAATCTACAAAAAAAAGAAACGTCCTAAAGCGCTACGAAAGAATCGATGCCCTAAAGAAATTAGGTCGTTGGGACGAAGAGAAAAAGAAAGTCACTGCACTACCGAAGACACCAATAGAAGATTAATTTGGATATCCAGGTAGAAAATCTTCAAGATTTATTACCCATTAACAACAATTCTGTTGTAGATGTCGTTAAAGGCGTTTTGAATGTAGAAAATAAACTTTGCGACGAAGTAATGGTTTATTTTGTTGATGAACAAACAATTTGCAAAGTTCATGACGATCATTTTAATGACCCCTCACCCACAGACTGTATATCAATACAAGTGGATAACCCCGGATCAACCCCTTGCTTTTTAGGAGAAATTTTTGTCTCTCCCAAAGCTGCAATCGATTACTGCAAAAGCAATAAAGGGCAAATTTATCAAGAACTAACTCTTTACTTAGTACATGGGATGCTACATCTTCTAGGCTATGATGACATAGAAAATGATGATGAAGCAAAGATGCGACTTGCAGAGAAAAAATCTATCGATTATTTACTAAAGTGTAATAAACTTATTTGTAAATAACCGGAAACGACCCTTGTTACTTATAGCTCTAATCTTAACTGTTTTTTTCGCGCTCCAGGTTTATCTGCTATGCACGTTGACTCAAATTTTTCGCAAAACTCAAAAATTAAAAACAAAACAGTTCTTAGATGACCACGCCTTCATATTTTTTTATGGAAAGATCTACGATTTTTTTTACAAGCAACGATACTTTAATGGCCTATTTATCAGCTGTGTATTTGCAAAAAACATAGCTCGCTTTGGCTTTGGAGTTTCTGCATTTATATTTATATCTTCTCTTGAAAATTTCAAGCTGGATTGGACCAGTCTGCCTTTTATTTTATTTGGTCTTCTCATAGCCTTTATTTTGTTAAGCGATTTGCTGCCAAGACTTCTAACACTTAGAAAGGCAAAGATTATCTTTCTAGGAGGAGGTCTGCTTACCTCTTTTTACCTTGCAGTTTTGTTTCCGCTACTTCATCCATTTTTAAAAATCACACAATACATATATACAAAGCAAAGCTCTACTAAAGAGCATTTAAGCCTTATTAAAGAAAAAATGTTTGATTTGCTTAAAGAATCACTACCAGATAAGAATTTAGAAGCAAATGACCGCCTACTTATAGAATCGATCCTAAAATTTAAGGAAAGGATCGTTAGAGAAGTTATGGTTCCTCGAATGGATGTTTTTGCACTTCCAGCATCAATGCCCATTAAGGAGGCTGCAAAAACTCTCAAGGAAGAAAACTATAGCCGCATTCCTGTCTATGAAGACTCATTAGACTACATCAAAGGAATTGTGCTTTATAAAGACATCTTTAATTACTATATGGACACTCTTGAAAGTGGAAAGTTGGAACTACTAGAGCAACCAATTGGCAAGCTTCTTACTAAAAGCCTATATACTCCTGAGACAAGAAAAATTTCACACCTAATGCAAGAATTCTTACAGAAACAACAGCACCTGGCCCTAGTTGTTGATGAATTTGGTGCAATCGAAGGCGTTGTTACAATTGAGGATCTTTTAGAGGAAATTGTTGGAGAGATAGCTGATGAATATGATGATGACGAAGAAAATCTTTACACTCAGCAAAAAGACAACTGGATTGTAAATGGTAGAATGAGTCTTTTTGACATCGAACAAAACTGCCACGTTAAAATTCCAAGGCTAGGAGATTATGACACAATTGGAGGATATATCATCCATAGAGCCGGAACAATACCCGCTCCAAATCTTAAAATAAATCATGACGACTTTGAGCTTGAAGTCATCAGCACTACAGATAGACAAATCAAAAAAGTAAAAATCTCACCGAGGCAAAAATAGTCTTTTTTTGTCGCTCAAAACTTATTTTTCATGTACTATATCCGCAAATTATTTAGTAGCGGCTATGTATTTAAATAAATTAATTGTACTTCTTTTAGCACTAACATCACACTTTGCTTTTTCATCTCCAAAAAACCTGTCTGAAGATTGGACTCAAACTTTTAAGATTCAAGACGATATTTTAAATGAACAGTCAGCTTATCAAAAGATAACGATTTTCAAAAATCGTTCTTTAGGCAAAATTTTGATGATAGATAATATTGTTCAGTATTCAGAAAAAGATGAGTTTATTTATCACGAAATGATTAGCCACGTCCCACTTATGATCCACCCCAATCCAAAGAGAATTCTCATCATCGGAGGAGGAGATGGCCCATGTATTAGAGAGGCTATTAAACACCCATCTATAGAAGAAGTTATTGTAATCGAGCTAGACGGAAGAGTTGTAGACTTGTGTAAACAAAACTTTTCTAACTTAGCAAATGGCGCTTTTGAGGATAGAAGAGTTCACCTGTTAATTGATGATGGTTACAATTACTTAAAGAAAACAAATTATACATTTGATGTCATCATTGTGAACTCAACGGACCCTCTTGGCCCCGCACGCTCTCTTTTTCACAAACATTTTTTTAGCTTATGCAAAAATGCCCTGACATCAGAAGGAATACTTGTTTGTCAGGCTGGAAGTCCAATTACTCAATTAGCTGTGTTGAAAAATTCTTTAAAGCTCAAAAAGGAACTTTTTGATTCATCATTTTGCTATTTTGCACCAGCACCTAGCCAACTTGGTGGGATAAAAGCTTTCACGATATCTTTTAAGAGTGAGACTAAGAACTTTTTAGATCATAAAAGAATACAAAAGCGTTATAAAGATATTGAAGGTCAACTAAAGTATTACAATCCAAAAATTCACAAAAACTCTTTTGAAACTCCTAAATACTTAGAGCAAGAACTTCAAGCTATTTCAGATTAAGGTTGTTGAGAGCTCCACACTCCTATACAAAGAGCAGCCGCTTGAGAGACATTTAATGAATCAATTTTTCCATGCATTGGAATCGCAACAGATGTGTTAAGCTTCTTTTGCAATAAAGCTCTTATCCCATCTCCTTCACTTCCCAGTACCAGCACAGACTTTTCAGGGAATGTATAACTAAAAAGATTTTGGCTATCCTTAGAAATTTGCGCACCTATTAAAGTGTAGCCGTCTTTAACAAATTTATCTAGAGTTGTTGAAACATTCGACACAACATGAATTGGAGCAAATTCCGATGCTGAAGAGCTTGTTTTTGTTACAACAGGAGAAAGTGGAGCGCTTCTATTTTTAGACCATATAATAAGACCCACCCCAAAACACTCGCTAGCACGCAAAATTGCCCCAAGGTTATGTGGGTCATAAATACTGTCTAGCACAACTACTAGTTTAGTTTCATTTTCTTCAATAAAACTATTAAGGTCAATTGGGTCTCTTTTATGAAGAGTTGCAACAATTCCCTGGTGAGAACTTGAGCCACAAAGCCTCTCCAATTCTGTCTTAGAGCAGGCTTGCATAGGTATGCCGAGTTTTTTAAGATCACTGATAAGCTTTTGCTTGCGCTCTTGAAGCTTATCCTCAGACTTCACGTGATAGGCTTTAATCAATCTATTGGGAGAATGCTTTAAAAGCCCTTCAATAGTATGGCAACCCATTGCTATATGTTGGCTAGGCTGATTCTTGTGTTTGTTTTTTGACATTAAGCCTCTAACAGATCGAGAGCTTCTTTATCACTAATAAGCTTCGGTAAATACTGTTCTTGAATTTCAGCGATTTGAGGATCAAATTTGTGGTCCCCAGATGCATGGTAGGTCATTCCAACATACTCAATACCTAAAAGGTTTGACAAATCTTCTAGCTCATCGATATGGCTTTTTTGGTCATCTACAAAAACAACTTTTTTTGGATTCATTTTGACATGCTCTAAAAATAGCTGTAGCCCAACGTCTTTTTTATTAAATCCACAAAAGATCGCCCCTTTGGTATATTTACAAGGGTAATTCCCCGGTAAGTCTTTGCAATCTTCTTTGTGAGTAAAAAGCTTATCTAGCTGCACTGACTTGAGTTGATCGAATGTGAGTTCTGATAAAGTTCCATCTCTAGCAGTTAAGCCTAGGGTTTGAACATTCAAATTTTTTACTAGAGTTAAAATTTCGTAGACAGACTCTTCTACAGCCTTGACTGCTGTTAGATGTTGGATTGTTCTCCATTGATGAAAAGCCCGTATACAAGCTTCATGGTGCGTAAAGCCTTGCTCTTTAAGTTTTTTTGCAAGGTGGCGCTCCCAATGGGTACTACCAATAATCTGGACAGGCTCTATTAATGTGTGGTCAATATCAAAGATAAACAATGTATTCGAATCTACATGTTCGACAATGTCTAAAAGAGTATCTGATTCAAATTTATAAACGCTCATACAACTTATGTTAGTCTTTGGAGCCCTTTTACTCAAGTCTAAAGGGCTTCTAACAGACAAATTAATCTTTAAGAAAGAATTAAAACAATGCAGAGAGTTTAATCAAATCATTTTTTAATAATCCAAAATCAGCATCTTTAACGCTATTTTCACAATCAATATCAATCGTATTGACAATAACCAAAGCCCCATCCCATAGAGCGCCGAAGGCTCCCGCTTTTTGCGGATTAATCTGGCTTTTCAAGCATTTTTTATGATAAAGATTATTCAAAAAGTCAGAGAGTTCGGTTAAATGCTTCTCAGGCTCTTGTGCGCCCTTTGCAGCTAAGTTAAGAAAAATACTTTTTACAGTATTCTGACCTGGGGATACCCCCCCCATATTATTATTAGAATTATTAGTAACTCTCATTTTTTTAAAAAATCTCCCTCATTTTTAGTTCAGAACCCTCCATAGAAGGGGTCGTAAAAATTCATATCTATGTGTTCATGACTTTTATTGTCAACTAGACGTTTATCCAGGAATTTTTCAAAAACATTTCGGCGATTATCTTCACCTCGTAAAACCGCAGTGTTGAGTTTCAATTCCTTTTTCTTTTCTTCATTAAGTAACAATTTAGATATCGTCACCATAATGCACCTCCTTTCAATAAAGTGGGTGCGACGCTACCAAGACCTATTAAATATAATCAAATATTTTTTTTAAGAATTTCCTTAAACCACTAAAATTATGAATCTAAAATCAACAAGTTTTATTTATAATCGATAAAGTTTATTATTAATAAGTCTCATTATTAGAGAAATATTTAAAGTAACTAGCTTATAAACATAGTTATCCACACCAGGCATCTAAGGTCGGAGAAACAGGAAATGCGCCTTATTTTCAAAACCAAGCAACTAGTCATTTTAAAATTTCAAACAAAGTGCTCTTAATATGAAAAAAGCATGTGAATCTAATTCTTTTACTAAAGAATCTATAAATTGCATATTTTATCTCTTGTAATGTAAAATACTTACATTAATTAAGCCAAAAAAAACGATGAAAATAATACCCCGTTTTGTAGATGAGTGGCTCTACCCTCATAGCGCCTCTGAAAGTGAAATTATTGCAGGGCTTACCTTAGCAAAGTTTAAAGAAGTTGCGTCTTTAGCCTCAGAGCAATCTTTGCTTAATGATCTTTACTCACCTTTTCCCATAGAGCACCCCACCAAGCTCTCAGTAAAAGCATCAGAGCTTATTCATTTATTTAGTTATACAGAGGCTTCTAAGCAATTAGAAAAAACTCATAAAATATCCCTCTATCAATTTCAACAACAAAGTGAAAAGGATAAGGTAAAGTCTCTTCTCTATTTTCCAATTAATGGAAAAAACTTATTGAAGCACATTGGATTTTTTTTAGACCCTACTCCCCCTTCATTTATTCTCCCAATTGATCCTAACAGTCCATTTAACAACAGTGATCTTGTTGTTTATGCTAACAACTATTATGGTCCATTGCCTCCCAATGGAATCTATCAAAAAGATTTATCAAGGATAACCTCTTTATATAATCAAATTTCAAATGGTGAAACTGCCCTCAAGATTCAAGGGAGTTTTGGATTTCAACTGCATGTTTTATCTGCAGTAAAAAAACTAATGACTCGTTCACGAGGAAGAGAGCTTCTCTACAGCATCCTTAAACCAGGATGGATTCAGTACTTTAAAGGTTTATTTAGCGGCGCAACTCAAACCTTCACAATTGATATATTTCCTCACAACTCTACAAGTTTTGTTAACTGCTTAGTAACAAGAAATCAAGGATTCGTTTTTACAGTTAACCTTTGTGAAAAAGTAAACACACAAGTTTATGTTGAACAAACAGGAAAAGCAAATTTACAAACTGAAAAAAACCCTTTTTACATTTCACTGGCACACGAGCTAATTCATATAAGACACTCTCTTTTTGGGAGACACTTTAAAACTGCAAATAGTGTTGAACTCCACAAATTTACCAATGAAAATGAGAAGGTAGCTATTACAGGGAAGTTAAATGGAAAAGAAGAGGATAATATTTCTGAAAATTCTATTCGAGAAGAGTTTAATTTCTTACCCCGGTCTAATCACCAAGGTGTTACTGTTGACTATTACAGTATCTAACAAAAGTGCGGTTACCAAGACTTGAACTTGGGACCTCGACATTATCAGTGTCGCGCTCTAACCAACTGAGCTATAACCGCGCTAAAGAATTGGAGGCAAGGAGAGTCGAACTCCTGACCTTCTGAATGCAAATCAGATGCTCTACCAGCTGAGCTATACCCCCAAAAAAAGTCAAATTTTCTCATATTGAGAACAGGTAAGATACCTAAATTTTGAATATTTAAGCAATCTTTTAATTACAAAAATATAAATAATCGTTATAAAAAATTTTCTTTATAACAGCAAATTAATTAAAAATGAAAAAACCAGACCAATCAGCCATTGTAGACTATCTCAAAAAACTTCAATTAAAAATTATTTCTTCATTTGAATCTATTGAACCTAAAGAAAAATTTATCTTTAAATCATGGCCCTACAATAAAGGTGATGGAGGGGGGAAAATGGCCCACCTTAGAGGGAGTCACTTTGAAAAGGCCGCTGTCAATTTCTCAGCAGTTGCGGGCCCCGGCCTTCCTTTCAATGAAAGTTCAGGATCTTTTTTTGCAACTGGCGTTAGCTTAATTACCCATATGATGAATCCACATGCCCCTACCGTTCATATGAACGTGCGCTATATAGAAACAGAAGACAAATTTTGGTTTGGAGGCGGATACGACTTAACCCCTATGGGACCCTATTACGAAGAAGATAAAAAGCTATTTCACAATGTGTCAAAAACTGTACTGAATGCCTTTGACACAAATCTCTACCCCCTATTTTCCAAAAATGCTCAGGAATACTTTTTTATTCCACATAGAAAGAAGGAAAGAGGCGTAGGCGGAATTTTTTTTGATCATTACAATTCGGGGAATTTAGAATTGGATCTAGAGCTTTGGAAAGCAATTGGCTCTAGCTTTACAGACGCTATTATGCCCATCTACGATAGAAGAATAAATACTCCATACACTGAGGAAGAAAAAGAACAACAAAACCAACTGCGTGCACATTATGTTGAATTTAATCTTCTTTATGACAGAGGCACGAAATTTGGATTCCAGTCCAATGGCAATCCTGAGGCCATACTTTCATCTATGCCCCCTATCGCTAAGTGGTGACTTTAATTGATTTCTTAATTTTAGCTGAGAGTTTAATAGATCCTATTAGAGAGCCTCCAAAAGCCAATGACATGCCTACAAGAGCAAACAAAGTGGGTTTCTCTTGTAAAATCAAGAAGGCAAGCAAAGCGGTAAGCAGAGGCATGGTATAAAGCGCTATACTAGCCTTGGCGACATTTACTTTAGACAATGCATAGCTCCATCCAAAAAAGGACAACAAAGAGGGTACAAATCCTAGATAAAAAATTGAAAGTGTCGCAGAGAATTTTGATGTGTGAAATTGATCTATAAAACTAGATGAAGAAAGTAAATAGATAATAAGCGCTATGAGCGCTCCTCCCCATAGAGCATGACAAATAAAAACTGGCGCAGGCATCTTTTTTATCAAAGGCTTTTGAAGTAGTGTATAGGCTGTTGCACTAATGGTGGATAAGAAAACCCAAAGAAGGCCAGTTCCAAATGAGACTTCATCGTGCCCACTAAAAGCAATAATAAATAGTCCAATTAGGCTAATGCCAATACCCATTAAAAGCCTTTTAGAGAGAGGCTCTTTGTATAAAAAAACAGCCAAAACTGACGCACAAAGAGGCATAAGACCAACAACAAACCCTGTTATTGAGGCCGGCACAGTTACTTCCCCCAACCCTACAGCATAGCTATATATTCCCATGCCTAAGGCCCCACACAACATTGCTTTAATGCGATTTGAAATTGAGAGGCTCACTTTATGAGGTAAGTACGCATAGATAACGGCCGCGACTAAACTTGCTACAAGATATCTACCACAGGTAACGACCTCGGCAGAGTAGCTCTCCAAGCCCAAACGAATGAATACAAAAGAAGAACTCCACCCAACAACAGTGAGTAAAAGAGCAACTGTCACGCGCATCACAACCTCATAATAGAAGTTATAATTATAATGAACCCCTCTCCTTTTAACCAAGAAAATTTGATCAAAATAAAGAAAATTAATTCTAGAGAAAATGGGGCATGATCCTATGAATTGAAGCTCTAATTTTTATTTGACACAGCAAGATTGCAACATGATGTGATGTAGATGGAGTTAAGTATTTTTTTTAATATCTCAGAGGGAAAGTCTGATTCTGATGAAGCTGTGATTATTTTTAAGCTTATTGAATTTTTTGATAAAAAATACATTCCATTTTAATCACCCTTTGTTTAATCAGTAGTATTACTGAAAATTTTGACTCTACAAGGAGATCTTGTGATTTCACCTAACTTGATATCTGAGCAAATTGCTGCCTCATCAATCCTTCCTGTTGTCATGATTCCAGCTTGTACGCTGCTATCAATGATTTTTAACAACAGATTAATTTCTATCTTATCATTCCTCAGAAAAAGGCAAGATGACCTTTTAGAAGCAAAATATGCACATTTAAAGCACAGTCAAATCGAAAAATCTGAATTTGAAATTTTTTGTCGTCAAAAAGAAGAGCTTTGGAACAAACATCTCTATTACGCAAATAATAAAAGAGCTAGACTTTTACGTTGGGGAATTGTGTTTGAGTATTGTGCAATTTTCACATTTAGCTCAGCTGCTATTTGCATTCTTCTAAGCTACTTTAATCACGTACTCTCTTACATTTCTGGAGGACTTTTAATTTTGGGAACTCTTTTAGTTATTACGGGGCTTACTTTTGGCCTTAGAGAGATCTTGATGGCTTTATCTAAACTTGGTGAGAGCACGAAAGTGATGGAAGAAATTGCAGATGATCTATTAAATAAATTTGATCAAAAGTAAACCTACTTTCCTCGTTTACCACAAAAAGGGCAAAATGCCCACAAGACTTCCTGCTCTTTGTCACAACCCTTGCAGTGCGGATCGTCGTCGTCATGCCAACGATCACCTTTGTGATACATTATTTGACAGATGATAACTACAACCGGCAGAGTCGTCATAATCTGTTTAACCAAAAATATTACAGACCTTTCAGCATAGGCTGTAACCCCAAGTATTGCAAAACCAATAGCAAGCAGCACATTATAAGATAAAGAAAGGTCTCTGACCTCTTTATGAACATGAATTTTCCAAATTTGAAACCAATAACTTATAGATAGAATTAAAATTGCTATCCAAGAGATCGCTATTAAAACTGGTGATTCGCTCATTACAATGATTCCTTAATAGGGTAAAAAAATGCTTTCCAGTCAAGCGCTTGGGCATTAAGTTTAGAACTTTTTTCAATCGTTGCGGGCAAGACTTGCTTGACATGTTCATAGGTTGCCAGTTTTAAGGCTGATGCCTCTTTGTTCCCCTTTAGGAGTAAAATTTCTTCAGGGCGCCGCTCTAACTTTATCAAAGCTTGATGCAAATCGGAAGGTGTTAAAATGTTGTTAACTTGAGAAAAAATTATCACATCCTGGTTTTGGCACTCGTCAAAAGCTTTAAGGTACTGGTTTTTATAGTAAAACTCTTTAACAGCCTGTTGGTTCGTTTGCGCAAGACTTGGGGCTGCTATGTAGATAATTTTATCCGAAAAATCTTGCAGCTCCGATTTAAATGTAGGATAGAGTAAGTCTTTGCAGTTTCCTTTTTCATCTTCCATGCACTCGAGAATTACAAACTGATCTATAAGGTCACAATGCCCTTTTAAATGATCTTTGAGTTCATCAAGAGAGCTTGTAATTTCCATGCATTCATAAATTGCTACTTTCTTTGTAGGTTTAGATTCTGCTTTATCACTAATACTCATTAGAGCGATAACGAGAACTGAAACCACTGCACAAAATGAAATAAAAAAACGTCTGTTAAGCATGAAAATTTCAAATTTACTATTTTCTTTTACTATTAAAGTGTTTCAAAATATTATTCAACTAAAAGCTATTAGGATAAAAATGGATCACTCTGCAGACTTTAGTAAACTCGTTGCCGAAGCAAAACAACACATTGAAGAAATAGGCGTCAATAAATTAAATAAACTTCTTAAGGAGTCAAAGAAGCTTGTTTTAATAGATGTAAGAGAAAGTGATGAATGGTTTTCAGGGTATATTCCAAGTGCGATCCACCTTCCGAGAGGAATCCTTGAAAGAGATATAGAAAACCTTGTTGAAGATAAAAACTCACCATTAGTTCTCTACTGCGGCGGCGGCTATCGTTCTGCTCTGTCTTGCTATAATTTACAAAAAATGGGTTTTAGCAATGTGCTTTCTCTTGCAGGCGGCATAAGATCTTGGCGCCTTGCAAAACTTCCACTTTCTAATTAAATATATCCTGTAATTTTTAAATAGCTTTTACTTTTCCTGAGCCAAAAGATTGGCTTTGAATCAAAGGGTTGCCTTTATAGAGAACATTTCCACTGCCATAGACTTTGACGTTTAATTCTCTTTCTACATCAAGATATGCTGTGCCAGATCCATAAAGATTGACATCTGCTGATCCACTAAGAAGTTTATTTGACTTGTAGGTTGCAGATCCGTAAACATTAATGGTTTGATGTTGGGCATACCCATTCAAAGTAATATGTCCAGATCCTTTTACATCAACTTCTAAATCTTTTGCGTTTACAGACATTGTCACTTTGGAGCTTCCACTGCTCAAAATTTTAGCTTTGTCTAAGTGGAGTTGATTATCTGTAGAAAGATGTACAGATCCTTTTAAATTAACTTCTGAAAGTGATGGCGTTGTAATGTATACGTCGACCTTCTTAGTAATAAACGTAAAGCCTGATTTATTCTTTGTTTTAATCATCAAGTTGTCGCCTTTTTGAACAACTTCAATCAATTTAATATCTGCTTCGCTTCCTTCAATTTGCAGTGAAGTTTCTGTGCCCTGTGTTAAATATACATTCATTGACCCTGTCATAACAAGTTCACTAAAGGGTTCAATTTTTTTTGATTGAACGCAAACGCCTCGCGATATTGTTCGAGTCCTGCTTCCTTTTGCATAAAGTAGGCTATTAGAAGAAAACCCTATAACTAAAGACAAAAGTGAAATAAAAATAAATTTACAAAGATGCACAAGTACCTACAAGCTAGATTAAAAAAATGGAGTATATCAAATTAAGAGTTTTAAGGGAATTAAAGGCTCTTTTTAGACGTTTTCAGCTTTTTGAACGAGGCAGTCAATTACAGCACAGCGCAAACTCCAAGCTTTTTCAAAATCAATGCTATATTTGGTGCACCAATTTTCAAAATACTTTTTATGCATTGCTTGTTTGACCTTACCTGTTTGTGATGCTTTAATTGTTACTTCTTCTAAAAGGTTTTTTGGATTCAACAGTTGGCGCGCATCAAATTGACATGAAGTCACGTCAATAAAACTACCCTTATAGCTTAAATAGCAATGCGCCTCTATTATGTAGTCTGCACCAATAGCGTTAAACTTTTCTTTAAGTTCAGGTAGGGTTCTCGAAAAAAATTTGAAATAGCCAAGCTTTACTTCAATATGGCTATAGCCATTTTCTTCAGCAAGCTGAGCTAGCAGTCCATGTTTAGAGCTGCAAGTACCTCTCTTTTCTATTAAAACAAGTGTTAGATCTTCAAGATTTGAGATTCTTTTATATAAAAGTTTATGCACATACTTTAAGGCTGCATGAAAAGTATAAACTTTTTCTTTGTAAAAAAGTGAACTGATTTTTTGGTTTTTATCTAGTGGAAAATCTGGACAAGAAAACTCATGCATCAGGCTAAGGGAGGTTATGGGGGTAGCTGGATTCGAACCAGCGTAGACCGAAGTCGATGGATTTACAGTCCATTGCAATTAGCCGCTATGCGATACCCCCTTTAAAGGGTTGCTGGCAGTAGGAATTGAAC